>JAIYDP010000204.1 GCA_027487435.1 Verrucomicrobiaceae bacterium | reverse complement strand
CGGCTCAAGCAAGGGCAATCGACGATTCACCTCAATCGTTTCGTAAGCAATCGCCGTACAACCCGTCGCCATCAAGCTTTCGGTCAAGGCCTGATCTGCGGCAAGATGCAAGTAGGTAAATAAAATGTGATCGGGACGCAGCATCGCGACTTCCGCAGCCTGTGGTTCCTTGACCTTGACGATCATTTCGGCTTCCGCAAATACCGCTGCAGCATCAGGCAATAACGTTGCTCCCACGGCCAAATATTGTTCGTCTGTGTAACTCGCACCTTGACCCGCCGATGCCTGCACAAACACTTCATGCCCACGCTTGATCATTTCCCCAGCGGTTGATGGAATCATACTCACTCGATGCTCCTGCGCTTTGATTTCTTTTGGAATGCCAATTTTCATAATCGTGTTATTTTTGTCACGAAAAATATGACAGATTTATGCGCAGTGTGCAACGATTCTCCCGCGATTTCGTTCCGCCATTGATTTTCAGCCACGCGATAGCACCGCCATTGCGGCATTGTGCCCTGCGATGCCACTCACGCCGCCACCGCGTATGGCACCCGCACCAGCAAGGAAAATCCTCGCTTCCTCGGTTTCTCCACCCCAGCAAAGATTGCCGTTCGCTGTACTTGATTCATCGAAAAATGGAAAATCCAGATCCTTATGGAAAATATTCCCTCGCGGCAGGAAAACATCTTTTTCCAAGTCCAGTGGCGATTTGATTTCGATGGCCAGCGATCCATCGCTGCATGGTGCTAGCACTGACTCAATGGGATCGAGCAAACATTCATTGAAGCTCGCAAGCGCACGCTCCAAGGCGAGTGCTTTCGTCGCCGCAGGATCTTGATCAAACAAGGCCGCCGGCGTATGCAAGCCGAAGAGCGTCAAGGTTTGATAGCCTTCTGCGATCAACTGCGGCGACAAAATGCTCGGATCCGTCAAGGTATGGCAATACAACTCTAAGGGCATCGGCGCGGGCATGACGCCCTGGCTCGCTGCCACATAGGCAGCTTCCAGTTGCGAATAACGCTCATTGACATGGAAGGTGCCGGCAAAGGCTACACGTGGATCAATGCCTGATTTCAAGCGTGGCAAACGTTTCAGCAACATGTTGATTTTCAGCTGCGCCCCCTCCAACGAACTCGGTTTTTCGCGCCCTTGCAATTTCGCTAACAACTGAGGAGCTGCCGCAAATAGCAGGTCATCCGCGGTAAAAATTTCGCCTTCTGCCGTTTCGACTTTCACTCCCGTAGCCGAGCTATCCAATGCGACAACCTGCGAGCGATTGCGCACATCCACTCCATGCAGCAATGCCACGCGATGCAATTCCTTGACCAGCGCACCCATGCCGCCCTGTGGCACGCGCCACTCGCCGGTACCATTGCCGATCAAATGATACAAAAAACAGCGGTTCGCCTGCATGTCATCGGCTGAGACAAAGGTGCCAATTAGCGCATCCGTCAGCACCACCCCTCGCACCAAGTCATCGCGAAATCTCTCACGGATCGCTTGACCTATCGGCACCTCCATCAACGAGCGCCAGACATCGGGTAATCCCACTTCGGCTTTCAATTCTGCGGCTGTTTTCAATGGCTGCAACATCGATGGCGCCATGCGTTGCGCCAATTCAGCGATCTCTCCGTAAAATGCCTGCCATGCTCGGCCCTCCTCGTTGCCACCTGTCAATCGGCATAAACTATCCTCCGTGGCTCGATCCCAGCTCGTCGCGACTAGCAAACCATCTTCTTGACCTTGGTTTTGGTAGGGCGAATAGGATGCAACCGGACGACCCAGCGTTTGAAAGTTGAGCCCCAAATCCGCGACTATTTGATCTGGCAGCAACGACACCAAGTACGAATACCGCGACAACCGCGCATCGTAATCAGGAAATGGCCTCACGCTCGTGGTCGCGCCGCCTAATTCGTCATGCGCTTCCAGCAAGATCACTTTCTTACCGGCCTTCGCCAAATACGTCGCCGCAACCAATCCATTGTGCCCGCCGCCGACGACCACAGCATCGCAATGTGTGCTTTTTCTTATCATAAAAATAACGCTTTTCTCGCACAGCACCCTATCTATGGCTTCTTCCATCGTCGATACAAAACTATCAACCAGCCCACGAAGTCTGCCTCACTACCGGACTATGACACATGCATGGCCTTTTATACCGAGATCCGAAGTAGAGCGCCAGAAAATCGCTGCCAGGCTTTGATGTGCAAGGCGTTTCATGGCCGCAGTGGGCTGCATCCAAAGATGCTGCCCCAAGGTCTGAAATGCCTTGCACGGCAAATGGCAGCGAATGGCGGCGTTATACTTCGGATTTCGGGTTTATACCCCCCTTTATCCTTGCCCATTTCCGGCAAACAGTATAGAAAATCATCGCATATCCAGAATGACCTATCCAGATTCATCATAAATCATTTCCCGAACAAACCATCCGAATGTCTCCCGAATCTCAACACCTCGAATACAAACGCGAGCTCACTGATGCGCTCGAACGCGAGGTCGTGGGCTTTCTCAACAGCCGCGAGGGCGGGCGCATCCTCATTGGGATGGACGATGCGGGAACTGTCCTCGGCCTCGCTGATCCAGATGGAGATCAGCTCAAGATCAAGGATCGGCTGAAGCAGAACATCCAGCCCTCCTGCCTCGGACTCTTCGATGTACTGATCGAGGAAAGTGAAGGCCGCACATGGATTAAGCTCCTGGTCGCAAGCGGATCGGAAAAACCCTACTACCTCCGCAAGCAAGGCATGAGCCCTCGGGGCTGTTTTCTCCGCATCGGCAGTGCTACCGAGCCCATGCCCGAACGCCAAATTGAAGCCCTTTTTGCCAAACGCATCCGCAATTCCATCAGCCGCATTGTTTCCCCTCGCCAAGATCTCAAATTCTCCCAACTCAAAATCTACTACGAAGCAACGGGGCGCGAACCGAATGCCCAGTTTCTCAAAAACCTCGAACTCTTCACCGAAGACGACCGTTACAACTACGCCGCCTATCTTCTGTCCGACATCAACAACACCAGCATCAAAGTCGCCAAGTATGCCGGTACCGACAGGGTCAACCTCATCGAAAACGAAGAATATGGCAATTGCTGCCTGGTCAAAGCCACGAAACAAGTGCTCGATAAACTGGACCTCGAGAACCGAACCCTCACCCGCATCACCTCGAAAGAGCGCCTTGAAACCCGCCTACTCGATCCCGTCGCCTTGCGCGAGGCCGTGATCAATGCCATCATCCACAATGACTACAGCTACGAAGGCGTCCCCAAGTTCGAGCTTTTTGCCGATAGGCTGGAGATAACCTCCACCGGCAGCATCCCCCAAGGACTAACCGAAGCCGAGTTTTTCGAAGGCTACTCCATCCCCCGCAACAAGGAGCTGATGCGCATCTTCCGCGACCTCGATATGGTCGAATACCTCGGCTCCGGCATGCCCCGCATCCTCCGGACCTATCCCAAAGAATGCTTCCGCATCTCCGAAAATTTCACCCGCATGATCTTCCCTTACACCGCACAATTGACGACCCACTCAGAAGTAGAGTCGGGGCTAGAGTCGGGGCTAGAGTCGGGGCTAGAGTCACTTGCAGATCGAATTATTCTCTCAATCGGAGGTGCCGCTCTATCGAAGGCTGAATTAGCCAAGGTCTTGGGGCACTCCAGCATTTCCAGCAAGTTGAATCAACGAGTAAATCAACTCCTCGAAGCCGGCCTCATCGAACGCAGCATCCCCGACAAACCCAACAGCCGCCTGCAAAAATACCGCCTCACCCCCAAAGGCCTATCACTGATCACTGCTCACGAAACACTCACCACTTTCCCGCACCAAACCAATCATGAAAGACATCATCTGTCCCCATTGCCATAAAGCCTTCAAAGTCGATGAAGCCGGCTACGCCGATATTCTCAAACAGGTTCGCAACAGCGAGTTTGAGGAGCAACTGCATCAGCGCCTTGAACTCGCGGAAAAGGAAAAGCTCAACGCCCTCGAACTCGCCAAAGAGAAAGCTGCCGGCGAACTGCAAAAGGCCGCCGCCGCGAAGGAGACCGAAATTCAGGAATTGAAAGCTCGCTTGGACAAAGGCGAGGAATCCCGCAAATTGGCAGTCGCGCAAGCCATGGCCGCCGTGGAAAAGGAGCGCGATAAATTGGCGGCCGAACTCGCCCAAGCCAAGCTGGAGACCCAAACCGCTTCGCAAATGGCCGAACTCAAGCGCAGCAAAGACCTCCAAGAAGCCGCCGCCAACAAGGAAGCCGAAATTCAGTCACTCAAAAGCAAACTCGAATCCCACGAACTCAATCAAAAACTCGCCATCAAGGAAGCGCTGGAGACTGTCCAAAAAGAGCGCGATACCCTGCAAAACAACCTCCAACAACTCGAACTCCAGAAACAACTCGCCGAGCAATCCCTCAAAGATCGCTACGAAACCCAGCTTAAAGACCGCGACGACGCCATCGAGCGCCTCCGCGACATGAAAGCGAAGCTCTCCACCAAAATGGTCGGCGAGACCCTGGAGCAACACTGCGAGACGGAATTCAACCGTCTCCGCGCCACCGCCTTTAGCACAGCCTATTTCGAAAAGGACAACGATGCCAAAACCGGAAGCAAAGGCGATTTCATCTTCCGCGATTCTGATACGAACGGCATCGAGATCGTCTCCATCATGTTCGAGATGAAAAACGAGAGCGACGCCACCACCACCAAAAAGAGGAATGAGGATTTCCTCAAGGAACTCGACAAAGACCGCACCGAAAAAGGCTGCGAATACGCCGTCCTCGTCTCCTTGCTCGAACCCGAAAGCGAACTCTACAACTCCGGCATCGTCGATGTCTCCCACCGCTACCCCAAGATGTATGTCATCCGCCCCCAGTTCTTCATCCCCATGATCACCCTCCTCCGCAACGCCGCGATGAATTCGCTGCAATACAAAGCGGAGCTCGCCTTAGTGAAATCCCAGAGCATCGACGTCACCCACTTTGAGGAAAAATTGGATACCTTCAAAAGCGCCTTCTCCCGCAACTACGACCTCGCCTCCAAGAAGTTCCTAACTGCCATCGAAGAAATTGATAAGTCGATCAACCACCTGCAAAAAACCAAAGAAGCGCTCATCGGCTCACAGAACAACCTCCGCCTCGCCAACGACAAAGCCCAGGACATCACCATCAAAAAACTCACCCACGGCAACCCCACCATGAAAGAAAAATTCGCCGCCCTTGAGCCCGAAGAGTAACACCCAATCATCGAGCATCTCATCCCCCAACAACCAATTTCCCACTGATCACTCGACACTTCATGCCAATTTCAGCTTTTCCAAAAAGCCAACCTCGCCCTTTCCGCAAACAACCACTCCTGATCCAAAAGTCCCTGCCAACCGACATCGAAGCCCTCCTCCAGCCTTTCATCGACACCGCCACCTCCCCTTGGCATATCTCCAATCGCCCCATCGCCCGCTTCGTTCGCGACCACTTCCCCTCAAGCAACGGCCATTTCCCCTCAAGCAACGGCCATTTCCCCTCAAGCAACGGCCATTTCCCCTCAAGCAACGACCACTTTCCCTCAAACAACGACCACTTCCCCTCAAACAATGGCCACTTCCCTCTACTTTCACGACAGCCATTTCCCGAAATCACCGCTTTTTGAGCATTCTCTCCTTGCCTCCTAACCTGATTTCAGTAAGCCTATCGCATAATTACTTTCATAATGTTTCTCTTTGCCCATGCAATCCCACAAATTTCATCAAACCAGTTTTCATTCGAGTTGCCTCTATCGCTGTAACTCCGTTGCAACCTCTATTTCTTTCATAGGCAAACACACGTCGGATTCACCAGCCCACCCATGACCCGCGACCAACTCAAACAACTCGAAAGCGACCTCTGGGCTGCCGCCGATAACCTGCGCGCCAACTCCGACCTCAAAGCAACGGAATACGGTACGCCCGTGCTTGGCCTGATTTTCCTCAAATTCGCCGACATCAACTACCGCCGCCACGAAGCCGCGATCCAAGCGGAATTTGAAAAACTCCGGGGCACCCGCCGCGAAATGCCGATCCACGAGATCGCCATCCTCAAATGCGGCTTCTACCTGCCCGAAGAAGCCCGCTATCGCTACCTGCTCAACCTGCCAGAAGATCAGGACATCGCCAAGGCCATCGAGCACGCCATGGAGCTGATCGAGAAATACAAGCCCGAGCTGGAAGGCAGCCTGCCCAAGCAGGAATACCACCGCCTCACCCGCACCGAGCAGATGAAGCACCTGCCCTTCCAACTGCTCCGCCAGTTCGATAACATCCCCGACGATTCCACCGGCGATATTTTCGGCCAGATCTACGAATACTTCCTCGGCAAGTTCGCCATGGCGGAAGGCCAGGGCGGCGGCGAATTCTTCACCCCGCGCTCGGTCGTGCGCCTGATGGTGGAAATCATCGAGCCCCAGGGCGGCCGCGTGCTTGATCCCGCGTGCGGTTCTGGCGGCATGTTCGTGCAGTCTGCCCAATTCATCGAAGCCCACCGTCAGGAGCTGGAAGCGAAAGGCCAGGATACCAGCGTCTTCGTCTGCGGCCAGGAAAAGGAAGGCGAAACCGTGAAACTCGCGCGCATGAACCTCGCAGTCAATGGCCTGCGCGGCGAGATCAAGCAGGGCATCACCTATTACGAAGACCAGCACAACTCCTTCGGCCAGTTCGACTACGTGCTCGCCAATCCACCCTTCAATGTGGACGACGTCTCACTCTCCGCCGTCGAGGGCGACCGCCGCTTCAACACCTACGGCATCCCGCGCAACAAAACCAAGGCCAAGAAATCCGAGCAGGGCAAGGAGACCGTCCCCAATGCCAATTACCTTTGGATCAATCTCTTCGCCACCTCGCTTAGGGAGCCGGGAAATGGCTCACCCGGCGGTCGCGCCGCTCTTGTCATGGCCAACTCCGCCTCCGATGCGCGCCACTCCGAGGCCGAGATCCGCCAATCCCTGATCGAGAACAAGCTCATCTACGGCATGCTCACCCTGCCGTCGAATATGTTCTACACCGTCACTCTTCCCGCCACCCTCTGGTTCTTCGACAAAGGCAAGACCGACGAGCGCATCCTATTCATCGATGCCCGCAACATCTTTACCCAGATCGACCGCGCCCACCGCGAGTTCTCTGAGGAGCAGATTCAAAACATCGCCATCATCAGCCGCCTCCACAAAGGCCGTCGTGCGGAATTCACCGCCCTCATCGACCGCTACTTCGCCACCGGCATGCAGCGCCTCGCCGAAAACCAGACCCAGGTCGAACCTGTCTCCCAAAAAATCCTCGAAGTCCTCGACGACACTCCCGGCAAAGAAGCCGTCGCCCACTTGCTGGAAACCTGGCAACAGCTCGCCCCGCTGGAAAAAGCCTACGCCGCCTACCAAAAGCAGCACGTATCGACCTCCGTGGAGAAACAAAACGCCGCCCAGCAGGCACTCCGCGCCACCTTTGATCCCTTCTTCACCCGCCTGCACGCTTGCCTCAAGCAGATCGACAAAGCCGTGCGCCGCCACGAAAAAACCCTTGCCGAACAGGCCAAGGAAGCGGGCAAACGCCAGACTGCCGACCGCGCCACCAAACAACTCAAGACCGCCCTCGAAGCCCTCCACAGCGAGGTGAAAAACGCCGAAAGCGCCTTCGCCCACATCCACTGGCTGCAAGAACGCTTCCCCGAGGCGAAATACGAAGACGTCACCGGCCTCTGCAAACTCGCCGACCTCGCGGAAATCAAAGAGCAGGACTACTCCCTCAACCCCGGCCGCTACGTCGGCGTGGTGATCGAAGAGGATGGGAAGACGGAGGAGGAGTTTGTTGAAGATATGAAAGAAGCCATGACGGAACTTGGCTTTTTGTCTGAAAAGGCTTCTTCAATAGAAGCCGTTATTTTTAGAAACTGCAAAACACTGGTTGGGGACTTATGAGAAGTATCGATGACCAGTTCTGCCGGTTAAATGACCTAGGGAAAATTTCCAGAGGTCGATCACAGCATCGACCCCGAAACGCCCCTCACCTTTATGGAGGAGAGTTGCCATTCATTCAAACTGGAGATATTACAAACTCAGAACTTTACGTAACCAAGTTCTCGCAGACTTACAGTCAGGCGGGAATAGATCAAAGTAGAGTGTGGGAACCGGGAGTGCTTTGCATAGTTAACGCTGGCGTGAACACAGGGGATAGCGCTATTTTGGCTATCAAAGCTTGCTTTCCTGATAGCGTAATCGTTTTCAGAGTAGATCGATCCAAGTGTAACTCTGCCTACATTAAGTACTACTTGGATTCAATTAAGCTTGGTATTCGATCAATTACGATGGGCGCGACACAAGACAATCTTAGTGTCTCTAAGCTGCTCACTATCCCAGTTCCAAAATATCCAGTTGCTGTACAAGACAAAATCGCCGCGATCCTGACGGCCTACGACGATCTGATTGAGGTCAACAAGCGGCGCATCGCCCTGCTCGAAAAGATGGCCGAGGAACTCTACCGCGAATGGTTCGTCCGCATGCGCTTCCCCGGCCACCAAAACACCAAGTTCGTCAAAGGCGTGCCAGTGGGGTGGGTTACGACTCGCTTCGCGAGTATTTGTAAGTTCATCAAAGGAAGAACACCGAGCGAATTGACTCTCACCCCTAGTGAGGACCATCTACCCTATATCAATGCAGCATATCTTCGCGGACAGGAAGCAGAGTTTGCTAAACGAGATCGTGGCAGCGTGATTTGCAACGACGGAGATACTTTGATGCTAATGGACGGCTCCAACTCAGGCTTAGTATTTCGAGCAAAACACGGCATAGTCGCTTCAACATTTGCACGAATAAGCATACTTGAAAAATATGCGCATTACATCTTTGAATTTTTAGGCGCATCTCGGGATTCAATATTGTCCAACAATACCGGATCAGCAGTTCCTCACGCCAACAAAGAATTCATTAATAGGCTAATCTTTTACCTGCCAAACTCGGATCAACTGTTGTCAGATTTCAATGATAAATACGAGGCAATATTTCAGCAGAAAAACATCCTAAAACAACAGATCGTAAACCTCACCCGCACCCGCGATCTCCTTCTCCCGCGCCTAATCTCCGGCAAGCTCTCGGTCGAAGACCTCGAGATCCAATTCCCGCCGAACATGCGCGAGGAGTAAGCGACGGCGTAAGACTGCATGAATACGATTTCCCAAAGCAATCGAACAGGGTTCCAAGAAGTCATTTCTTGTTATCTCGCTCTACAAGGGGAAAGAAAACGACAAACCATTGATCGGCTCCATGATGTCTTGATGAGATATCAGGCGCAAAAAAAGGATCGAATTGAAAGGAACAAAAGCACGAGCTTTTTATTCAATCCCTTCAAGCGCATTGCCATTCAAGAGACGACACACAGCCAGCTGATCGGGGATTTGTTGAGCCGTCACGGCACACATGGCCAAGGCGATTTGTTTCTGCGCGAGTTTCTGAAAAGAATCGGAGTGGCGAATCCTTATGTAGGAACTTGGAAGGTCAGGACAGAAGCACAGAACATCGATATCTGCCTCACAAGGGCTTCACCTGCCAGCGTTGTCATCATAGAAAACAAATCCAATTGGGCTGTGGATCAAAGCTCCCAGTTGTATCGCTATTGGCATGAAGCGATTCATCGATCATTCCCTGATCTGGATTACGATGCGGAAGAGACGCGCAACCATTTCAAGGTAATCTACCTGACACCGAACAAATACAAAACGCCTCAACAGCAAAGTCTCACAATCCCTGATCACTTGTCCATAAATGATAGATTACCTAAAACATTGCCCTTGAAGCCCATTCTCTTCACCTTGGATGAAGATTTGCCATCATGGCTTCAGGAATGTGCTGGGAAATTACCGAATGAAAATCACCGCATGCGCATTTACTTGGAACTCTATCAAGAAATCTGGAAATCACACCCATGAAAATCGAAAACAAAGAACAATACCTCGAACTATTTCCGAGCATTGAACATTGGACGGCCTTTCTCGAGCTCGTTGATATGAAAGACGGTATGGTAAGAGCATGCCTCGCGCGGGTCACAAGTCGAATTCGTCATCACTTTGATGAAAATCCATCCGAAGGTTGGGCTTGGGACTGCGCACCCAACGCAGACAGGGATGCGGACACCATCTGGTATCTCAAGGACTATGGCCCTGCATCTTTGCGATTAATGTTCGGTTGGCGCTACGAGCTTCAACTCAGGCCAGAGAATTTTGGATGTTATCAGTCCATGAATAAGAGTCAATTTGATGCGGTAAAATCTGGTTTTGCTCGCATTGATCGCTATATGCAAGGTGGCTCCATATTCATGGAAAAAAGAAATTTCTCGTTTGGATTACCGAACGATGGTCATCTTACGCAAAGAGATCTGGTTTGGGTTGCGGCTCGCTTCGAAGATGAGTTCGTCAAACAAGCCATTGAAAAGATTGAGCGTTTTACAAGAAATCAAACCATGACAGCTGCTATCTATGAACTCAATCGTATCGCAACAGTGTAATCGTCATGTGACTCACCTTTCATCCGCTGTGCAAGGCGCAATTTGTCCGAACTTCAGAGCACAATCTGCCAGTTCATTAGAGAGCAATTTGTCCGCTTGACAAAGAGCAATTTGTCTGCACCCTAAAGAGCAAATTGTCCACGCCAAATGATACGATCTTCCTCGCATTTTCCGCCTTACATCCGACGCCATCTGGAGACCAGATTGACGCAGGCGCTTGCAGATACCCCAGTTGTCTGCATCTTGGGACCCCGTCAGTGCGGCAAGTCCACCATGGCACAGCATGTATCTCCCGACAGAGCTTATGTAACACTGGATGAGCCTAGCAGCTACGATTTTGCCCAGCACGACCCCAAAGGCTTTATCGGAGAACTGCCCGAATATGTTACCATTGACGAGGTACAGCGTGTGCCGGAGCTAGCCCTTGCCATCAAGCAAAGCGTGGACACAAACCGCAAGCCTGGACGCTTCCTGTTAACCGGATCAGCCAATTTGCTGCAGTTGCCCCGCTTGTCAGACTCACTCGCGGGGCGCATGGAGTTGCTGGAACTACATCCCTTCTCCGAGGCTGAAAAGGAGGGCACAGCGGGGCTTTTCCTGGAAACATGGATGAGTTGTAAGCTCGAATCCGGCATCACGAGCAGCACGCCACCCCAAGCCTCAACCTTGCCCCGTCGAGTGATCGCAGGCGGTTACCCGGAAGCATCTTGCCGCTCGCCAGAACGGGCGCGACAATGGCAGGAACAATACATTCAATCCATCATCGAGCGGGACATCCGCGACATCAGCCAGATTCGTGATAGCGCGGATACTGGACGCCTGCTGGAATACCTATCCCACCAGACGGCACGATTGCTCAATGTTACCGAGACAGCCAAAGCACTGGGGCACACACGAGCGACAGTAGAAAAGTACCTTTCCATCTTGGAGAAACTTTATCTCGTGCGCCGTCTTCCCGCCTGGCACCGGAACGTGCAGAAACGCCTGATTAAATCGCCAAAAATTCACTTTCGTGACAGTGGACTGGCTGCGGCACTCGCGGGCATCACTGATGATACTTGGAAAATCGACCGATCAGCCTTTGGGCACTTACTGGAGTCCTTCATTCTCCAACAGCTTCAAAATCAAGCCGCACGAATGCCGGGCAAAACGCGACTGTGGCATTACCGAGACAAGGATCAGGTGGAAGTCGATTGCGTACTCACGCAGGGCAATCGCACCTGGGGCGTGGAAATCAAAGCGGCTGCAAGCGTCAAGCCCTCAGATGCTGATGGTCTCAAACGCCTAGCATCCCAAGCCGGACTCGATTTTCAAGGTGGTATTGTCTTTTATGATGGTAATTCCATTCTACCGATTGATCGAGAACTCAAACTCTACGCCGTGCCCATCTCCAAACTCTGGGAACTCTAAGCCATGCCAAACTTCATTTCCGAAGACGACCTCGAACAAGCCATCATGCAGAAGTTGCAGAACCTCTATGGCTACGATAGCATGAACTGCTACACTGCAGACCCCGCGGATCTCAACGACGGCTCTGGCCGCCGCGACAAGCGCGAGGTGATCCTACGGGATCCGCTCAAAGCGGCAGCCCTTGCTCTCAATCCTAAAATTCCCGAGGCCGCCATCGACAAGGCGATCGACCACCTCTGTGACCGCCGCCAGGCCCTTTCGCTCATCAACGCTAACCGTGAACTCGACGGACTGATCCGCGACGGCGTTCGGGTGGAATTCAAGGATGACCAAGGCCGCCTGCGTACTGAACGGGTGAAGGTGATCGACTTTGAAAATCCCGACTCCCCGCACAACCAATTTCTCGTCGTCACCCAACTATGGATTCAAAGCACCGGAGCCGCGGCCAAAGCCGGCTACCGCAGGCCAGACATTCTCCTCTACCTCAACGGCCTGCCGCTGGTCTTCATCGAGCTGAAGAACTCCAACGTCAAACTCCGCACTGCCTACGATGACAACCTGACGAACTATAAGGCGGACATCCCTCAACTCTTCCTCACCAACGCACTCTGCGTTCTTTCCAACGGCATCGAAACCCGCATCGGCAGCCTCACCGCCGCGTGGGAGCATTTTTTCCACTGGCTGCGCCCGGAGGATGAGAAGGAAAAAGTCAAGCGCGAGCAAATCCGCGAACAAGGCACCAGCGTCGAACGTTTCCTCGCGGGGCTCTGTTCCAAAAGTAAGCTGCTCGACTACGTGGAAAACTTCATCCTCTTCCACAAGCAGAACCAGAAGATCATCGCTCAAAACCACCAATTCATCGGGGTCAACCGGGGCTTTGAGAAATTCCTCAAACGCCACGAAAATGGCGGCAAGCTCGGGGTGTTCTGGCACACACAAGGCTCCGGCAAGAGCTTTTCGATGATTTTCTACTCTCGAAAAATCCTACGCAAACTCATGGGCAACTACAGCTTTGTGATCGTCACGGATCGCGAAGACCTCGACCGCCAGATTTACCAAACCTTTCTAAACACCGAGACGGTTCGTAAGGCGGAAACCGCCCAACCGAAAGACAGCGAGCAGTTGCGCAAGTTCCTGAGCGAGAACAAACGCATGGTGTTCACCCTGATCCACAAGTTTCGCTGGCCCAAAGGACAAGCCTATCCACTGCTCTCGGAGCGTGACGACATCATCGTGATTGTCGATGAAGCGCACCGCACCCAATACAAATCCCTCGCGGAAAACATGCGGGCCGGGCTTCCCAACGCGCAATACCTCGCCTTCACCGGCACACCACTGTTGGGTCGTGAGCGCAGGACCAATGCCTGGTTTGGTGACTACGTTTCGGAATACAACTTCAGCCAATCGATGGATGACGGTGCAACCGTCCCGCTCTACTACACCAAACGGGTGCCCGAAATGCAAAATCAAAACGAGGACCTGAGCGATGAATTCTATGAAATCCTTGAGGATGAGAACCTCGACGACGCGCAACAGGAAAAGCTAGAGAAAAAATTCGCGGTCGAAATTGAAGTCATCAAGCGCGACGACCGTCTCGATGCCATTGCTGCCGACATTGTCTATCACTTCCCCCGCCGCGGCTATTTGGGGAAAGGCATGGTCATCACCTTGGACAAATTCACCGCCGTCAAGATGCATGAGAAGGTCTCACGGCTTTGGAAAGAGGAAATCAAAGCTCTTCTGGCAAGAATTGGCAAAACCACCAACGAATCCGAGAAGCGACGACTCAAGCAGCGCGTCGAATACATGCGCAAGGTCGAAATGGCGGTTGTCATTAGCGAAGAGAATGGCGAAGAGGAAAAATTCAAACAAAAGGGCCTCGACATCACGCCCCATCGCAAACGTATGAACGACGTGAACGAACACGGCCACGACCTAGAATACAATTTCAAGGATCCCGAGCATCCGCTGCAACTCGTCTTCGTCTGCGCCATGTGGCTTACCGGCTTCGATGCGCCGACCGTATCCACGCTCTATCTGGACAAGCCGCAGAAGGATCACACCCTCATGCAAACCATTGCCCGCGCCAATCGCGTCTGCTCACACAAGATCAACGGCATCGAGAAAACTAGTGGCGAAGTCATCGATTACTACGGGGTCTTCAAGCGCCTCAAAAAGGCCATTAAAGACTACGGCGAGGGCGCGGATGAAGCCGATGATCTCCCCATCAAAGACAAGGAAAAGCTCTTTAGCTTGCTTGATGAAGCCATCGAACAGGCTTTGGTTTTCTGCACACCCAAGGGTGTTCACATCCAGAAGGCGCTGGAGAGCGAGGATGTATTCGAAAAGATCGGCCTGTTTTCCGAATGGGCCGACCGCTTGCTCCACAAAGACGAATGGAGAAAGCACTTCGCGGTTCTTGAAAACACCATCAGCTCACTGTTCGAGGCCAGCAAACCAGAAATCCTCGGCAAACCCGTCGTCCGCAGCGTTGCTGTTTTCCAGTATTTGCGCGGGATAATCGACAGCATAATTGATCGGCAGGATATCTATGCCGCCATGCGGAAAATCAGCGACCTTCTCGACGAAAGCCTCGTTGTCGCAGGCGATAAGGCGCAAGAAGGATCCTCCTTCAAAATCGCCAAAAAAGGAAAAACCTGGGACCTCAGCAAAGTCGATTTTGATAAACTGCGGGAAGAGTTCAAACAAGCCACTTTCAAGAACATTGAGATCACCGACCTGAGGGCTTTTCTCGAACAAAAACTCTCCGCAATGCTTGCACAAAACCGCACACGCCGCGACTTCGCAGAACGATTGCAGGAGATCATCGACCGCTACAACGCCGGAAGCAGTTCGGTGGACGCCGATTTCAAAGCCCTCGTAGAATTTGCCGAATCTCTCCGCGAGGAAGACGAACGCCATATCCGCATGGGACTCACCGAGGACGAACTGGAAATTTACGACCTTCTGAGCAAAGAAAAGATGACCCAACAGGAAGAGCAGACCGTCCGACTAGCTGCAAAAAAACTCCTCAACCGCCTCACTGATGAATCACCAAAACTGCTGGTCCAGGATTGGTATAAAAACAGCCAAACACGACTTCGGGTGCGGGAGCAACTTGCTGAGGTTTTAGATGAATGCTTACCACAAGAAAGCTACGACAAATCCCTTTTTTCTGAAAAATGCGACAAACTCTTTGAATTGACTCTCGATCTTTCCATAAACCACCGTAAATGGGCCGCTTAATCGGCCGTGACTAAATTTCATATTTCACACGCCATCCTTTCCATAAAATTAAAAAAGAAAAAATTCAATTATGAAACCACCACAAAAGATCTATGACATTTTGCCAAACGATATTCGCATCACCGTGAAAAAACTCAGAAGAGTTGTCGACGCTATCAGGAACGAACTTGAGCGAGAACCTACCGCAGAGGAGATAGCCAAAGAAATCAAGTTACCTTTGGATAGGGCGTCGATGATTCATCACTACATGTTATTAGTTCAAGATCCCACGAGATACGAAAAGTATGAGTCGATTTTTGAAAGCATGTCATCGGTTCTCGCCTGCTATTTGCTGAAAATCAACAGCTTGCAAGAGTGGCATTCAAAAAAAGGCCGATTTGATACGATTTGTGAGGTGCTTGAAAAATCCGAAGACAAGACACTCAGGATGTTTTTTGAAGACTGTTACACAATCATCTCAAATTATTTTAAAAACATCAAACCATGGAAGTTGGGTGTAAACACGAGGAAAAAAGCCATATCAGCATGCATCATGGCTAATCGCAAAGAAATGCTTGAAAATTGCTCGGAAAAAATTCTTGCCTCGGAAATTTCACCCCAGGACATACCCCGTGTAATCTGGCTTAACCACGATCAATTTAGTTATGGCGACATCGACGCCTGCTACCATTGGTTACTTCAAGAGATTGATAATGACATCCGTTCATGGATGCAATTGCTTTCACAAGGACAAATGGTAAATTGGCAATCGCTCATTGTGAATGTTAAGAGTCATTTGCCAGAAGATTGCATGCGATTTCTTGAAGCGCACCTGGCACATGTGGGAAAAGACTTAAAGAGATCAGCTTATCGCTACATATTAGTTCCCGCAGATTTGGAATTGTCTGATAGTCAATTCATGAGAATTAGGCGAAAACTTATACGATATCTTCAATCTGGAATTCTAAGGAATCTCTTGATTGATAATGGTTACTTGTTGGGCGATCGTTATATCGAACCTCCACTTGATTCATTGGCAATCGACGAACAACTAGGATTGGCTGATCTAATTGCCCTGGAACTTGATGATGAAGTATAGTAAGAATTAAGTTGAATCTTCATTCATAAATGTAAAAAATAGAATAATGAAGTATCAGCTAATATACAAATTACCATACAATTTCCGGTTGACTCTATCTACGCAGCCCTGAGGAGATGCATTTTTTCGATGCAGAAGGGGATGTTATCGTTTCTGGAAATGCCGAGCTCCCGCGCCCTGATGATAGGGCTGTGCCTCCAGTTGCCTTGTGGAGGAATCGTTCGTTGTGTCATAGCCGACCCCACGCCCTGTTGACAGAAATCCATCGATGAGTCAAAGCTGCCGCGTGAGCCATCCCGATAAAGTCCTGCTATCGTCTTGCCCCAATGGCAAGGCTTGGGACATCTCATGGAAACTCGACTACGCACATCCGCATGCGATCACGTTTTGTATTCTGGAAGAGGGCGATCATCGTTGTTTGCTGATCCATCACACCCGCCGCACCTCTACATCTACAATGCCCTCAAGACCTGTGATCCGAACCATTCAACGGCATCATGGAAAGAATGCTTCGCGGAATACGGCGTGCAGAAAGTCTGTGGCCGTCTGACTGCTGGCATGATCGCAACGTTTCATACAAATTCCCGCAGAAACCATACGGAAACCATACGGAAACCCTACGGAAACCATACGTTTTCCACACCCATCACTTAGTCACTTTTCACTTATTCATGGAAAGATGCACGTAAGAGGGATAAGGTTGCTTTGATTCGATGAAGCATGAGTATGGATACAAGTGTTGATTGTGAACTTCTCTACGGCTGTAATTGTGCGTTTGTAAAGATGTGTAACCGGATCGGTTGCAGAATGTAGCAGACAGGGTTCGAAGTCGGTGAAAATGAGGGGCTCGCACCCCAAGAAGAACCGAATTTTTCTCATCATACTTCCCTTGACAAGATTGTTCCCTTGACCATTGATTGATTCAATGGTATGCAGTGATGGTATGCCAACGATGACTCACAGAACAACCTTTGCCTTGGATGAAGCTACGGCTCAACGCCTCAAACGCCTGGCCGCTCGCTGGGATGTTTCGCAGGCCGAAGTCGTGCGCCGCTCCATCGCGCAAGCCGAAAACCTTAAACCAGCCGAGACTCCCGACCCGTCCGCCATGCTCCGAGCACTATTCGCCTCGGGTGGGGGGCTTGATCTCGAAAAGGGAAACGCCTACATCGCTGAAGTGTATGAAGACCGGAAACATTGGAGGGGCGAATGATCTGCCTCGACGCGAACTTCCTGATCGGCGGAGTGATCGAAGCTCGTCCGGAATCTCGTCACCTTCTCGCCTGGGCTGCGGCGGGGGAGACATTTTGCACGGCGGCTACCGCTTGGTATGAATTTCTTTCCGGCCCGGTCACGGCAGCAAAGATCGAAACGATGTTGGCTTTTCTCAAAGGGGGCATCATCCCGTTCGCAGCCGATCAAGCGCATGTGGCTGCCCGACTCTTTAATGCCGCAGAACGCCTGCGTCACTTGAGGGTGGATGCCATGATTGCCGCCACTGCCATCTCTCAGCAGACACCTCTCGCCACTCTCAACACCGCAGATTTCAAGCTCTTTACCTCTCATGGGCTTGAGCTGGCCATCCCCCTCGAACCGTAGCCTCATCATGGACAAATCCACCGCCCAACGCGTCGTTGCTCACACAATTTCCCGCAGAATTTGTGAGAAAGCTTGTAAGGACGTGTTTCTCGTTCAGGGCGTGGAGGATTTTTCCGCCTAGAAAATGCCCAGAGGAAAGAAACTACGTGAGACACCCGTTTGCCGGGACTGACAGGAAGAGCTGTATTCCTCTTGCAAAATGGCAATCTCTTGAGGTTCATGCGATAATCTGCGGAACTAGGGGAAAATCGTTTCTTAAAAACTAACTTAAAATGGATGCAGCCTCGCCATGAAGGCGGTGGCTGAAACATCCATCGAATGAAATCATCTAAGAATCTGCATTTGCTGATCCTCCTCGCCCTTTATCCAGAACCCACCACGCTACGCGGACGAAAGACCAGTTTTTTTCATCCCTGCTGTCGATGGCTCTACGTGTTTTACCCACTACCAGCATGCCGGGCTACCTCCCCGTGTTATGACACAAGAATTTGACATCCATCGTTTTATTTGATAGTCATTTCCTCCGCATGAATAGCTCACCCATCGACTACGAAGTTCTCTGGCAGGCGGTGTTAGCCTTGCCGTCGCATTTGTCGCCGTATTCCGTTCACGGGCCGGATCACTGGCGGCGGGTGGAGCGGAATGCTCTGATTCTCGCCACGCAGTCGGGTGCTATCGTGCCGGTGGTGCGGTTGTTTGCGCTGTTTCACGACAGCCGCCGGGAAAATGATTATCATGATCCTCAACACGGCGCGCGCGGGGCGGAGTTGGCGAAGTCGCTGCGTGGTAACTTGTTTGATTTATCTGATGAGCACTTTGATTTACTACATTACGCTTGCGTCTGGCATACCGATGCCGAAAGCCACGATGACCCGACGATAGCCACCTGCTGGGATGCCGATCGGCTGGACCTGGGGCGTGTGGGCATCGTGCCGGATGAGCACTACATGAGCACCGCGCTCGGCAAGGAAATCGCCCGGCATGGTTCCATTGATCCGTGGTTGCCTCTTTTGGCTGCGGCGGAGTCGCGCTGCTGATTTTCTCTGATTGTTTTCCCTATCCTACTTATGTTCATCAAAATCCTACTCGTCTTCAAAATGATCGGCTGGTTCTTCATCGAGATCTACGAACTGCTCACTGGCAAACGGACGCTCATGCAGGAGTACGGTCCTGAAGAAGACGAAGCCACAGACGATGACGAAGAAGAGAATCGATGAATTGCTCTCGGGAAAACGCTATCTGCCCTTGTGGAGGAATCGTCCGTTGTGTCATAGCCGACCCAACGCCCTGTTGACAGAAATCCATCGATGAGTCAAAGCTGCCGCGTGAGCCATCCCGATAAAGTCCTGCTATCGTCTTGCCCCAATGGCACGGCTTGTGACATCCCTTGGAAACTCGACTACGCGCATCCGCATGCGATCACGTTTTGCATTCTGGAAGAGGGCGATCATCGTTGTTTGCTGATTCATCACAGTCGTCCGCACCTCTACATCTACAATGCCCTCAAGGCCTGTGATCCGAACCATTCAACGGCGTCATGGAAAGAATGCTTCGCGGAATACGGCGTGCAGAAAGTCTGCGGCCGACTGACTGCTGGCATGATCGCAACGTTTCAACAACTTTCGCGTCTCTCCCACGGCTTTCCTCGCTATCGTGTGACAAGCGGCAGGCTATGGCACAAACTTAAAGCCCCCCAAGGCGGGCATTTTCACGTCATGATGTTTTGGGATGCCGCGAAAGCTGATCCCGCCGCCGCGCCTTCATGGATCGCGGAAAAAATGCGATTGCGTGGCCCTGTGTATCTCGGTGCACCTGGCATGGAAGCGGCATGGCATACATTGCCCCATAAGTGATTTTTCATCGAACAGAACCAGGCTCCGCGGGGTTTGTCACATCATGCTTCGTCAAGGGAGGCACTCTTTTGGCAACAGATTTTCCTGGTAATTTCATTCACAATCCATCTCTCACAACTCCTACCTCACATGGCACGAATCGCTATTTTATCCTAGAATCCGCAGTTATAACCACTGATTACGCTGGCATGTAGTTGTTCAAGTTTTTTATGTGCGTGGCATAAGTTTTTTTTATAGGGTGTGATGTTAGCTCGTTCTTAGGTGATTG
>JAIYDP010000339.1 GCA_027487435.1 Verrucomicrobiaceae bacterium | reverse complement strand
CTCCCTCGCCTCTCGTTTGTAATTTCCCCAATCTTTGTACCCATTACTCGTTTATTCAAGATAAAATGTAGTGTTTGGAAGATTCTCGAGCCGAGTAGAGCAGGAGTGCTCAAAGGTTGAACCTCATTGTGTCAATATCTCAACATTCAAGGTGGGATATTTCACTCGCTTGCAGCCTTTTCTCACAGGGTGAACGGAACGATGCTCTCCTACGCCAAGACCCTTCCAGATGAGCTAACCGAGTTGCCGGATTTTTTTTGAACGACGGGACTTACGATGTTTCAATGAGTGCACGTGACGCAGGCCTGAAACCACGTGACATCAAATGGCGCAAACCTCCTTGCACTTGACCTTCTCTATTTTCTTGATCCTCTCCTTCGAGGCTATATGCCAGTTTCCTCCTTTTGGATCGAATGACATGTCCACAGAATCGCCTCGCAATTTCAGAGTTACAATCGACGCAAGGATTCTTCCGGAAGGTGTTGCGGTGTATCCACCCGTCGGATTCTTAGTGAGCTCCATTACGGAAGGGACCGTGATGGCAGTGAACGTCCAGAGCGGGTCCGCCACTCCATTTGTTGTTAACCCTTCGCTTGTTCGAACATTTGGCCTCCGCGTTGACGCTCCACGTCGGCGCCTCCTCATCTGCAACAGCTTAGGCGTCCAAGTCAACGCATCGTCCCCCTTTCAAGCCGCACTCCTAGCCGTCGACCTCTACAACACGTCTCGAGTTCTCTTCAACGCCGACCTCTCCCGTCTCAGTGGGGTCGCCAACAACTCCGTCCACTTCGCCAACGACGTCGCAGTCGACGACGCCGGCGTCGCCTACGTCACGGACTCTTACGGCGCTCAGATTTGGCGCGTCGACACGTCAGGGTCCGCCTCCGTCTTCGTCTCCAACGAGGCCCTCTTCGGCCCGGCCGGCGGCTCTCAAATCGGCCTGAACGGCATCGCTTACGTCCCTGGCGCAATTCTCGCCGTGCGGACCTCTCAGCCGATGCTCTATCGCATCCCCATCGCCAACCCCTCCGCCGCCACCGTCCTTGCCGTGTCCGTCCCCGCTGGGATGATGTGGCGGAACCTCGACGGCCTTGCCGTTGACGCGAGCCTCACGACCCTCACCGCCGTCAACAACGGCGACGGCCTCGTCTATCGAATCCGCAGCGCCGACAATTTCGCATCGACCGCCACGGTCGTCTCCGCGTCCCCCGTCCCTCCCCCGTGCGTCACCCCCACGACGGTGGCCCTTCTCGCAGGCACGGCGTTCGTCGTCTGCAACCAGCGCTTTGACCCCGCCGCATCCAACGCCATCGTGTCCGTGCCGTTTATCCCCCCCCCCTCCATTGCTGTCGCACCCCTCACCCTGCCGGAGGGCATCTCCTACCTCCCCAGCGCCGGCCTCGTCATTTCATCCCTCGCGTCAGGCGCCGTTCGCCTCGTAGCGTCTAACAACTTCTCCGTCCCTTTTACTTTCGTCCCTCCCAGCGCAACCCTCCCCCTCACTCAAACCGCCGGCATATTTTTCGACGAGCCGCGTGGCCGCCTGTTAGTTTGCAACCTTCTCTTCCCTCCCAATCCATCCGCGCCCGTTCAGTCGGCGCTCTTCAGTTTCAGCGCGTCAACAGGCGCCCTCCTCGCGTCTGTCGACCTCACGCCGTTTGGGCCAGCCGCTGCGTCTCGCTTTGCCAATGATGTCGTTGTCGACGGCAGCGGCAACGCATACGTCACCGACAGTTTCAGCGCGCAAGTTCTTCGCATCGACCCGGCCTTTGGGGTGTCCCCGTTTGCAATCGGAGGGGCGCTTGGCAGCGTTGGCGACCTTGGCCCAAACGGAATCGAGTTTTGGTCCAACAACTCCATGGCTGCAATTCTGGTTGGCCGTTCTGGCCCAAACAACGTTTCCTCCGGCCTCATCCGCCTCGCCCTCAACCAGCCCTCCGCCATGGCCAAGGTGCAGATCACCAACTTCGCAAATGTGACGGGCGGCCTGTTCGGCATCGACGGCATCCGCTTCGACGCGGCGAAGTCGTACCTCTACGTCGTCAATAACCCCGCGGGCCTCATCTACCGCCTCTTTTCGTCCGACGGCTGGTTCTCCGCGACGATTGAAAGCGCCGTAGCGGTCGCTTCGGTGCAGCCCTGCATCACCCCGACGACCCTCACCCTCGTCGACGGCGTCCCTCACGTCGTTTGTGCGGCTGCGTTCAATCCGACTGCTGTCACAAGCGTCATTCGCGTCCCGTTCGCAGCGCCGGTGCTGCCGCTGGCGCCCTCTCGGGTCGAGGCCCCCACTGCCGTCGCCTCAAACAGCCTCACCGTCGCGATTGCCGTTGGGGCGTCCGTCGGCGGCGTGCTCTTTGTCCTCGTCGTCGTGTTGGCGGTGATGTTGCTGCGGGCGCGACGCAGCAAGTACCTTGAGAAGGAGATGGGTGTGCGTTGATGTGTTCTTGATGTCTTTTTTTAAATACTAAATGTGCAACCCCTCATGTGAGGCCATTTTTGATTTCAACCCATACCCAGCACTCCCTCTCCCTTTGAGATTCCATCAGATGGATGGAATGCTGACAGAGCCCTCTCCCAAAAATAGAAACGATTCCAGAACGTCCTTTGTTTGGACGCGAGGTGGTCGCCGCACTGCGGGCGAACGCTGGAGCTCTGACACCCTTACCCGCAGCTCTCCCCCTTTCGCAACCACGGCACCACTCGGGGGCTAAAGAAAACACGACAACGACGTGGGCCACTAGGCCCCAGCCTTTCTGAAAGTCCTCGGGGGCATTGGGATGTGCTTGGAGGCGCAGGCGTGACCAGGCAACTCTCAGTCTGCGAGCCGGGCTTCTTGTGGGGCTTCTGCTGCTGGATGAGCGGAGAGGGGAGAAGACCTCGCAGTGGCTACGGTGGTAGTTGGCGATTGGGGTGCTAGGTCCTGAGTGACACGTAGCGACTCAAGGGTGTGCTTGGCACACCAATCCTGATCGAGGGATGGACAGGCCGAAGAGAGCACAGCATGCGGGAGACTCCAGGAGTTCGACGTCTCTGGAAAAGGGCCTATGAGAGAACGGAAAGTCCTTCGTCTGCGGCTAACCCACCGGCGAAATTTCTACCGCGCATTTTTTTGTCGCACACTGTCGGGACTCTCCAAAATTTCGCTTCCTGCTGCAATTTTAAAGAGTAAATAGTAAACAATAGAGTAAAATTGATTGAATGGAATTGATTTCATGAATATCTCACTGGAATCGCTCGAGACTCCAACCGAATTTGTGAGTTCATGTCCTCTGTTCCTTCAAAACTCATCGTCGAGGCCTATTTGATTTCCATCCACACCAGCCCAGCGTCGTTTTCTCTTCTCAAGACGGAACAAGATTTGCGCGTTTTTCACGCTTTGGTCATGCTGTTCTGTCTGCTCTTACGATCCAGCTATCAGAGAACATAAGAAATAACCTCCCTACTCCACCTCCTCGCACGCTTGGTTTTCGTTCGCAAGAATTCATTGCTCAGCGGCGAATCGCATGGGAGAGGTATCTGACCGCTTTAAGCTCGAACGTCGAAGTTCTCGAGAGTGGTCTCTTGGATGCATTTTTCTCCCTTTCCAAGAACATGCACTACGCCTCCATTGGCGTGGCGGAAGTGGAGCAACAAGCCACTCCCAGTCGCCTCCTCATCGCCGCCCCTCATGCCCGCAGCGACCGACTTTGTCGACTTGTGCGTCCGTTATCAAATGGCGAAACGCCGCTTCCCGCCTTCGACGGAGTTCACCGACGATCAGCGCGACCTCCTCCTCGCGAAGCTCCACCACGCGAACGAGCGCCTTGCGCGCGCCGAAATGGATCGCCGCACCGCGCAGACCCAGCGCGAAATCGACGACGGCGTCAAGAAGTTTCTTCAGCGTCGCGTCGAGGAGCTCGAGGGGGAACTTGTTAGCGCGGCGGAGGAAAAGGCCGCACTTGAGGCGGACGTTGCGGCGCTGAAGCGCGCGGCCGGGGTCTCTGCGGCGAACGAGAAGGTGCTTGTGGCGGAGATTGAGCGGCTGCGAAGGGGCATGTGATGATTTAGCTTTTTTATGAAAATCGTGAGTGTTGGTCAACGGAAACCCCAAGCCATGATCTGTTAGCGTTTACTGCCTCATAACAAAGCTCAGCGACAACTGTTAACAGCGTCGAGCCACGCGTCGCGATCCTCCGCTGAGCTCGCCCACTGCGGCGTCAGGCTGGCGCAAGGGGGGGGTGCGCGGACGAGGAAATAACTCTTCTTCGGCATGAGAACCTCAAAGCCGAACAAACTAGAGCGTCACGGAGGGGGGGGGGGGGATGGCACTTTTTCAATTCGCCGCAAGGCCGGACGGCCTTGCACTCGCTCATTGCGAGCACGTCAAGAGGGTCGCTGTCAGCCTGCGGCGTCAATGGCGGCCCTATCAAACACCCACGGAGCGATTCTTGTAATAAAATAGCTTCTTGCCCTTGAGGACAAACCATCGCTCCTGCATCGACAGGAACGCCTGCATCCCCGCCTTCTTCGACTTCTGGAGGCTGCCCTGCCGCAGCGCCCTCTCCTCAAACGTCCCACCGCCGGAGGGCTTTTCCGACGGGGCCGGGGGTGCTGCCGTTGGCGCCTTCGGCTGGGGCGACGGCGTAATGACTTGCGCGCCGCTCTCCTGGCGGATCCTCTCGGCGATGGCGTACAGCTGCGAGATTTAGAGTGGGGCTTGCAAGAGGCATCACATCAACACGTTTGACAACATCACGTCGCAGCTCAATCGTCAGGAGCTCTTCCTCTTCGCCACTGCCGCGGCGGATGAGGAGCTCCACAAACGTGCCGACTTGGCCGCGGATGAGGTCCAACACTTGATTGAACTGAAGGTCCGCAGTTGATGTCCCATCAACCTCAAGCACGCGATCCCTCGTGCGCAACTTCTGAGACAAGTCTGCCGGCCCGTTCTCAATGATTTGCTCAATAATGTACTCCCCCCGGTCATTTCGAAGAATCACTCCAATGCCAACAATCGTCGGCGCCTCAGAATTCTTCCGCGCCTTCTCTTCGCGGTCCATTTTCATGCTGTGGACGAACTTGGCCTGCTCCAACGCCTGCACCCACTCCAGCCGCTCGCGGTCCGTGTCGGCGGAGAGGAAGTACGACTTCTCCGGCGCGACGATTTCAAACACGCAAGCGCGAGGGCCGCCTTCTGCAATTCTGATGGAAGTCTTTGAGATGTCTGTCTCACCAAGGATCTCGGTTTCCTGACAAAGTCAATCGAACCGCTTCAAAACATCACCGTGTGGCCCTTCAGCCACGCGAAGCGGTTCCCTTTCAGAACGAAGTACCGCTTGTTCCATCCGAACGACCCCATTTGCTTCGCCTTGAACAAGTACCCCTCCCTAAAGGCTTCTTGAAGAGACTCTCCAGACTCAGACGGCCGCTCCTCCTCAGGCGGAGCGGGTGGCGGCATGGCGGGCGGTGGCGGCACAAGCGTTGGGGGTGGAGGAGGCGGCGCGAGAAACGGCGTCTCGGACGATTCAAATGCGACGTTGATGGAACCTGACGTCGCCTTCAGCTGCGACTCAAACTCCTTAGCGGGGATAGTCGGACCGCCCCCGTAGAGGCGCAAAAAGGCTTCCCACGTCGCTTTGTTAACGACGCGATAGTCGCGGCCACGCACAAGCGACGGCTTCGGCAAGCTGCCGACGAAAAGTGACGCGTTTCCAATAGCACCAGGGGGGGAGAAAGTGGACCCTTCAAAGTGAGGAGGGCCGGACGGGGGTGGGTGCACCCTCGGCGGTAAATTCGTTCCAAAGCTGGAGCCACGTGCCCTCGACGACAAAGAGGCCGCCATCGGTCGCGCGCTGGTCGATCGAAAGGACCTCGTAGCGCTCGCGCTCGCGGCGGAGGTTCAACATCGCGTCTTGGATTTCAAATTGGGAGGCGGCGTCCTTGATGGCGGCAATCCAGTCTTTGACATCTTCTTTCGACGACGCAGAGACAAAATACGACCTGCGGCGTCAGCCGCCTGAGAGGGTGGGCCTGACGTGACGAGCTTCGGCTGGCGAATCTCAAAGCAGTTCTTGCGCTTCGTCTCCGCCTCCGCATCAACGGCGACGCACTTGCGCAAGGGGATCACCTGCTCGGGGTAGATTTCAGAGCCCTCAGGCACGTTAGAGGGTCAGGGTGGGAGAGACTTTGTCCTTATAACAGAGAAGGAAGCCGTTCTTTAACAAGAACAGCCGCTTGTTCCAAGTGTTGCCGATCAGCTCAGAGTCGCGGCGCATCAAATAGCCCATCTTCTTCAGCCCCATGAAAGTGCTGCTTTCGTCCCCGTCCTCGCCACCGCTCGCCACTTGCTTCTTCAGCTCCTGCAGCGCCATGATCGTCTTGCGAAGGGCCGTCATCCACTCGATCTCATCCTGCTCGCTCTCGGCCGAAGCGAAGTACGAGTCCAAGTTGGGGTGCCACAGCTCGAGGCAGAACGGCCGGATGATGTCCGGGTCTTGCGCGTGGCGGACGATGCAATCGTCTACGACGGGGACACTGCCCTTCGGTTTGAGGGGGTAGTCCTCTTGGCGCTCAAAATAGAACAACATCGCGTTCTCAAGCACAAACCACCGGCGCTTCCATGACTTAACAAACGCTCCTTGCTTCGTGAGCCATCCCTGCTTCTGCGGAAACACGATCCGCGCCTGCGCCATCAAAAACATCACGCCGCATCCAACCATGGCATCCGTTGCGGAGGACATCGACGATAAGTCAACGGACTTTGAAATGCGGTTGGCTTCCTCAATCTTAACGGCACGGATGCCGTCAATCCACGCCTTCAGCTCGCTGTCGTTGTCGGCGAGGAAGATGTATGTGCGGTGCGGCGTGACAATGTCGAAGCGCTTGGCCTTCTGGTTCTCCAAATTCAAAGTGCAGCCGTCAAGATTGACGCAACCTGCGGGCTCCTTGTCCTACGCCATCAGAAGTGCCGGGACGCCCATCGTACCGCCTGCTCCTTAAAGTAAAACAAACAAAGGCCCTTGAGGACACACCAGCGCCGCTGGTACTGCGCATTGGACCCCCCCTGCTTCTGCAGCCAACCGACTTTCGTGGGCTCCGAAAATCGTGACTCTGCGGATGCAGAGGAGTCGTCATCACCCGCGGACGACGTTGATGTCGTATTCTTGATGACAGCGGATGCCGAGTTAATGCACGAGAGCCACTCATTCATGGACATGATGTTATCTGCTTTGAGGAAGTAATTCAAATTCTTTGACGCGATCTCAAAGCAGAAATCGACCCCAACGTCGATGAGCGGTCGAACGGTACAGCCCTCAAGGCTGATGACGCCTGTTGGCTCCACATCCTGCAGTGTCAGACATATTCGGACTACTGCAAACGGATTTGGACTTGAAGTAGTACAAATAGTCGTCCTTGATGATGAAGTACCGTCTCCTCCAGCCCTTAAACGCCCCCGTGATCTTGTGCGTCTTCATCAGCCACCCCTCCTTGTCAAAGTTGGTGAGCGACGCCACCGACATCTTCATTGCCTCCTCCATCGTGATCGACTTCGTCTGCCCGAGTTTCCTCTTCAGAATGTTCACCTCCCGCACTAGCGCCCCAATTCGCGTCTGCAGCAACGAGTTCGCGTTGACCACCGACTTGAACGAGGCGTTCAGAATCCTCAAGCGCGAATCGCCCACAGAGCTGCTTTCCTCCCCAGCACGAGGCGGCATTTGCGCGGATGTTGTCCCAACTTCAGCCGACTGCGATTGTGCTGCTGGTGCGACCTTGTCGCGCTCAGCTTCTGCCGTCAGGAGTTTGATCCATTCGCGCATGTCTGCAAGGCCGTCAGCGCAGAGCATGTACACGTCCGATGGAGTTTCAACAAGGAAAGAAAACTTCTTGGACATGTCGTTGACCATCTGCTCATCAGTGCGGATGCGGGCAGTGCTAAGGTCGATCTCTCCAACAGGTTGAGCATCCTAACAGATTTAGGCGGGTCAACAATCACTCGAACGCTCTTGTTCTTGAAGTAATGCAACCGACGGTCCATCAACACAAACCAGCGACGGTCCCAGTTCCGAATGAGGTCGCCGACAACTTTGGTCTTCATCAGCCAACCCTCCCTGCTTTGTTAACAAACAATGGTTAACATGGGCGTACTTGCGAACGCAGAGCGAGGACTTGACGATTGCCAGACGAGACTGCTGCTTGTCCACCTGCTGGCGTGTCTGTTCAATATTTTCGCCATGCATCAGAAGCGCATCGCGCACAAAATCCAATCGCTTGCTTGCGCGCTGAGGGGGCGCAAGTTCTTGCGTCGTCGCAGCCACCTCGTCAATGTTCACGGCGATGCTGGCCACGGCCGACGCAATGCCCCCGCTGAACTCCTCCTTCACAGGCAGCGTCGATGTACTGCGACGGCTTTCCTGCCGCGCCTGGATCTTGATGTCTTGAATCTTGCGCATCCACTCCTCTCGATCTGCCAACGACGGCGCCCACCAGGTTGTGCTCCGCTTGGGCGTGATGAGCTCAAACCCGAATCGCTTGCCGTCGTCGCCACAGCTCTGTGTCGTGCAGCCCTCCAGAGGAATCACGTCCACGGGCTCAGTCTCCTGCGCAAGTCAACGCTGACAGGTGAGCGCACACGTCCTTATTGCGGTAGTAAATGAAGTACGACCCGCGCAGGACGCAGTGACGGGTGTGGTAGCGCATGATCACGCCGGAGATTTGCTTCGAAAGCTCCCCTTCCTTTGACACGGGCAGCGACGTGTACGCGGCGAGTTGCGAAAACGCTCGCTTGCGCACGACGTCGTCGTCGTCGACGTCGACTTTCTTCGACTCGATCTTGCAAGACTCGCGCAGCACTTTCAGCCACTCGTCGCGCTCAGCAGGGGTCTCACTGCAGAGGAAGTATGTGCGCCCGTTCGCACCGCCCTGGACAACGTCGAAGAAAAACTTGCCACTGCTCGTGCCGGCCATCTTGATTGATGTGGACAAGTCAAGCAAGACAACGCCGGCGGGGTTTGCCTGCCGGAGTCAACCAGACCGAAGGACTACAAACCAAATCGGTCATGGAGCGGTAGTAGAACAATTGGTTGCCCTTGAGGATGCACCAACGCTTGTTCCAAGCGGCGTCGCGCGTCTTGGCCTTGTGCAGCCAGCCCCTCTTGGTGACGACTTCAATGTCATCGCCTGTGACTTTGGCGCCAGTGCTCTCAATGAGAAGGCGGACATCGTTGGCAATCGACTGAGTGGTTTGGAACAGCGCCGCGCCCTTCTCGCTCTCAACTTTGACACGTGTGAGCATCAACGAAACAGCAGCGTCGAGGTCCATTGACAGCACATCGTCCAAGTTGATATCCGGAACAACCTCCACCTCCGGCTTCGCCTTTGCTGACGATGTCAGACCTCAAGAGGACAAACAAAACCCTTGACAACAGGGGCCTCCTCATCGCTGCTTTCCTCCTCTTCCTCGGGCGCAGCGACCACAACAGCCACAGGCGCAGCCTTCGTTGGCGTTCCAACCTCAGCCTTGGCAGCGGAGGGTGACGCCGCCGCTGGTGTTGCCGCCTTGACGGGCGCAACTGAAGCAGCAGCTTTCTTCTCGTCGGCTGCGCGTTTCTCGTCCGCAGCCTTTTTCTTGGCCTCCTTCTTCAGCCGCTTCTCCTCGTCGCGGCGCTTCTTTTCCTGTCGTGCAATGGGCAGAATTTTCTTGCGGGCGAAGTGTCCGCGCCATACTTGACTTGTAAGGGGCAGACAAGGGGTGGGGCTGACAGCGCTGGACGTCGAGCGCAAGCGACTGCACCTTGAGGAACTTCTTCCTCAAAATCCAGCTGCGGTAGTTCTTTTGAATGACAACAGCGCGCTGCCGCTTCGAGCGATGGGTTCGAATCGCCTTGAGGCGACGAAGAAGGGCAGCGATCACTAAGCAATTACATGGACTAGAGGGCAGTCACTGAGGCAGACGCGCTTGACCATCTCCTTGCGCTTTTTGAAATAGACGCGAGAGCTGTGGCCACGTTGAACTTTTTGCAACCGCAGCTGGGCCATGAGCTCGACATGCGGGGCTACCTACGACGCTTTTGGTCAAAGTCTGGTTGCGTTTCTCTTCGAAAAAGTCGATCTATCAAATCAATGAAACAGAGAAGGATGTGAACTCCTCCAGCGCGGAAGAAGATTTTAGAGAGGCCGACTTGATACTTGTCCTTGGTCAGCTTGAACACGCTAACAATGTCGTCGCATCCCTTCTTCGCGTCGACGGGCTTGAGAGGAAGGTCCCCCTTAAGCAAGCGGTACCTTGCGATGGGTCAAAAGCACTGCAGGAGACAGGGATACCTCGTGTAGAATTCAGAATGTGGAAGACGCGTGGGCCAACCCGTGCGTTGGATCCGCACGGCCTCTAACACACCTCCGCAATGGAGTTGATGTGACACGTAGGCCTTGTCAATCCGCCCTGCTTTCTTCTCAGGATTTGGTTTGACGCATCGAATGAAGTGAGGGCGCGTTTGACTTAGGGATGAAATCAGCGACGCAAGCTGCTCCTAAAGGGCGCATCAGAGCGACGCACCAAACTGCCCACTTTGAATTGGCTCCCAACAGTGGCGACCTTCTTCTTAGCGTCTTTGCTCACAACCTCCTTGGGGAAGAGCTCAAGAACAATCTTCTCACCACTCTCCTGCAAACATGCCTGCAGATCAGGGTGCAGAGCGTCGTTGTTCTTGTCCAGAAACCCAGCAGGGTCGTACACAACTTCGCCGGCAAAGTGCTTGATAAGGAAATCCCCATCTTTGATGCCTTTCTTGCGGTCAGGCTTCGGCTTTTCAAAACGAGGGTTCTTTCCAGTCCACTGCTTGGCGAGCTTGTCAGAGAAGGACTTGTCTGTGCCACTCCCAAGGCGACACTCCTCGTCGAGGAGATCGAGAACGCCTAGTTTCTGCGGAGTCAAATAATGGTTGAATGCCTCACCTTTTCGATGAGGTCAAGACAGACTTGATTGTCTTCAAAGTCGATATTGCTCCAATCAATTTTCTCGCGGTCGTACTCAGCTTGCTCCATCTTGAAGATGTGCTGGTTAAAGAATTGCTGCAGTTTCTCGTTAGCGTAGTTGATGCACATCTGCTCAAAGCTATTTTTTGCAAAGCTTTCGAAACCAAAGATATCGAGTACTCCAATGAACGACGTCTGCTTCTCGTCATGGCGCAAAGTCTTGTTGATGCGGACGACGAGGAGGTCAAACAAGCGGCCGTAGATGGCCTTGGCGAGCGCATCTCGTGCGTACGTAGCCTCTTCGACCTTGCGAGGGACCGTGACGAACTCGAGACCAGCCTTTATTCTTTTGCACAGGATGCCTTCGGTGACTTTAGCCATGCTGAGCTTGAGGAGGTCACAAGCAGTTTGAAGAACTGCCTCAGATCGCAGCGACGCCGAGTCTTCATTTCCAGCTTTAAACATGATGTTGCCGATGTGCAACAACGCAGCAAGGATCCTGTAGACGACGTCCTGCTCGGCGTTGGACAGTCCAACAATCTTCATGGCGACACGAACGCGCTCAAACTCCTTCGCGTCCGAAACCCCCTTCACCTCTGTGCAGTAACTTTGATTGGTGTAGTGGAAATCGTCCGCGGTCCCCAGCTTCATCGCTTGTTTCTCCTGCTCTGTTGCACCAGAAAGCAATTGGTAGAAGATGTGATAGTTGCGCTCATCCTTCGCTTGGAAAACGAGCCGAGACTTCTCCAGCAAATAGTTCTCGATCACCGCACCGATGACTTGCCCACTGACGTCGAACTGAAGCTGCATGAACTTACCAAAACGAGACGAATTGTCGTTTCGAAGCGTCTTGGCGTTACCAAACGCCTCGAGAATAGGATTCGACTGCAGGATCTGCTCCTCAATGTGGCCAACGCCCATCGTACCGCCCACGTCTGCGAGATACGCCATGCAGATCTTCGTCGTTTCTGTCTTTCCAGCGCCAGACTCTCCGCTGATAATGATAGACTGGCTCAGCTTGTGGCCCATCATAGAAGTGTAGGCAGCGTCAGAGATTGCAAAAGCATGCGGTGACCGTTCACCTTCACAGTCAGCGCCCAAAATGGAAAGCAAAACCAAGCAGCATTCCTCGATAGTGTTGGATGGCGTCCTTGGAATAGATCGACAGGGATTTGTATGGATTGATTGCAATGAGGATGGCACCGACGTACGTGTAAATCAAGTTGAACTCATAGCGGAAATTGATGTTGTGCAAGATGCCTGCCTCATTGAGGTAGAGAAGCGAGGTCATGTCCTCTGCTCCGAGCACCATGAGGGGGTTGAACTGGAACACTTTGGCAGCTGCAACGACCTTGTCCTAAACAATGACAAATGCAACGACACCATTACCTGTGCATTGACTCTGACCGTTACATTGCTACCACTTGTTGACACGACCGATCCTTCCACAAACGCTTCCACATCGTCGGTCACCCAGACTTTCGTGTCCTTGGGCAAGTCAGGGGGCATTCAGCAATTGGCCAAAAGCAGAGAAGAAACACGACTATGGCCATTTCATAGAACTGCATAAGCAATCGAAGAAATTGAGCTGTTGCAGGGATCACGCCCGTACCTTGGCCAACGATGCCATTATCAAGGATCAAGGGTCTACAAATTGTTTGTGGTTAGACCCTGCAACTAACAAATGGTTCTGCAACGATTGTCGAACTTGCTCCGTCGAGTCAAGGCCAGCTGGGCCACTGACGAATTCGACAAGATCATTGCTGAGAGACTTGCGCTGCAATCTCAACTCAAGGACGTCGAAGAAAAAATCCGAAAGCAGACGGAAGACGCTGAAAAGGGGTCTCTAGCTGTTTTGAAACAGAGCGTAGAGGGCCTTCGGGACTTAAACGAGGTGATGGCGTCCATGGTTTGCTCTACGCTTTTGATCTAAGATTTGAGGAAGAACAAAAGGCGAAAGCGATCGTTGACGATCTTGAGGCCCAAGCGGAACGAAATGCAGGGAAGTAGACTCAGATGTTGCAAACTTTACTTCCTCTGACAGTTCATCCACTACTTCTCTTCCTCCTCTGGTATAGAGTCATAATCCAACACTCGGTTTGGGTCTGAGTGTTTGTAAGCTTTTGTAAACACCGGGTTTTCTGCAGCGTCACAAAACTCAGCCGCGGACAACCGTCGACATGCTTCCACTTCAGCAAAGCATCGCGAGGATCTTCTTGGCGGTCTCGCGGGTTCATTTGTATCATTCCAAACTCCTTCAGCAAGTTGGAGCTCCGCGTTCCCTCCGGCTTGCCCTGAAGGATGTGCGCCGGCGGCACTTGAGGCTTTTTCGTTTTGACAGGGTCGAATTTGTCTGGCACCGTCCTTTTCCTCTTAGATTCACTGTCGAGAATAATCGGCAGCGCGTCAGGGTTGTACACGAGGCTGCAGCCATCAGAAAAGCAGTTGGTAGGAGATCACTATTGCTCGATCTCATCAGACGCATCCTTTTTCCTGGGCTGCCTTGCCATTCCAAGAAGAACTCCTTTCGTGCTGCGACGTGTGAATTGCAAAACGGTTCAAACCTTTTGGATGGGTCGTAGTAACACCGAATCTTCGAATCCGCACAGCCAACAAGGATCTGCAGAGTCATCACAAAGAGCTGAGCGTCACTTGATTGATCTTATCTGCCCACAAAAGGGAGATGGGTGTGACTTTGCCCAACCCAAATTGCTGCACTCGCTCGAGACTTGTCTTGTCAAACGCAACGACACGGCCGCTCTCGCCGTTTCTTCCCGCACTCACGGCTGATTCTTGTCAAGTCAGGTGACATGGAGAGACCTGTTAGGAACACGCTCTCATCGGGCGAGAAAATCACGGACGTGGTCGGGAATATGTTGTGAAGATCACCGAAGATTTTGACGGGAGTCTTTGGTTTGCGCAAGTCCCAGACTTTGAGAGTGTCATCGCCTCCCCTCGAAACGATGGTGAAGAGGTCGCTGTGCGAAATGACGGAAGACGTTTCCGATAAAGCCGCATGCGCTTCGCGGATGACATGGCTTGCAGCGGTGGAGCGGGACTTGGAGTTCCAAGTTTGAATTGATCCATCGTCACAGCAAGCGACAGCAAGACCGTCCTTGCGAACGCAAAAGCAACGAACTGCTGTCTTCTGACTTCCTGGACATTGAGAGCGTCAGACGATCAAAGTACTTGCAGTCTTCGTTTTGAAAAGGGATTTGTGAGATTTCTGACACTGCGCGATGTCCCACAGCCTTAGGGTGTGAAAATGAGAGCAATGTCAAGAAACCGGACAGTCCCATCAACGGAGGCAGTAAACACTGACTCAGCTTCTAGCGGGCTCCAATATGCACCCACCAGCGACGTGACGTGACCCCTTAAGAGTGAGAATGCCATCATAAGCGAGTGCAAACTTGGTGTGGGTCATGTCGGCGAGGTACATGTCGCCCTTGACGAACTCGTGCCTGCGCCGTCAGTACGATCGTGCTTTCGCCAAGGGGACAGCTCAAATCCATCTCGATCGAAGATTTTTGCTCGAGAGTCCGCGGTGGCAACGATGAAGCGGTCCCCTGTTGATGAAAACTGCAGGGTGTTGACGTAGTTGCCATCCTTTGGGGTGACGGAGCGAAAGGGCTTCAACAAAGACGTCATTCCACCAAAGTCCCAAAGCCTTTTGTGGGTTAGCTTCATGCAACCACCAATTGCTCACTTAACGTCGAAGTCGTTGCTGCCTGACACAAGGCGAGCGTTTGGGCGATCGATTGCAAGGCTGATGACGCTCTGAAGTGTCACGCCCTTCGCGAACCCTCGACCTTTGAATGCCCACACATTTCAGCCTCGTGGGAAATCGGCAAAATGGACTTTTCCTCTGAGGCTTCTGGAGGCATCTCAGGACCAGCATCGACATCGTCGTCATCAACACTTGATTGGGCCACTACTGCAGCGACGGCTGCAACCTTTTCAGCGGCAGCGTCCTGTAAGTGTGAGAACGCATTGAGGTCGCTGACAATGTCCGCATCGCTAATTGTGAAGACAGTCGCCACTAGAACAGTCAGATGTCACTACTCGCAATAACCCTTCTTCGAATTCTGCTTCGATTTCTGCTTCGGATCCTGCTGAGGTACTGACTCGTCCTCCACCCTCTGTTTCTTCCAAGTCAGAAGTCCTCAACAAACGAAGGTACGAGAGCAGCAGCTGTCGCCAAATTCGACTTTGTTTGCTTGCCTAAACTGTCAATCCGACGAGAGGGAGGTCGAACCAAACGAAGTCGGGAAATATTTGGCGAGTTCAGTCTCCTCCTCGCCGCCTGCCCGTTTTGTTTGCTGCTTGCTCACAAAGTATGCATCTTTGACGGAAACGGACTCTTTCCGAGATGATCGCAGAGCATTCTACGGCGTAAGCGAAGCAGCTGCTTTGCCGAACCAGTTCGTCCTCGTCCTCTCTGCTCATAATTCTTAAGTAACAGCGATGATTAGTCTTTAGTTGCAGAGCATGGAGAACATTTGGAAAGAAATATTCTTGTGTGGTACGGAATGGCACACTCTCGCGGATGTCTTCGCTGTGGATTGGGATTTCACTCACTTGGTGAAATTATTCTGGTCCGTCCTCATGCGACAGGATGAGCAGTTTGAAGAAGACGGCAGGTACTATTCTCTTCCTTCCAATACGATGATCTATCTCTTCGGGGGAAGCGAGCGTACGTTCCATCATGCGCACGTAACCACAAAGCACAGATGTTTGAAGTCAAAGGGGACAAGAAAATCATCCCGATCCCTGTAATCGTTGCTGTTGAAACGAAGTGGCCCCTCCCGGAGAAATTGGGGATCAAATCTGTCCAAATGGAGACCGAGCGCATTATTGACATGAAGGACTTCAAAATGTCATGGGTCCCGCTTCCAATCAAGCTGTAATCAGTTGGAAAAGCTGTTTAACGCGAAGGCCTAGGAACGCAACCGAAACTCCCTCAAAGAGCCGCAAGAGGGGCCGTGATGACACTCCGCGCGTGTTTGGCCTCAAATGCGTCCAACGGAGCAGGAGCGTGAAAGCACTGACGGAGGAGAGGCAACATCAGTTCGACTACTGCAATCCTTGTCGGAGGATGCTCCTCTTTTGATTGACGGCGCAGACGTGTTCCTCCCGCAGAAATTCGTAACCGAGGAAGAGGACACGAACGTTGAGATGATTGTTGAAAACGTGCCAGGGCGTCCGAATCCGCTAGTGATTTCATTTGACTGGGAAATGGATGAGCTTGACGTACTGTCACAGGTCAATGGGCTTGACCTATCAGGAATATGTGACTGATAAAATCGAGGAGGAGTCTCTTCCAGAGGACTACGCCGCGACGCTGAAAACGATTGTGAGGGAAAATGTTCGCAAAGCGAAGGAAGAGAGGAAGAAGGTCTCTTCTGCGATTTTTTTTTTTTGATGACAATGAAGGCAAAGCAGGAGAAGCTTGATTTCATCGAAAAGGTATGCCTCGTGCATGAGTTGCTCACTCGGCCAGATGCCTCAAGAGGAGAAGGACGCGCTCAAGTCCATGCACATCATCAAGTACTATCCGAAGCACAGCGAGCTCGACCTCTCCCCTCACAAGGTCGGCGTCACGCCCTCGCTTCTAAACACGGTAGAGCCGGTTCGTGAATCGCTACTACGGACAAGCGTCCGAGCTGAAGTGATCGAGTAAACTTCACTTTGGATATACACACTTCCTCACTTCCACGACACATCCTTTTTCGCGTTGCGCCTCCTGCTGCGAGCTTCCTCAGCCTTGGACCTCGCCTTTTCCGCTTCAATTCGACGGCGCTGGCTGTCAAACGACAGCTCATTGGCAAAGGTTTTCAACGACTGGCTGTCCTTGGCAAAGTACTGAGACTTGGCCGTGAAACCAAACTGCTGGGACGCCTTGAACGCCTCTTCCGCTCTTTCGTATTTCCTCTCCGCCTTTCTGAGCATCTTTGCCCCTTTCCTCTTGATGTCAAACCCCTGCTTCATGACTTTGGTGCCCTTCGCTTCCAACGCCCTTCCCTTCTTTTCGATTTGCTCCGCTGCCAATTCGTACACATCGTACAGGTGCTTCTCAATCTTGGCACGCCTGCGAAGCTGTTTTTCTGTAAGGGACGCCTGCGCGGCAGCTTTTGCGGCTAGCCGTGCCGCAGCTTTGTTAGCTTTCACAGCAGCTTTCGGAGCTGCCGCAAGCATTTCGCTGTCTGCTTCGTCGTCGTCAAAAGACGAATCACCGGCCGATGCGTCGTCAGAAGAGTCCTGTAGTGATGTCGCCGACTCGTCGCCGCTGCTGTCGAGGTCATCAGAATGCCCGTTGCTGTCGTCAGCCTCATCGAGCTTCTGCGACTCCGAGTCTGAAGAGGAATCAAGCCCAGAATGCGAGTTCGCGCCTTGATCAAGCTGCGAACTCGAAGGATCCATCTTTTTAATCAAAAGCTGAATCTTGGCTGCCTTTTCAGCCGCTGCCACCGCCGCATCTCCGTCAAGCCCCATCATGGAATCCTCGATGTGCTTCAGCTTATTTCGAAGACTTGCCACGGACGCAAGCATCATTGTCTGACGTGTCAGGCACCCGGATGTGCAGGGTCACGTGTGGGATTGCTTCGTCAACAATCGGCGCGGACGGTTGGTCGTTGGAGACGAAAAACGTGAGGGACGCGAGGACGACAGCGACCGCACACGCTGCAACCACAAGCGGGTACTGACGCTTTCCACTCTTCCCTGGATCTGAGCACGTCTCCTCACTCACCATGCATCAACCAAAAATAACAACACCCGGTTTTTCACTGTGTTAAACTTCTGTTAGCAAGATTTGTTATGCTGGGAAGGTACGTGAAGTCGTCGTTTTTCCAGGATCCTTGGGACTCTCCTGCCGACAAATCCCCGAAGAATGTCCCTCGGGGGCCTCTAGAGCCTGTTGCTGCCGTCGCCCCGTCCCATCAGGTACAGCGGGCATCTTACCGGTACATTAAGGACAGCTTTTTTCTTGATCCTTGGGAACACCCTGTGCATCAGTTCGACAGTCCCATGTCAAGGCATGTGCGAAACAAGAAACAGAGATGGTAGAAGCTGTACTGAATCGCTACACGGAGGCAGCGTACGAGCCCGCTGCCCTGTCAAACATCGCCGACAAGCTCACTCGCGATTTGTGGAGAGAGCTTCGATCTCTCTTGTCTTCAAGGAGCCTGCACCATTGGCTGTGTGCTCAAGGAATATGCATACATTGAAAGTCGGTTGGAAACCTCGACTGGTTTTCGTAAATGCTGGGACACGACGTAAAGGTTTTGTAGTGTCTGCACGTCTGACGAGTTCTGAAAATGTAAGGAAGTAGTAAACGACAGTGCCTTTGATTGTGCCTTCATCAACAAGTTCTCTGCGTCTGCGAACTTCCCGACAAACATGTGCGCGACCGCAGACGCATTCAGCATGGACACGCTGTCACTAGATTTCTCGCAAAGCTCTTGGAAAGTTAAGAGTCCTTCCTGAGTCCGTTCGCCCCCCTGCCACATTGGACCCATCGACAACGCCTGACCATGTAAAGCGAGACCCATCCATTCGCAAGCTGGGTGACGGTCCCATCATCGTCCAGTCGTTGAAGTCCTCTCAAGGTCTTCTCAGCAAGGTCCACACGGCCCATCCGGAGGTAGACGTCAATTTCAAGACCGATCCTTGACGGTCACACCAACGGGAAGTGTTTAACATTTCTTGACTCATTTGCTTGTGAACGCAGCGCAGAGATTCTTCAAGCCTCCCCTCTTGAATGAAGATAAGCGCGCTTAAGACAAGGCAAGTGGCAGACGATTGGATCTAAAGCTGTCAGAGACGAAAATGGCATATGACGTATGTATCTTGCTGCATTTCTACAAGTCTCTGCACGATCGTTTCTCTGTTGTCCTTTAAAGCGTCATCTCACATGCAAGGGACACTGTACGGGGTTGTTGAAATATTCAGCAAGAATTCTGACACACTGTAGCTCCAAAGGATCTGTCTGCTTGATGGATTTAAGGACAAAGCTGTAGTTGCCGAGCGAAATGTAGGCTCGATAGAGTAACACATCCCTCTCAATCGCTACTGAAGCTAGAGTTGGATCTTCTGATTCCTGTATCACGCTCTGATAGTTACCTTCATAATCAGATGTCTCTTTCCCTGAAGCACCAAGGAAAAGCTCATTTCTCATTGAGAACAATGGATCGTCGGCCATGGTCCCAAATTTATGTCCAACAATTATTCTTTTAGTGGGACAATAATGACTTCATCTGAAACATCTTATCGCGACAACGTTAGGCAGAAAGTGTCAACATCATACAGTCCCGACGTCCACTTCTTGCAGGTGTTTGGCTTCACAGGCCTCTGTTTTCTTGCCAGCTGCTATTTTGGGTCACTTGGGTCGTTTCGTTTGCTGAACTGGGTGCCCTTCTGCTTCCTGCTCTGTAATTTTATCGAATATGCTGGACATCGGGGTCCCCTGCATCATCGCATTTCCGTTCTGAGATTTTTCTTCAAATCCTATTCTGGAGTCCATCATCGATTCTTCACGTCGGAGAGCCCAACTGTTGGAAAATATTCCGACGCGATATTTGCTCTATTTCCTCCATTTGCATACCCAATATTTTTATTGGCTCTTGCACTGCCGTCTGCGCCACTCTACTTCCTTGCAGGAAAGAAAGTCGCAACCGTGCATTTTGCGGTTTCCTCTCTCTATCTCCTCCTCTACGAAGTGCTCCATTCCTTTCACCATGATGCTCTCCCGTCAACCTTGCAGAGCCTTCTGGACAGATTTTCTTTTCTCCAAAGGCTCAAGGAGCATCATCGGCGCCACCATGACTGGTTGTGCCTCATTGAGTTGTCTCACTTGACAGGAAACTTATGCACGAATACAATTTCAATATCACGTTCCCAATTTTCGACATATTGCTTGGAACAATGTACAACGGCAGTAAATTAAATACCTAACAGAGACATACATAGAGCACTGAATACTTGTGCAAGTCAACCTTGAAGATCATCGAGACCCCCAATAGAGGCTTCCAATGCAGTCGTCTTGTTTCTTAGAAAACGCAGAGTGGCCCTGACCAATTTGCTTGAATATTCTCCAATAATCGAGACAAGCTCAGGATCACCCGAGCGCGCCGCATAAAAGCAAGGAGTTTTGCCCATCTGCTCCATGAGGCACAATCAGAAAGGGAATCACGTTGTCCGTCGCCAACACATCAGCGCCATAAAGAAGCAGCGTCGATGCTACGTCCTTATTTCCCATCATGCACGCCACATGAAGCGCGGTGCGGCCTTCCTAGATAATGACGCCTGCTGAAGGAAAGGATACCATATTGACTGACTTCACGTCAACGCCTTGACAAATGAGCCAAAGAACAACCTCGTTGTGGTTGGATCGCACAGCGATGTGAAGGAGAGTTTCGTTATCCTGCCAGATCAATGGAGTAAGCGAATGCTCACTTTGTTGCGGCACTGTAAACAGTCTTTCGAGACAAGCGAGCACTCGCACAGAGTCTCAAGGTCTCCCTGCGAAGCTGCCTCAAACATCGACTCAGGAGATATTGAAGATTCCTTTTCTGCAATGCCGTTCAAATTCCCAGATGAAGATGAATTATTCAACTTACACCGTCAGCCCGCTCATGGAATGACAACAAGCATCAAGCTACCATGATCTGGCTTGGTATGAAGTTTTTGAAAGCACGATCCGCAAATCCTTTGGACGCCATCCATAGTCGGGATTTCACAGTAATACGAGCAGCACTTACTACAGTAGAGGTTGCCACAGAGGCGACAATGGTGCTGAGGACTCATCACGTGGAAAATCCAATACAAACTCTGCGCCTGAACATCGAAAATGCAGACCGACAATGACGACAATGTCTTGAAGATTTATCAGACACCCAAGGTTGTGGCAGCATTTCTTCACATCTCACACAAACAACGACAACCCACAGCGCTTGGTTACATTAAAAATGATTTCTCGCAGATGCTTTTGCACTGTTAGAATTCTTCAGAAAGAAATTCTCGCCGATAAACTCGCTCACGCCAAGCTTCCCAGTGTATCTGCATCAAATGTTCCAGTGTGGTCTGGAAAGCGAGCTGCTGTTGTCTTGCCATTATGCACGGTCGACAACATTGACAGTGTTTTGTTCACTCTGAGATCAAAAGATGTTCCGACGCACAAGGTTAAAAGCTCATCATCGATCTCATGGACAAGGGGCAAGTTTCATTTCCGGGAGGGATGCAAGAAGACAAAGATGAGGATTTGTGTGGCACAGCGATCCGGGAAGTACAGAGAAATCTAGTTTTATGACTTCATGTAGTGCTTTGAGGAGCTGCAGCTTCCTATCTCTCGATCACAGATCATTGGGAATCTGCCAGACGTTGTTTCGGTCACTGGCGTCAAAGTGACTCCATTTGTAAGATGATGCCTCTCCTTTCTCACTTGTTCTGGTTGCAAGCATTGGGAGCATCAGATTGGAGTCAATATTTTTCAATACCCGCGAAATTGATGAAGTTTGAATTAGAACTGCCAGCCGAATCTGATTTCTCAGGTCTTCTCAGTCTCTTTGGAAAACTTGTGTGATCCTAACCAGCGAAAGCTTCAAGATTTTGGTCTCAGAGGCTCTGTTCCTGTTTTTGTGCTGCAAACAATTTCTTACTTTGTAGGTATACGGTGCGGGGAAACATCCTATATGGGGACTTACAGCGTTCATTTTGGATATGTTTATCAATTGTGCATACCGGCAATCGACATGAGTTTGCAAGTCGTCTCTTTGTAACAAAAACTGTAAAATTTTGCAATGTGTGCGTGTAATCATCCTTACGACTACCCGCAGCAACAAAGGGGAAAAAGCCGCATCTAACGACAAGGCCGCATCTTCGACATTTGAGAAGTAGCTCGAGAGCCATCCTCGCACCAGTGCGAAACAACATGCATGTCGCAACAATGCAAGGTCGAAAGGATAGACTTTGTCGATGTCGGCCCGAAGTAGATACAAATAACGGCAACTCAGAGAAAGGAATAGAGCAAGAATCTCAGTTGGCATATGTTTGGGTAAGTCTTTACATTTTCCAAATATTTATTCGTAGCACCCCTCCGATGACTCTGTCTTCTCTGTCTGTCCTGGTTCTCGTGATTGGACTTTCAGCTGTCTCTGCCCAGGTTGGGGGAATAGATGCTATTGTGTTTAGCGTTGTCTTCCCGTGTCGTTGTTGATTTTTGGTTAGTTGAAAGTTGTTAATTTTGCTAGAAATCGTCTGGGTTCGGCTCCGTCGTTTCCGCTCTGTCTCAGCTCCAGACTTCCGACGGTGGCTTTCGCCTCAACTCCCAGCGCGAGACCTCGCTGGAAGCAACGGCCTATGCCTTGTCGTTGTACTCTCTGTACGGCTTGAAAGGACAGGTTCGCTTCATGTATTTTTCGGATTCTTACAATCAGATTCAAGTGAAGGAGGCGCTAAGTTTCGTGAAGGATCGTCAGAATGGTGACGGAGGGTTCGCCGCATCTCGTGGTGCCGCTTCGGACATTGAATCTGTTCAGTATTGTGCGAGATTTCTTTTTGCTCACATTGAAGTCATGCCGTCTATTCTTACTTGTTTGCTGGCGAGGAGGTGGATGGTGCTTCTGAAATCGCATCGTACGTGAAGAGTCTTGTTGACAAGGTAATGTCCCATCAAGACGAAATCATTCTTGTAGAACTCGGGTCTTTTCTCTTCCGCTGCCGGCCAGGGTACTGACCTGAAGTCAACTGCTTTGGCTGTCGACGTTCTTGTCGCTCTTAAGGAATTTGACAAGTGGGACGAGAGCTCCGATGTGTCCAAAGCGATCATTGCTTATCTCAAGAACCACTTGGTCAGTGATGAACAAGGAACCTATTTTGCTTTTCCTGAGGAGGAGCAGTTGCCGCTAGTTTCTGCTAACTATTACGGCATTGACTTGGCCGTTCATGTTGGGTTTGCATTGGACGATGTCTCAGGGTTAGTGAAATTCATTCTTGGTCTGCAGAGCACTGAGAAGACAGGATCGAAGGTTTTGTTCTGTCCCCCCCGGCTTATCGCGTAGCGTGGCGGATTGTACACTGACCTGTCAAAGGCAGTGGCTACTCACGAATCCACTGCGCACGGTGTTTTCTCCCTTCGAATTCTGGGCGGAAAGACCCCTGTGTATGTGGACAAGCTGAACACGAAGCACCTTGTCGAGTATTTGCGAATCGCTCCTCGCGATCTGAAGTCTGCTGCGTTGGCGAACCTTGCTTTCGCTTGTGCGAATCAATTCTCCGATGTGCTTCAGCGCCAGATCGTTCTTGATGTGCGCACGTTTTGATAAATTTAATTGTGTAGTCGGTGACAGGTCCCATTGGCGACTTCATTGTTCAAGGTACGTCATTGAAGCCAACTTTTGCTATCTTCTCTTTTGGAGAAGTTCCCCATGGAGGCTTTTCAGTGTCTGCGAAGATTACTCTCTCCACGTTTGCACGGTAGCGAGATTGAACTGATTAAGCAGTGGTCAATCCAGTTCTTATGAGCTGGCTTGGAATCCCGAGGATGGCCGTTATGTTGGATCGGACTCCTTTGCGACTACCGGACATCTCGGTAGCGTGAAATTCTCTGTGTCCTCTTCAACTTCTGTTCCTGGACCTGTGGGCGTGATTTCTTTCAGCTCAGAGGAAACAAAGTCGATTGGATATCAAATTGCAATTAGGTCTTCGTCCACATCCGGTGGCAAGGCTGTGCAGTCTGGAGACTCAGTTGGGCTCGGTTGCTTCAATGTCCTCACAACTTACAATAGTAGATTCTTCCTTCAAGTTTGACATTCGGTTGAGCAGCCGAAGCGAAGATAACATCATATCTGGTCCTTTCCATGTGAAATTTTCGGTTCTCGACTCCTCTCGCGTCGCAGCATATTCGAAGTCGCTGGATTGCTCCCGCAATGCGTCAGTTTCACTAGAAGTGCATAATTTGATAGTGCTCCGCTGTCTTTCTCCTATGTTCTTGATTCGGCTTCTATTCCTGCTGGTGCCTTGTCCTTCCTATTTGAAGTCGATCACGGCAATGGTGCACATTCGACTGCCTCTCAGGTATTCAATTTTGTAATGCCCATGGTTGCATCCGAAGCTTCTATCTCGGAATCGTCTGTGAAGTAGTCATAATTCATTCTCTTTTCACTCCGCAGGCTCGGGCAAACTTTGACCGTGTCTATGAGCCCTGGTTCATTGCCATCGCCAGCAAAGTTTATCCCATTTTCTTTCTCCAAGGATTCCTCCACCCGCAAGTTCTCAATGGACGTTGTTAGTCAAGGAGGGGCCATTTTAACGGTATGCTTCATTTGAGTTCATTCACATTTCAAGAGTGTTGACGGCGACTCCAGTGCTGGTGAGCATGAGGCCAGCTCCGTGTCGTTCTCCTTCACTGTCCCTGAGTCTCTTGAATTCATCGGCTCCTTTTCGATTCAGTTCAAGTATGTCCCTGCCGTCGGTGACGCAATTTCTCTCTCATACTTCGACTCTGCGTCGGGTGAAGTACAGGATGAGGCTGCGAGTCTGAAGTTTAGCGTTTCTGCTGATCTTCGTGTTGTGGACTTGGCGGACAGTCCGTCAGAGAAATCGTTGACTTACGGAAGCGAGATCAAGTACAAGTTTAAGGTCGTCGATGCTGTTAGTGGAAAGAATGTTGGTTCTGGATCCATGGACGAGGCCAATGTATTCCTCTTGGTCCAGAATGTCGACGCTGCGTCTGGGAAGCCCATGGTGGCGGCAAAAGTGGCCGCTCGCGTGGCTGGCGATAAGACCTTTTCAATCCAATGGACAGTCAATCCCAACGCTGAGAAGGGTGCTGCTAGTCTTGCGCTTGCTGCCTTCGATTCGGACGGAAATACTCTCAAGCTTGTCGTTGGTGACTCTGGCAAGGCCTATTCGTTCCAGATCGATATTGGCGGTGAAATTTCTGTCTCGACAGACTTTGCTTATTCGATTTCGAATGACGTCGTTAAGTCTGTGTTCGCAGTTTCTTTCTCCCTCGTCTGCGCCGAAAAGAAACTTCCAGATGCTCAGCTTAAGGGCACTGTTATGTTTTCTTCTGGATCTGAGTTTGTCGCAGTCGCTGGTTTGGTCGATATTCCGGTTGCCAACAATGACATGTGGTCCTGCCATTGAGATAGTCTTACGCTCGCAGTGGGAGCTACGAAGTAAGCTGGGCGCTTCCCCACAAGGATGCACCTTCCGGCAAGTACCGCTTGGATCTGTTCCGCGAGATCGATCGTCTCAAGGCTGCAGACAGCAACAAAGATGCTGCCCCTTTCATTTCGATTGACTTGTCGCATACAGTATCAGCTTGAATATGACCCTCTTACTTTATAGAACAACACTTCTATGCTCAAAGTCAGGATGGACTTCATTTCTTTGCTTCTTCTTGGTCTCGCTTGGCGGTTCATTTCGCAGTCACGTGCTGCCGCATTGAAACGGTCTTAAGTCTTTGAGTGTGTATACAGAGTGGTTCATTATGGAGTACAATAAATCAGCATTTCCTGTGAGAGAGACTTAAAGCTCAGGCGCTATTTTGTTTAGGTTGGAGAAGAGACTAGCAACATCTTGAAACGTGGATGAGTCTTGCAAAGCCCAAGCATGGAACTCCTCAAAGCTTACGAGGCCATCGTGATTCGCATCTGCCTTTGAAAAAATATTTTCCGCCATGGAGTTGGCGAGGACGCGCTGAGCACAGTCTTGCGAGCAGCCATGAAACAAAGGAAAGATGTCTCCAAAATTCGTGTATTTCCCTTGGATAGAGTATAGAGAACGCAGGGTCTTCCGAAGCTCTTCTTTAGATATGAATCCATCAGCGTTTTGATCGACCAAAGTCCACATGAACCGAACCTTGTCATGTGTGGAACCATGGCACATCATCGCCATCGTCACAGCGAATTCATGAAAATCAATCGTTCCGTCATGATTTTTGTCGAATGCATCGAACACAGCGACAGCAACTGCTGGATCTTCTACTCCCATCTCATTCAAAAAGGAAACAAGCGATGACCTGCAGGATTAAAGCGTGCCTGGAAGCATCACCTTGACAAGGGCTGGTCAATGTGATGAGACGATTGCAACTTCTTGAAAGCCGCTGCAACTTTGTTGATATCAGAGCGATTCATACCAGTCTCGTGGTGCAGAGTGGACACTGTCGACAGAGACAGAGTGTCCGACCGATGCCCTCTGATTCTTTCGTTCGCATACTGTGCAAGGCCCCCAATAACATCTCTTGGGTGCATCAACGTAGCACTTGGCCACGCAAGGCCTGCGACAACTGCTCCAGCAAGCGCACGCCGCCACATCAGCAAACGATAACAAACTTTTAAGTATTTTTGTTAACACACATCAATCATCGGCTTTGTTGAAAATGGAACACCTTGCAATGGAAGACTTTGCAAAATCTGCTGATTCTAAAAGAAACTGCAAGGTTTCATCCCAGTCGGGAGACGACGTCTTCTTCAGTGTTTCAGACTGCATTGCATGCAAATGAATCGTGATCTGGGCATAGCAGTTCAACAACAAGTCTTTGTAGTCAGACTATGCAACCGGAAACAAATACCAGGTGAGGTATCTGCACCAATCTTCGCCTCAGTCCAAGCGCCGATGTGCACAGAGATAACATATTTCTGAGGCTCCGATTCGTCCATTTTTGCAACGTCAGAGACGAAGAAGCTCAGCGAGATGCTGCCACCACAGTTCCCAGTAAGCTCTACTTTAACATCCAGCTTGCGAGCCTCGAGGAGATTGCCGATCGGAATGTCACCATACGCGATCAAGTCGTCGTCGTTGGTCCCGACGTACTCGTTGCACAAACAAGCTGCTCTGTGTTTCCGTCGCGTCTTGGGACGCACTCCATTCCTCTCAGAAGCGTAGTTCAATGTCACAATTCCTCGTCGAGGTACCTCCTGCACCCACGACGACGGCAACTCGAATCCTTGCCCATTGTACGTCTCGTCGAGCCAATTTTCCTGAGCAGTCATCGATTGAGGGAGCCTCGCTAACCCCTGGTTCAATAACAGAGAAGTCAACCAAAGCTTCCACAACTCGTCGCTCGTCGGGCATTGTCAAGTCAAACTCGTAGTATCCCTCCGCGTGCTGTGACGTGAGCCGCAAAGAGACATGCACACAATGGGATTCCAAAAATTTAGCCATCCGAGCCTCCGGGCAAGCTCTTTAATTTCATCATACGACGCCAATTGCTTTAGCTGGTCAAACAAGTTTGGTAAGTCGACAATGCACTGAGAGGTCAGACGGAAAACGAGATCGCCACATTGTAGCATTTGATGAGAATCTCAATCCGATGCGCAACGGTCTGGCCCTCCAAGCACAACTTGACAACCTGACATACGTCAGGTGGGCTCGTCAGTACGGGGCGCACTTGACGGGCCGTCATAAGCCTCGTCTGTACCAGATCCCACTCGATGTTCTTCTTGAATCGAATCGACGACTGAATGTGAACGAGGCTGTTTTGAAACACAACAGCGCTCACAGGCTCTCGATTCGGCGGCGGCAAGATGGGATAAACAAAGTCAAACCTGACGCGTCAGACGGACGTACGAAGGGGAATCACTCCCAAAGGCCCTTCTCTGGAATCTTCCAGGTTGATGTGTACGTGAACTTGAGGCCATTGTAGCTCGAGTTCCGAAACATCTCCCGGTTTTGATACTGCGAAGTGTCCGGCAGTTGATGCGCGCCCCGAAAGAACTTCTGCTCTCTCCCCAACTGCTGGAGCTTCTGCGAGAGTCACAGAGACGATCACTGGGACCAACCTGAGCCAGAAACATTTCAAATTTCTGAGACAAGTCCAACAGGTAGTGGCCAGTCGAATGCGCGGGATTGAAACGAAAGAGCTTCCCAACGACTGTTTCCAGCCGCTTCTGCTCGTCTGGGGAAAGGACTTTGAGGACTTCTCTCGCATTCTCGATGTCGACCAGCTTCGAGAACAAGTTTGCCGCCACTTCGACCTTGTCTGTGCCATCCTCAAGCAGCGCCATGACGCTCTTCATTTGCTCCGAATCGAACGCGTGCTCATGCGCCGCAGCAAAAATGAGCTCGCGGCGGTACTTCTCCTTCTTGTGGGACAACACAGTGGCAAGGAGGGACGCGAAAAGCTCGTCGTTCATTGGTTGCGGCTTGAACCCTTCTGTGTCATACTTGAACTCCAAGATCCCTTTTTCAGGTAGCATCCAAGGGTTTTGTTCGTCCACGCTGACATCGATGCTGACGACTCAGTGAAGAACACAAAAACAACAAACCTGCGCCCGCCAAGTTTGACGTCTCTCCATCGAAGCGTCCCATCTCGAACGCACAGCTCCCACAGCTCAGCGGCAACTGCGCGGTCTCCAGATTTCTCCATTTGCAGCGCGTAGGAGCCACTTGGGTCGTAGAAGTTAACTGGAAGAGAACATGCGTTGGACACGTTGCAGCTGATGAGGGATATTCTCCGTTGATCGCCGTTACGGATCCTCGCGCATCTCATGACAGCCCAACAACCCCATGACGCCAGTGGATTCCCTGCCTCGTCAAAGGAGAGAGAGAGCACAAAAACCTTCAAGATCGACCTCTGCAAGAGTTTCATTGCGGCGCAGCCCGTACCCCATCAAAATCCCGCCAGCGTCGCCGATTCTGTTGTAGCCCAAGAGGATCGTGGCAAGGACTCGGTTGCAAATGATGGCCTCGGCAATGGAGCCGGCGCCTTCATTGCCAATGCAATTCCAGCTCATGTCGAGCTTGACAAGAGCGACCGAGGGCTCTGCCAACGCACGAGCGACGGCAGCGGCACCTTTCGCCTGCAGGCGGTTCCAAGCCACGTACAGCTACCTCGTCAACTCCACGATGAAAGAACCACAACCTTCCTCAGTCCTCGGCAATACGTTATAATGTTCGAAACGTATTCTCCACCCTCTGCAGAAATACCATTTTCATTCAAATTCAACTTGCGAAGAAGGGGTGAGCCGACGATGCACTCTGTGAGAGCGGAGAGGCCAACAACTCCGAAGCAATTCTGACTCAAATCAAGAACTTGCATGTGGCCGTTCTGGAGGAGAGCTTTTGCGAGGTTGCAAATGGCTTTGTCATTGAGGTTGTTGCCCCTCAGTTTGAGTTTCACGACCCCCTACAGAATCAGGGCACAGACGCGAACAAAGGGGATTCTACGTTTGGGACACATATCGCTGGTAGAACCGATCTCAGGCCCGTATTTCCAAGCCGGTTCTCTGTCAGGTCGAGGTTCCTGCATGGTCAACCAGCCACGCGAATGAGGAACAGGAGCTTCATTTGTGGGAGCGACATTTCAAATGCACGAGCGTTGATCTTGCCACTTCCAAAATACTTCAGATCGAGCGTCCGCTTATCCCCACGCACAAGATATGGCTTGGGAATGACAAAAGTCATCAAATTGACTGGCTCTGTTTGAACAAACGCAGCCTCACCCTTCTTGCTCGTATCGCCGTGCAGAATCTGCCGGGCGACATCGTCCATCGTCACGTGCTCTTCAGAAATCGTCTCATCGGGGATGGCTTCTCTGGGCAAATCAAACCAACGATCCCCACGGATATTCTTTGACGCATTCCGGTTGATCTTGCAACAGGAGTCAGCGTATTCTTTGTTTCCGGCTGGGAGCAAGCTCATCACCGACTCGAGAGCACTGCCTGCGTAGAGTTCGCTTCGCAACTCCTCATCTTGGAAAAGGTCCAACGAATCCACGTCAGCGAGCTTGCAAGCGTAGAAAAAATCCTGTCTGGATCTCTCTCGGGCGAGGAAATTCAATTCGCTGTTTGTTATCATGCCATGCGAGAGGGGGTGGAGCGGCTCATCCGGCCTCCTCTTTGATGACTTCGTCATGGCATCACCCAAGTCGTTTGGCTCGGTAAGATCGAGCGCAGGAAGGTCGGAACCGAAGAAGGGACGATCCAAGGGTGCCTCCTCGACGATGGGAGAAACTGCACTCAGCATCTCGCGCCCAATGCTGCTCTTACGCCGCCGATTCGCGAAAGTGGCCATATCTGGGCACGACTGTTCAGTCGTGTCAATGTTGACACGAAGGGATGATTTCCAGTCGCTGCTAGAGCTTTCTGAACTCCTCGACGTCGACATGGCGCCAGAACGGGATCTTGAGGTAGCTTGGAGATCTTCTGGCCCGTACAAGGGGGATATTCTGTATTTTGAAGGGGAGTTAAGAACATTGAACACCCTCGCACGCGCATCTTCGCTTATCTTGTGCTTCTCCTCAACTGAGAGAACAGGGCCCTTCGCAAGTCGTTTCACAGCGGTTGACGTTCTGTCCAGAAATCGCTCGTAGTTGCGAGTCACTATCTTCGTTCTGGCAAGGCTGATCTTCGGCATCTTCTCTCTTATAGAAGGGAGTGTTTCTTGGTCTGTTTCTTCCTCTTCGCATTGCTCATCTTCATTTTGCTGCTGCCTTGGTTTGATCATTTGGATATGCGACGCAGCGTGTTGAAGGGCTGGAAAACTCAAGACATCTGCAAGCGCATGAACTGTCTTCCTTCCACCCGGAGATCCTGTTGGACTCTAGAGGATTAGAGAAACGAATCATGCAGCCAGACAACGCTCATCACTGAACCAACGGCCTCATCAATCAGACACAAATAAAATAACAATTTGTTAGATAAAAAAAAAAAGCACCCTTGCCAATAAACTAAGTGGAACTTCCATGCGCTCCTGTACTATTTTGAATCGTTTTTCGACGTTATCTAGAACTCAAGCTCTGACCGCCCCAAATTTCTCAAAAATAAAGAAGTGAGGTAGTTATCAAGGAGACTTCGATCCTTGCCTTCGGGGACAAAAGTCGAATTGTTCGCTGACATCTTTTGAAAGAATTGAATGGCAGCGGAAGCCAATACAGCACAAACAGCTAGTTCTTTGCAAGTTCTTATCGACAAATTTGTGTCCCCTCTGAGCTCTGACGATGAAACGAAGGAATGCCTGAATCAAATCCTTGTCGGTTCCGAGATGGTCCCTTTTCATGCTGACTCTTAGATATCTCACAGGCTAAGAGTTCCTTGCAGCAAGTCGTTGAGCGTTTGGGTGAGCATTTGATATCCGTTGAAGCTGGTCTGCGCAATCGAGGTAAGAAAGCCACATCCAGTTCTTACGGAAAGGAACCATGTTGCTGAGCGAAGTGCTCGCTCGTTTGTCAACGCTCCCATTGACACCTGTCCAGTTGGGGCATCTCATCAATTTCTACACAAATAGGCTCACCGATGTTGACTGCATCGCAGAAGTGCTCAAAGGGCTGAGGGCTCTTGTAGTCAATCACCCCATTCCTGATGCCAATGTTGCGGCTCAAATTTGCCGAGGGTACTATCGTTTTCACTTCGAGCTTAACGCCTCAGCATTTTTACTTCCGTCGCTGTGAAGACTTTGCACCAGAGCAGCAGAAAATATGTCTTCGACATCGTAAAGCGATGCCTTGAAAGTTTTATCAAAGGCAATTTCGTCTTCTTCGTTGCTCATTGTTCAGAATTGAAGTCATCAAGCTCTCACTTGGTGCACTTCGATCGGTTTTTCATTTTTCTGACTTCCAGATTCTCGGGTTCATTGCTTGCATGGATGGTGAAAAGGATCCTAGGAATCTGTTGGTGTGTTTCTCGGTTTTGTCTCGATTGGGTCGTGAGTACTTGACGGACCCGAGCCATGTCTCCGTGCAGCCCATTTTATTGAATGCATTGATACCGAAGGATTTCTTTGAAGTCTTTTCTTGTTATTTTCCTGTGAGATTCACTCCCCCTCCGAACGATACTGTCGGGATATCGCGGTCGCAGATTGTTGATGCTCTGAAGTAGATGGCACTCTTTCGAATCCTGATCGCCTAGTGACTGCTTTGTTTCCTCTGCCCTCTTGGCGAAGCTGGCGATTCCTTTTTTAACCGAAAAGTGTTCTGCTGATGGAAGTTCCACTGATGTAGTCGAATGATGTCCTGTTTAACGCCCTATTTAGATTGTCGATTCTATCGCTCTATTGGCTTATGTCATTCCACGCTATGGCATCTCTGCAATTACGCCAATGCTCAGTGACATATGGAACGTCATTCGATCAGTGGTGTTAGAGAGTTCAGATGCTGCTGTTGTTGAAAAGGGTGTTGATCTGTTTCGAAGCCTTTTGAACACGTTGCTGGACCAGCCTAGGACTGGTACGATGTGGTCATCATTTTTCACTCATCAGGTATGCACATGTCGTCGGACGTGTGCAGAATGTTTGTAGAGTCTTCGTTGCCGCACATGAGCCAAGAATTGAGGACGCCAGAAGACAAGAAGGCGAAGAGGGCTGCAAAGCTGCTAGGGGTTACGCTCAGTGTCTCCGGTGAGTTCGTTTGTAGATGGTCTCACCGAGTCGAAGATGTAACATGCAGTCTCGTTTTGGATTCTTTATTGCCGATGATGGGCGATTTGTACTTGTCCTCCAATGACATTCCTGTTCGCAAGCAAGTAGCACTCTCTCGCGTCGTCTCTGATCCCAAGGCCATTTTAGAGATTCTCTTTGAACTCGTTAAGTCAGCTCTTGAGCGTCCTTCTCTTGCGGGCGTGCGCCATCCGCTCCTTCCCTATGTCTCTGGGTTGATTGACCTCTTTGCGTCTTCCGCGCTCAGCCCGTCGGACACACCGATTCGACTCCCATCCCTCGATGCACTTGCTGAGCTTGTTGCCTCTCCAAGGAGTTTGTTAGCTGCTGAGCAGGTATGGGCTAGGTTTTACCTACTGATCACAAAGAGTGTATTTGTAATATCTCGCATTGCGCAACGCATGCTGGAAGACAACGATAGTTCCATTCGGTACGACATTATCGTTAGAATAACGCCCAGGATGCGGTGCAGGTCGTTACTTACCAGGATTGCTAGTGTTTGTCCTTCCAAATTTATGAGCGAATCTATTCACATTGTTTTGGTCCGTTTAACTGCGGCTGATACGGGAAAGGGTGATGCTTAGTTTATTCATGTTTATATCGCAGGTGCCAATCATTCTGAAGTGCTGCAAGATGTTGTGGCTCTTGCCATGAATAAATCACTTTTCGAAGCCTTTTTGCCTTCCCTCGTCTCGATGATCGGATTTGCTCCACGTTCCTCCCTTCGAAGTCTTCCTTACCGAATCAGACGGGTTCGCCAATGGGGCTATCAGTGGGACGCTGCTAGCCATCCTTCGAAGCGATGGTGGGCTTGATTCTCCCCAAGTTCTCGCGTTTGTCAACACAGTGATCCCAAGGCTTCTTTTTTCGATGACCGAACAATGCCTGTCAGCGTCAGGCATTGATGTCGTGGACCTAAACAATTTCTGCGAAATCGTTCGACTCGCTATGCAAAAATCCTCTGCTGTGTATGTTTTCGTTTGCTATGCCGTAACTATGCAGCATCCAATCGTCTCTCATTGGTCATTTGCTAACCCAATTCTTGGCCGATGGAGCTGCTCAGAAATTCAAGCCTCTAATTCCAATGCTTGCTATCGCTATTTGTTCCTGTCGTCGTCAGGTGATTCTTCCCATTCCCCGTCTGTTTGAAGTTCTTGTCCCATGCGCGATGGAGAGTGGTCGCGACAACGTAATGTCTCCTGAGTGTCAAGCGGTCGCTTCCATTCTAAATAAGCACGATGAAGGTGATACGATATAGTTGGGTTCTCTCATCAGCTAGGAACGACACTAGACGGATTGCAGAGTAGCCTGTTGCAGCAGGCAATTCTGCCAGCCTTGGCTTCCAATGACCCTGGGTCTGTCACCTTGCTGACATGGGTACATCCGATACGTGGACTCCTCATGTGAGCAGGCGACGCGAGGGCTGCTCTCTCGTGGATATGAGCACTCGAATACGTTCCTGACTCTTCTTGTCGGGTGTCTTTCGTACGCCTCGCCGATCGGGCCCCATGCTGCAAAGTGCCTCTCATGCCTCGTCGTGGATTCGCATGATTCGCTGAACAACACGACGTTTGCAACCATCAGAGTGACTGATCTGGTGCAGCTGCAGCTCACTCGAAAGGTTTTGTTCAAACAGCGACTCTTCACTCAGTTGCTTCCTGATCTGTTGAACAATTATAGATCTGCTGAAGTTGCTACTAAGCAAAACTACATAGGAGGACTGATCAATCTCATGCAGCACATTCCACGGCCTGCTCTTGTGTCGGAAATTGCCACTGTCTCTGCCCTCTGGCAAGAACTGACCTTACAGGCCTTACCTCTGATGATTGATGCTCTGTCGTCGACAAATGCGGAAATCAAAGAAAACGATCTGAAATTAATTGCGACGTTGATTTCGCCTGATGACGATTCGGCTTTAAACACGATTGCTGGAAATTTAGGTGCCCTCATTCCTGCTCTATTGGATGCTTGCGAATACCGTCTCTCGCTGGTAGTTATCCGCAATGTTACTTACCTTCTGAGCGAATTCGTTGCTCGGCACTGCAATGTTTAAAGTTGGTGGCTTCGAGTCTTCCGTATGTTCGACTTTTTCCTTTCAAAGCCGAAGTGATCAAACGACTTGAAGGGCCTCTCGATGAACACAAGCGATGTGTCAGAGTTCGTGCAGTCGCTTGTAGAAATGAATGGTGACACTTCTTGTGGCGCCATCTGACAGCTCAGGTTTATGCTAAGCGGCAAAGAAGCCAGCTCCCAATCAGCACATTAGTATATTCTAACTTTACTGGACTGTAATCATAAATTGTCATACAATCTTGTTCAGCGCAATGCATCTTTTGTTTCAAGAACCACATAGTCACCTTGATGCAGTCCCATCTTACTGTACGTTCGACGCGCCTGGTCGTTATGAATGTCCATGTAGAGTCTGATTCCACAACAGCCATCTTCTTCTGCCTTACTCTTGACGTACTCAAACAATGCTTTAAATACACCTTTTCCTCGATGAATTTTCGCAACGTAGACACTCTGAAGCCACACAAACATACTGTTACGCCAGTCTGACCATTCCCAAGTGGTTAGCAATGCTCCGATAACTTGATCACCTTCAATCGCACAAAAATAGCGCCCCTTTGATGTATCAGAGAGGACTGCTGCCACACCTTTGCGGATAGTTTCAGGATTCAGATGTATGTTTTCTGTTTCAAGAGCAAGCTTCTCGTTATACGATGCAATCACTTCGCAGTCTTCAACAGCAGCAGGACGAACGAACATAATTAAAGAGCAAATAAAAGTACGTATGTTTGAGTAGAAAGTTGTTCCCCATCATTTCAGAGACAGGCCTTTCGCAGCGTCCTTTCATGTTGCTCGCACTGGTGTTTTTTGATGTTGTTAGTGAGTGAGCGCGACAATTCTTGGTTGTGAGAATCTGTCATTTTGCGATGCAGTGTTTGCTTTCGCCGACTCCCGGGAGAGGACCTACGTGCGATTGGGTTTGGCGCGCGACTCAGTGCGGGGGTTGTTTTGAAGACCCTGCGCGTTGACGATGCGCTGCCGCACCCCACCCTCTTTCGAGCGTTCGCGG
>JAIYDP010000003.1 GCA_027487435.1 Verrucomicrobiaceae bacterium | reverse complement strand
CTGTGGCGCTGACTGTTTTTCAGAGCGAGGGCGAGGTTAATTTGATCAAGCTGAAGGTCCTCAGCAACCATGGCAGTGCTGAGTACACTTGTATCTACCGAGTCGAGGTGCACAGCGCGGAGTAGACGCCACACTGCTCTAAATTCGGGTCGATGATTACTCTTTTAAAGGCCCTGGCCCTCTGCCGGCAACGTGGCTTGAATGAGATTGAGTCAAGGCTATTTCTTGAGAGGGTCTCTGGAGTTCAGCACAGTAAAGTGCACATGGCCATTGACAGGACGTTGAGCGAACGCGAAACCCAACATCTACAGCGCCTGTTGACGCGACGAGCGCAGAACGAGCCTGCAGCGTACATTCTTGGAAATGGATTCTTTTTCAAAGACGAATTTCATGTCACCCCAAGCACATTGATCCCTCGCCCTGAGACGGAGCTGTTAGTGGACGTAGCCATTGCGCGTGGTCGAACGGGCTCAAGTTTGCTTGAGCTTGGAACTGGAAGTGGCTGCGTCATCGTGAGCGTTATGAAATACGCTCCTTATTCGCATGCCATTGGGTTGGATGCGTCTTATGGTGCTCTTGAGTCAGTCATAGTCTTTTTCCCTGACGCACTGCAGAGTTGCGTGGAGAAACGCTCGGGCCCACGGCGTCTCCAATAAGCTCACCCTCATGAGGACGTCATGGCTCAACGGTCTCTATGGGCAGTTTGACTGCATTCTCACCAACCCCCCCTACATCCCAACCAAGGACATTCCAACGCTCGACCCGGACGTCAGAGATTTCGAGCCCCACGTGGCCCTCGACGGCGGCCCTGATGGCCTGTTCTGCTACAGGTTCGCCCCAGCTCTGTTGACTGACGGGTAAGAGAGATATTCGCAGCTCTGCCCTCAGCAATGAAGCCCACCTCCATTGCCGCTGTTGAAGTCGGGTTTGGGCAGGCGGATGACGTCGTGGCCATCGCGGCGAAGGCCAAGCTGCGCGTTGTTGAGCGGTTGAAAGATTTTGCGGGGATTGAGAGATGCCTCGTGTTCTCATTATAGCATTCTTGTACAAAGCGTTTGCGCACGAGCGCAAGACATTGACAGTTATCTGTCAATCAATAGGGACCATGTCGATGACTTCAACTTCTTCGTCGCGGAGGCCCCACGCATCGTCGTTGAAGCGCGTGTAATCCCCCTTGCCTTTGGGCACCCTACCCACTCAGACACCATCCCCGCAACGGTACCCTTGCGGCCGATGGTTGGCGTCGCGCCCTGAGCTGAGGATGCCCCTTGCGATGTTCTCGTAGAAGTCGTAAGTGAAGAGGGAGCCCTTTGTGTTGAACGACCTCGGATGGTCCTGGTGGAAAATGGAGCAGGGGGGCTGGAAGACAAGCTGGCCGTAGCCGTGCGCTGCTAGTGTGTGAATGAGGGTACCATCTATGTAAATATTATTTCCCATCTCCTAACGCCATGTAAGTCCATCATCCGTGCTTCTCAAACTGGGTAGCCGTTCGCCGCAAACATGGCCGCCCTTGGCACTAAGAGGAAGTCTCCGGCAGCGCAGTCGTAGAACAGCCCATACTCCACCCCAAAGCGAGGCTGGTCGCCCTCCAAAAATGCCCCATCAGCGCCGCTGCAACCGGCCTTAGGCCAATCCGCTGTGTCGTTCCGCTGCGAAATCATCGGAACCGCAAGGCAAAGTTAACTTTCTTTCGGGTGACGAACTCGGGCATGGAGTTATGCGCTTCGACGTAGCTTATTCAGTCAGGTATCAACTACCCAAACCACAACCGCTGCATGCTGAGGGCTGACGCCCCTTCGCTGACGGGCACGTGATACTCGACCGCGCCCCTGTAGTTGCCGTAGAAAACGTCATCCCTCAGCTTGCGCTCCGCCAACGTGCGCACGAGTGCCTCCGAAAACACGTCGTCCGGGTTTGAAAAGAGTAAGAACTGCCCGCAACTCCTCCTTGCTGCGACATTCTTGGCCATGAATTCTAAAAGGGAGAAGTTGAGGGGGTTGTGCATCATCGCGTGCTGAGTCGGGGACACGCGGAGTATGCGAACAGGGGGGGAGTCTTCGGAAGGGGTTTCGACAACTTGTTCGAACGCTTCATCCAGTGGCGTGATGGCCTCGGCGGTGTTCCACTCGACAATGAGAACCTCGGAGGGGAGGGCGCGGAAGTGGAGGGCGAGCAGGCGGAGGAGGGCGGAGAGAGAGGCGCGCAGGCGGTCAATGCAAGCGTGGGGGGGGGACTGGCAGAACTCGGTGTCGTCATGGCGTGTCACGAAAACAAACGAGATGTATGGCTTGTGAGAACACGTCTCTGAGGGCGCGCAGGTGAGAGGCGGCGTGCAAGCGGGTACCATCGCTGGAAGCGCTGGTTGCGAAACCTTTCTGCGCTCTGACCTGCTTTGACCAACGTCTGCGCTTGGGCAAAACTTCAAGTTGTGTCGCACTATCGGCATCAAGCTGCTTCATATTCGCTTCAAGATGGCACCCAAGGCGCCGCATTAACGCCGCTGCGCCGCGCACAACATCCCATCGCCCCATCGCGTGGGCAAGTTGTGCAAGGCGACTGAGAAGGTGTCGGGATGATGGTACGAGGCTGATGGCTGACTCATAACACTTGAAAGGCCACAACCACCTCTTCTGACCAAAGCCAGGGCTGCAGGCGTGAGAGCAGGGGGAGCGGACGGACGGAGTTGTGAGGGCGGCGTGAGCTGCGCATGAGAAGGGAAGAGGATCTCGGGTATTAGAAGCGTGCAAGCGATTGCAAACCCAAGCCCCTGAGGATGATGACGCGGGACGAGGAGGAGTTCTTGACGTAGCCAGCGAGCATTTGAATCGTGACAGGAGGGACGTGTTCGGGCTCCAAACCGAATTCCTCTGCTTCTGCCTCTGCTTGCTGTTGCGCAGCTTTGTACTGAGAGAGGAGGCTCTCGACTGCCTCAGCAACTGCGACGGACACCGTGAACTCATAGAGCGACTGGGGAAACGAGTCCAAAATTCTAATATGAACGTTGGTGCCGCACGAAGTCTGCACGACGAATCCATTCGAGGCAATGACGATGATGTCTCCTTACTCATCACAAACAAAGCCTCTCGGAAACATACCTTCGCTACATGGATCGCTCTCAACAACTGCGTTAACTACGATGGACGACACCCCTTCATCAATGTACATAGATCCATCCTTCGGTTCCTTGATCACAATGTCCTGTCAGAGTCAGAACGGTAGCGACGGTCAGAACAGCGACGCAAAGCTGCAACAACAAGGAAAAGCAAAGGAAATGTCCACCCATGAACAAACGACCGTTTTTGGCGGGAACGGAATGGACGAGTTTGACGACATCGAGGACGGTTCTGGCGCCTTCCGTCGCCCTAACGTCGCAGACGAGATATGCATTGCGAATGGACGGAGCTTCGACTCCATTCGCCTAGCGGCTCAAGCTGGTCAAGAAGCGTCCATGGCCGATGCCAAACTCGCGACGCTGTTGGACGGCCCTCAACGAATCCCTTTGAAGTCTTTTACCCTCGACGATTTATCAAAGTCCGTCTTCTCGAAACGTCACACACGGGGTGGAACACCTCGCCTCTCACTGCCTGTGCCAACTGTCGACAAAGAAGCACTGTCGGAGCTTACACAGACAGCAGCTCCCAATCCAAGCAGCCGCAGCGACGACGTGGACGAATTTTCTGACGAAGATGCCATTTCTAACGTGTTCACGTCAAGAAGCATGCATAGAAACCCAACAACGTTGAAGAGGAAGGGATCGTTGCGTGGCCGGCCCCTCGAGAGAAAAGCGAGCCGCTTCGAGTTTGCAAGAACAAGTGGCTCATGCTGACCGCTCCTTTGATAACGTAGAGTCTTTTGCGGAGGACATTTCGTACGAGTCTGATGAGGATTCCTTTCCAGTTTGCGTCCTCCAGCTGCTGACTCTCTGATTCCTTAGCTCACAGCTCAACTATTGCGGCCAACTTCTTCGGCCGGGTCGACAAGCTGGCTCGACGCAATCTCTGTGCCCGAGCGAGTCGTCGCAGAGCCTTTGACGCACGCCCCGAGCAAGAGGTCTGCGTCAGACGCACGGAATTGACTAGAAGGGGCCATTTTTCGTCGCTGCTGAACCAAGTCTCTGGAAAATTTGCGCAGCAGCGCCTATCCGATCCCAACGGCCGATGCCTCGTCATAACAAACGCAAGCATAGATTGCTCAGACGGACTTCGCCGCTGCGTCGGTCACATCGACGGACACTCCGTTGATTTTCCCGACCTTGTCTTTGACAAAGCAGCGTAGAGAGGTTGCGTTTTGCTACTTCCCAGAGGAGACCTTGCGGGGCCTTGTTGTGCCTGACTCCTCCGATTTGACCATCTTCGCCCCATGGTAAATTCTCTTCAAGCGTCCTCCTCTCAAACGCAAGGTCGTGCCGGCGCGAGGCGGCATCGCAATCGCTGTTTATTTTTGCAGGTGGAGACGTTCGATTAGGAAACCATGGCCGCCACGTCGAGAATGATGTTGCATTGGGGACGAAGGCGCCAAGCCCACAGGAGCGCAGGGCAGGCACTTCAGCGCCACAGCCCGTGGCTTCGATTGTCCAAGCGCGCGAGAAGTCACCGAATGAGTCGGATTGCACTGCCCTTGCAAGGCTGAGACCTTGTGATGCTGCGTGTTGATTGGATTGACTTCGAAGATTCTGTCCATGTGAAGGCCCGTGGCGAAATGATATTTTCATTCCCCCGTTGGGAAGTAATTGAAGGCATTCCATCGCTTTCATCACACGGATTCCCACCGTCGGAGATTATGCTGTTGCAAGGCTGCACCGTGTCAAGTGTGTTCCTTCCGCCGCACTTACTGCGGCAACGTTTGAGCCCTCTGATTGAGATGATCAGAGCTTCTTCAAAGTCGCCAGAAGTCATGCTGTGCCATCTCCAGACGATTCCAGCTCCGCATGGCCGATTTCAACTTGTCGAGGGGTTCCAGCAGGCACCGTGCAATCTCGTCGCCACGGCTGACTCAAATTTGACAATTGCCTCTCTCAATGGCCCAGACAGAGCGGTCGACTCCATCTTCACCTTCACGACTCTTGTGGCTGCACTGCGTTCCTCTCACAGCCGAATTTCTGCCATTGTCAAAGCGACGGCGGGCTATGGATGTGGAGGCGGCGCCGATTTTAGCTCCTCTTTGCTAGTCATTCAAGATCCCTCCTTGTTGCTGTCACGAGACACTGCGCCCAAGAATGTTCTCCTTACGCTCGTGTCAAGGGCGGAGGCTTCTTTTGTTAGCTACCCTCAATTTCAAGTCTTTGCTCTCGTGAACGTCCTGAAGAAGGTGCAAGGCGACACAGTGGTGCTTGTCTGTGACAAGGAGAGCAGAGTAGTCCCTCAAGCTGTCCGGAAGAAGGTTTTCTTGGTCTAACCTACACAGAGTTGTGATCAGCAGCTCGTTTCGCTCCCATCCAGCTTTCCAAGGTGGCAGAGCGGCGCTCCCGCTGCAGCATACTTCGTGCGAGGTGTTGTTGTTCAAGTACCCTCTTCTTGAGTGATCTCACCCCGAAGTCGCGTCAAGATTCAAGCGCGACATGTCCGTTGTGTGTTGCAACGAGGCAGCTTCTTCATGTCGACTCGTTAGACGAGTCTGTCTTGCCTCTTCCTGCGGCTAAACTGTCAGGGACATCTCTTGCATCAATTGCCGCCGCAGCAACGGTAGCCGCGAGGCCGCCGTTGTGATTCTCAACACGAACTCCGCTGCACCCGCAGTCGTGTCGGTACGGTGCGCTCGGAAGTGTCCTGACGGGTAAGATTCCTGTCCAAGTTGCAAAGAGGTTCATGGCTGGTCCAAATTCGACTGAGGAACCTCACATGGCGCGAGTTAAGCGGGACCCTCCTTCCTGAAACCTACAGCACGCAGACTCTGCGCTTTTCGTCACAAGTTGGCTCCTGAACAAGACGATTGGGCTGACGTGTGTCCCTGAAAGTCTTCTTGCCAGCGGCAAGAGCTCACTCTTAGCGCTCGAGATCCTTTTCTGTGCCAAGACTTAGTCAGATGTACATGGACCGCGTGTCCACTCGTTGACCGAACGGAAGTCATGCGTGTTCTCGTGTTTGGCGCATCGGGGCCAAATGGCCGTGAGATTCTGAAGCAAGCTGCCACAGAGCACCAAGTAACGGCTTTCGTCCGTACTCCTGAAAAGATCTCCGACATTCTCGCGGAGTTCCCCACTATTCAAGTTGCCAAGGGCGATATCCTAGATCCATCAACCATTGGTGAACTGCCGGGTATGGCGTCTCATCGGCTTAGATGCCGCCATGGCAGGGCAGGAGGCGGTGCTGTCTGCGTTGGGGACGAATACAGGAATGATGTCTCCACACACGACGATGACGGACGGAACGAAGAACATCATCGCCGCCATGAAAAAACACGGTTGCTTCATTTTCAATTTCAATTTAACTTGCGCTCAGGGATCAAGCGCCTCATCGTAGAGACCTCGCTAGGATGCGGCGACACGGCCGACCAGCCGCCATGGATTTTCCGATTCTTCTTCATGGGCTTCTTTTTGAAACACGTTTTTGCAGACAAAAACAACCAGGAGAAGGAAGTCATGGCATCGGGCCTTGACTGGGTCATCGCCCGTCCCGGCGGCTTGACCAAAGGGGCTTTAACAAAGTCGTACAAGGCCGGCTTCGGACCAAACGACAATGTCGTTGGACGCATTTCACGCGCGGATGTCGCGCATTTTATGATTTCGCAGCTGTCGAGCGACGGGTGTTTGAGGAAGGCCGTGTCGTTGTCGAATTGATTGTAGTTCTCTAAGTTCACTCGTCGATGGGTTCATCTGGGACACATATATCTACTATGATTGGCTTCTCTAGGTTGATATAATCTTCCGTCTTCATGGAGATGGAATGTGTTCGCAGGCCAGCGTTGAAGTTGATAGAGGTTCCTTGCGACTGCAGCGATGGATCCAACACAGTTTCGAGACCAAACAAAGATCCCCAGGGAGGGACAGCACCTTCAACGCATCCAGTGATCGAACGAAGGTCTGAAGCAGAGCCAAACCGAACACTCTTTGCGTTGAGGAACTAGAATGAGTCAAAAAGCTGAGAAATGTCATTCGACCGTTCTAATCTTCTTGTTGTCTATTTTCCTAGATGCTGACATGACTGCAAGAACAGTCCGTGTCCCTCCTCCCTTCAACAAGCCCATTAGTAACAGAGCTTTTGCCCCAGATGACAGACTGACGCCCCTCACGAGAGCGCTCTCTGCACTGGTCCGACAAGGGGCATGGACCGTGAGATTAAACTGGACGCCTCTCTCTTCCAATAGTTTCACGACTTGCTCAAACGTTGTCGAGCTCTCGTCTTCCGTCATATTTATTTCGTACTTTTAACCATACTGTTAGCTACATTTTACTTTACACCGTGCTCACACTCTCTGGCTCATTTCACGACGAAAGCACACTCCAAAATTCGTCGTGCGCTATCCGGTCGAGGTGCCTCTTGCTCTTGGACACCCTCAGTACTTTCGCATTCCACGACTGCGCTTGGTTTTGGATCGGATCATCTTCATATTTGACAAGAAAGCACTTATCTCGAAAAAGTAAGCGCTTATTCAGCAAGGGATAATACATGCGGAGCAAATTTCCGCAGGAGTCTTCAGCTCCCAATTCTTGAATTGCCAACTCTCTCCTGACACAAACACGGCGACAACGGATTTCCTATGCATTAGGAGAGGAGAGACACAGCACACCAGTCAATGTTGATAATGGAGTCCGTGACCTTGTACGTGACTCCATTTCGTGTAAACTCAAACGGCTCTGGCTTCTTTCCGAGGGCCTCTCTCGTTTGAGCCAGTTCAACAAACTTGGAGTTCTCAATGAAAGGCCGAGCATTGAACATGTTGATCGCAGTGGAGAAGCTGTTTGGAACCAGAATCGTCCTCGTTGTCGGCTTCTTCTCCGTTGCATTGGCTCCGTTAGTCCCACTGTTTTCTCCCCTTTGAGGCTGCGGCACGACCTCATAGGCCGCCTTGATTTCCGACTGAATGCTTGAGAAGTCCTTGGCGTCAGGAAAGTGGGCAGCGCTCAACTTTTGACGCTGCTTGCAGGATGGTCAGACGGTCATGAATAAATCTTTCTCTCGAACAGATCTCCTTGACGCTCTTCGCATCGGATCGAATCAGCGGGAGAATGGCCTTGACGAAGTTAGGAGATGGGGACGAGACAACCTTGTGGAGACGATCATCAGCTTCATCGGTTGGTTTCGTAGAGCTTCAATGTCAGCTGCAAGGAAGGATGATCCGACCAATTGCCAGCGTCTCCTTCACGAGCAAGAAACTTTGCCATCTCGGCAGTTGCTTCAGTCACGTCTTCGACGACCTCTTCTCTTTGACGCTTTTTCTGCTGAGGTGCTTGTTGAGACGGCTCCGCAACGATTGCAACAATCGAATCAACGTGATTAAGCTCCCCGACAATGTATGCGGTGGCCGATTTCCTGTCCAAATAGTGAACTCTTTGAAATTTCTGAGAGTTGCATTCCGCAACATAAGGACCGATTTGGAGACCAGAGGTAACATGACAAAAATACAAGGCTTCGATTGTGTAAGTCGACGTGCTCCCATATTGTTTGAATCCACAGGGCGCTGTCCTTGGTATGGGTTCGCCATCTGAGCTATCAGGATGTCTCAATACAACGCAACCTAAGATAATGTGAGTACTGTTGTGCGAAATAGGCCGCCCTTCCATTACACATCGCCGAAGTTTGATCAGAGGATCCGTCATTCTTTTTAAAAGCTAGAAAATTGAGTTTTTAATATGTACAAGCGACCCATTCTTTTTGTCCTCGTTGGATTGTGTCTGTACGTGACAAAGAATGTTGTTCTGATTCATAATAATCAGGTATGAGAAATATCTCATAATCTAACAGTACAGCCCCAGAAAATGGGATCTCAACTGTCGCAGCTCGACGACGATGAATTCAACAATGCGTTGGAAACTCTGAAGAAGTCTTTGAGAGTGAAGACTGTCAGCTCTGATTCAAAAGCATGGAACAATTCGGTGGAATTCGCTGACCTACACCGCTTGCTCGTTGACAGATTCCCACTTGTCCACTCCCAACTGCAGGTCACTGTAATTGAAAAGAAGAGCCTCCTCTATCGATGGAATGGCACCGACCCCTCTCTCCCAGCCGTCATCCTCTTGTCCCACCTCGACCTCGTGCCTGCACCCGTCGATGCACACAACCAATGGGACGCAGATCCATTTTCCGGCGACGTTCTGAACGACTTCGTCTACGGCCGCGGGACCCTCGACGACAAGGTTGGGGTCTTGGGCATTCTCGAGGCTGCCGAGTCATACCTTCGAAGAGGTTGGAAGCCTCGAAGAACGCTTTTCTTTGCATTCGGTCATGACGAAGAGGTTGAGGGTTGCAGCGCCGGGAGGGCTCATGCGCGCAGATTGGGGGGTTTGAGGGTGCATTTCACATCGCGCAGTTCTTGAAAGAGAGCCGCGAGGAGATCTTTTTCGTCTTGGATGAGGGAGGCGCGATCTTCACAAGCGGCGTCGCCGGCGTCACGAAGCCAATCGCACTCGTCGGCATCGCTGAAAAAGGCTCCGTTTCTCTGACTTTGTCTGTTAACGGGTCCGGCGGGCATTCCTCTATGCCACCCGTTCGAAACGTCGTCGCCCGTCTGGCTGCAGCCCTCACGCGTCTGGACGATCGCCCATTTCCAGCCAAGCTTGACATCACCGACGAGCTTTTTGATTCTGTGCAGCCCTTCGCGCCGCTGTGGTCAAAGATCGTGAGGGGGGGGGCTGTACTTGTTTCTCATTCCCGCAGCTGCTGGCCAATCGGATCCTATTCAAGCCCGTTTTGACCAACATGCTCTCGTCGCAGCCATCAACGTCGCCCTCCTTTCGCGTTCATTTATTCTCCAGCAACGCAATCATCCGCACCACCACCGCCATGACGATGCTCTCCGCGTCGCCAAAGTCGAATATCCTCCCGACCGTCGCACAAGCGGTTGTCAACTTCCGCACGTACCCAGGTGATTCCCGTGTAGGGTCTTAACTAACGAATTTAGGCGAAAAAGTTTCGTCTGTTATCGACCACGTCCGCGCAGCAGTTTCGGACCCCGACGTCGACATCAACGTCTACGGCGGCAACGGGGAGAACATTGCGGCGACAGGTTTTTCGCCTGTGCGGTGCGCGGCGTTTGATTTGATTGGGCGGACGATTGTGACGCAATTTGAAAATGTCATCGTGTCGCCGTACGTGACGGTGGGGATGACGGACGCGAGGCACTACAACATTCTCACAGACCGTGTGTATCGGTTCATGCCGATCATTGTCTCCAGCACTGGTGGGGGGGAGGGTGTTGAAAAAATAACAACGCAGACTTGAAGAGGATGCACGGGAGGAACGAGCGGATATCGATCATGGTTCCAAAAGTTCGACGAGGAGGGTCTGACGCAAGCAGAATTTCCGCTCCGCCATTGAGTTCTACGCGGCGCTGATGAAGAACAGCTGCGAGTGATAATTTTTGTACAGGAGACGTTACAATGGGATGTATACCTACAGGGTCGGGTGGTCTAGCCGAGGGGGAATGGACGCGTGAACGAGAGCCTGCAGGGTCGAAAAGGTGGCGTCTCGATTTGCGGCGGTGATTTTGAACGTTTTGGAGGCTTTTCTGTACACTTCGTTCACGAACGGGACACCCCTTCCCCTCTGCACCATGACGGTCGCGAGGATTGTTGCTGGACTTGAGACAAGCGTCTCAATGAAGGACTTGAAGGCCTCGCTGAAGAGTTCCATTTTTCCAATTTCGTCAACGATGATCAAATCTGCGCTCAAGTCGACAGCTCTGACAGCTTCCTCAAGACCGTCAAGTGTAACGAAATACTTTCCGACTTTAGGAGCCGAGGTTTCAACCTGCCCTCTCGCTCTTGCAAGGGGCCATCGATCGTTGTCCACCGACACGACATCGAATCCTTCCCGAGCTCCCCTCACACGGACCTCTTCGGTGTAGAATCCTGAGATCTTGCAATGTCTGGATTCGGCCTGGCCAATTCTTCGAACGAGAGTTGTCTTTCCGACGCCAGGGTCTCCAGTCACAAGAAGCAACATTTAAAAACTAAACATGCTTGAAATTTGAGCACAGCAACAAGACGAATGTTTTATTTTACCAAGAATAGCCCAAACTGTACAAGTATCGGTCGTCTGCACCGACGTATATAAGTCCACTGCGAGAACCTTCAGTTGCGCAACGAGGAGGAGACGATGACTTCTTCCCCAATTCGTGCCTGAAGAAGATGTTTCCTTGAACATCGATGCCGATGACGAGCTTCGATTTCGTAGAAACGACAACCAACCCCGTGCAAACCGTTGCCGTGTTGACAGCTCCTCCCACTGGGAGCCGCCACTTTAGCTGTCCGTCAATCTGGATGGCGTAGATTCGACCATCACCACCTCCAACGACAATGTCACCCATCGGTGATTCAATTGCATCACTTTCCACTGAAGCCGACGTGTTATACCACCATACAAACGTCCCGTCGTACTTAAGAGCTACAATCGTGCCAGGGCAGCAGTCTTTGGCTCTGGTTGTGAAAACGATGAGAGTGTCCAGAATGAGAGGTCGTGAAACGATTTCATACGTTGACGTATACGCCCACTTGCGCGTGCCATTTCGGAACAAGTTGTAGAGATTGCCATCCGCTGAGCCGAAGACGATCGAACCGTCCCTCTGCTGGGTGACCGCCCCACGTACTTCTCCTCCAGTTGTGAAGGAAAAGCTTAAAGAGCCATCGGCGTTTAAGCAATAGAGGTTCCCATCCGTTGATCCCACGGCGATCCGATCATCATCGAGGATGACCGGAGGGGCAACGACGGGAAGACCAGTTGAGTAGGCCCAGCGAACAACGCCGGCGGTAGTTACAGCATAGATATTGCGATTCATGGAGCCGAAGTATATTGTCAATCCATCTCGAGAAACAGCTGGCGACGACGCGACTCCACTGAAGTAGATATCAAAGAGCATTGTTCCATTCGGATACACACGGGTCAAGTTCCCAGTTGTGGAACCGATAACGATGGTTCCGTCTGCAAGGACCAGAGGTCGGGACACCACTTCACCATTCGAAAAGTACTTCCAGTTTTGAGTTACTGCTGCAGAGAGTTGGCCTGTTTTGCGCATAGGCCCAGAAAAGAATGTAGGGTCGTAGACAGTTGTCGTCTGTGCATTCGCACTTGCGAGGACGAGAACGAAGAAAATCAAGTTTGCCCCAACCGACATTATCGACAAGGAAGCACAAACAACTAATGGTAGAGTAAATTGAGTTTCTTTTTATTTTTGTCTTTATGAACTGTGCTTTCCGGTTTCGTGGCTCTCCTTCTCTAGAATTGCGTGACGTCTTCGACAATCTCTCGATAGTTCTGAAAACCAAGAGACCTGATGTTTTGCATCGCTATTTCAATGAAGCCAAAGGGCTCTGCAACGGCTTAAAGGAAGTGCTAACAAAAACGAAAAGATTGCGGAAATACTCATATGGATCTGTTTCGCTCACCACTTCTGAAATCCGAATTCTCCTCTCAAGTTTTCTGTTCTCTTGTGTTGGTGACAGCGTTGACATGCCGTACTGCAATCTGCGGTCTCTTGTCATCGATCCATATCAGAGCAACCGCTCGAAGCTGCGCTGCTTTTTGAACTACATCACCAGCGAAGTCTCAACAAGATTGGTTCATTACTTTCGGTGCAGCATTGATTCCCCACCTAGCTGGAGGAATTGTGCGGGACCCCGTTTTGCCGACTATCCCGTTGAGATAACGAATGGAGCAATCGAGGGGGACGACTGCTTTCACGTCGACTTCGCAAACAAGTCCATTGGAGGTGGAGTGTTCGGCCACGGTTGCGTTCAAGAGGAAATCATGTTCTGCGAGTACCCAGAGCTTGCCGCCTCCAGGGCTTTCTGTGACGAGCTGCAAGAGAACGAGTGTCTCATCATGGTCAATGCGATCAAGTTCAATGCCATCTCCGGCTACCGCCGCTCGTTCCTGTTTGAAGGAACTGCTTCTACAGCCGAAATGAAACCCGTTGCGATCATTGCAATCGACGCCCTCGAGTTACAAGGCTTCCCAGACCTTTTGCAGCTCCGCAAGGACCTCGTCGTTCGCGAGCTGAATAAAGCTTTCTGCGGGTTCTACCACGCGATGCATGACCCTAGCATCCGCAACTGCGTGTCTCCAAAGATTCGACGGATTGCGACGGGGCATTGGGGCTGCGGAGCGTTTGGCGGAGACAGAGAAGTCAAGTTTGTGATTCAATGGATGGCCGCGGTTGCTGCCAACGTTGAATTGAAATATTGCTCCTTCAACGATGAAACTTTTGCTCGTGACGCCAAGAACTTCGTCAAGACCCTCTCCAAATATCCCGACGCGACCCCAGGAGACGTGTTTGACACAATGCAGGATATTCCGACGTATTTGAAGACATCTTTATTCAAAGAGATCGCATCTAGGCTGCATGGCGTGATTGAATGGAGGAGGAAAATTCAGAGGGCCTTCACACTGTAGTCTGTTCACGTAAACATTGACCATGATTTCAAGTCATGCAAGCGAAAGGAGACTATCCCCAGCCCCGTAGGAACGATATGTCCAGCGAAATGCAAGCTATCCACGGCAATGGGCCTCACTGCAATGGCATGTTCAACATGCAGGTGCCTGGTAAATGAGCATGTTCAGGCGAGTTGTTGTGACGGGAATGGGTGCCATAAGCCCCGTTGGGTTGAATGCTAAGGAATGCTTTCGCAGAATAACGGATATGCCTTTTCAATCGCCAGCTTCCAAACTGAGCTTTGCCGACTCTGTGGTGCACAGTGTGGCGGACCCAGGTCCCAGTTCGAGCAAGCACCCTCGCTTCATTGAATTTGGATTGAATGTGGCCAGACAAGTATGCCGCTATGAGTCCTCCCTCAACGCACAGGCAATCGCTGACAGTGGGTATGAAATAACGGACAAGAACCGGTGCCGAATAGGGTTTGCATTATTTCAAGACATCACCAAGACGAAATAGAGTTTCATTCGGATCCGGCATCGGGTCTCTTGAGGACATCGCTCAAGCGTCTAAGCTTCTGGATGCAGGAACGCCTCGGAAGCTGAGTTGAGAGTCAGCTGGGGTCCCTCACGCCTTAGGCCCTTACTTCATACCCCGCATCTTAATCAACATGATAGCGGTATTTAGCTTGAGCGGCAGTCACCCAACGCAGTAGGGCCAAATCAGCATCGCGCACGGCCTTAAAGGTCCGAACCATTCCTCCGTTTGAGTCACGCCGGGCCCAGTGACGGCGCCAGGTGACCGCCTGCGCCACGGGGGCGCACTGCATCGGGGACGCGTTTCGTTTGATACGCTACGGCCTTGCAGACGCAATGGTTGCTGGGGCCGCTGAGGCGGCCATACACCCACTTGCAATCACTGGTTTCAGTCGCATGCGTGCGCTATCAACGTCATTTCTTGACAACCCCGCCGCCGCATCAAGGTGAGCACCGAAACTATGCGGTTCACACAGCAGGCCCTTTGATAGGCGGCGCGATGGATTTGTCATGGGGGAAGGGGCAGCGTATGCCCATCACTTAAAAATCCATTAAAAGCGAAGCGCTTTGTTTTTGGAAGATCTTTCGTCGGCTTCTGCAAGAGGCGCCACGGTGTATGCAGAGGTCGTCGGGTTCGGGTCATCGGGTGCAGCCCATATATGAAATTCTGACGCCCAAAGCTGATGCCGCTCACATCTCTGCCTCCTCAGAGGACGGGGACGGTGCCGTTCGGGCCATGACTGCTTGTTTGGAGGAAGCAAAAATCGCAGCTGCGTCGGTGGGATACGTCAACGCTCACGCAACTTCGACTCCACTTGGCGATGCGTCGGAAGCTCGGGCCCTTATGGCCTTGTTTGGCTCTAGCGGAGTGATGGTTTCGTCAACGAAGGTAGCCAACTCCAAGGAAGCACAAAATAAATAACCAAGGGCGCAACGGGGCATCTTTTGGGTGCAGCAGGAGCCATCGAAGCCATGTTCACTGTGCAATCTCTCTTCGAGGTAACAGATCCGTTGCAGCCTCCTGAGGTCTCAGGGAGTTGCGCCCTGCACTGTAAACCTCGAAGACCCTGACGTCGACTGCAAACACATGCTGATTCGAAGCCTCCAACCTCTACAGGCAAAGCACGCAATGTCCAATTCCTTCGGGTTTGGGGGCACAAATGCATCCCTTTGTTTCTCTAAATTCCGATTATAAAGTTGTTAATGTTTCTTGAAGATAGGCTGGACTTTGCAAAACTTGAAGCAATCAAGCCTTGCAGTACCGTAGACGAACTCTGTGCCCTCATTTGCGTCCTTTATCAAAGAAGCCCAGATTGCCCTGGCCTTCGAAGGGCTGCCGAAATGATTGGCGTTGAGTTTTCTGATTTTGTTTGCCAATGTAACTGTGCAGCTTCGTGGGGGCGATCCCATTCATTATCGAGCAAGCTCTCCTCCTGAAAGACGATGAAAGCATTCAGAAACTTCCGTTGCTTGAATATGCTCCTGCTCAGTTGGAAATCCCATTCCAAGCAGTTTCAGCTGTCATCGCCGGCATGTTTTTCAACGTCATCCGCTACCAGCTCGATTTCCCTGACTCTCATATGGCATACATCGCCTTCTCAGAATACGATTGCGACGCTTCAAAGCTGGCGTCCATTCTTTGTCACCTCGTGACTTGCTCCAAGGCCCATTCGATTTCCACTCGCAAGCTCTTCATCGCCCGCTACTCCTCCCCCATCATTCAGCACTGTGATCCTACCGTCCCCTTCTCCTCTGTGCAGTTTTTCGAAGGAGGAATCCCAACCATACCGGGCGTTTTGCACGTTGATTTCGCAAACCAGTTCCTAGGGGGGGGGGTGTACAGCTACGGCTGCGTCCAAGAAGAAATTATGTTCGCCACGCATGCAGGCCTCCTTGCAACCGTCGCCCTGTGCAAAAGGATGACGGACAGTGAGGCTGTAGTTGTCGCGGGCGTGTTCCGAACGGCAAAGCACGTCGGCTATCGCCGCTCGTTTGCGTTCGTCGGCCCCGCAGAGGATGACGCCGTTGCACTGACCCCTGCTGGCAACGCTGCGTCCATCTTTGTCGCCGTTGACGCCATTAACTTCGCGACGAACGATTGGAAGGCTCAGTTAGGGAGCTTTGAGCGCGAGCTGACAAAAGCTTGCGCCGGATTTGGTTGCCTCGACGAAGGGACTGCGCCGCTGAAGGGTTACACCCTAATGGGCTGCCGGCAACCTGTCGCGACTGGAATGTGGGGCTGTGGCGCTTTTAACGGCGACAAGGTTAATGTTTTCATTTTCTGCGCTGACTGCCGTCAGGAGCTGAAGTTTGTGATCCAGTGGTTGGCGTGTTCGATGAGCCGAAGGGACATGCATTTTTACGTGTTTGACGACAGAAACTTCATTCCACGAGCTGAACATTTTGCCAAGAATGCGATGAAGCTGTCCCCTCAGGTTGTGATGGACGCGCTCGAACAGTGTCGGGGTGAAACGGTGAAAGCGGGTGCATTTGAGAGCATTCTGCGAGTTTGTGAGCCAGCCCTTGTTCAAGCGCAAGTGCAAGCGCAAGCTCAAACTCAAGCGCAAGCACAAGCGCATGCGCCAGCGCAAGCACAAGCGCATGCGCCAGCGCAAGCTCCAGCGCAAGCGCAAGCGCAAGCGCATGCGCCAGCGCAAGCTGAAGCTGAAGCTCAAGCTGAAGCTCAAGCACAAGCGCAAGCGCTAGCGCAAGCTGAAGTTCATCCTGAAGCTCAAGCGCAAGCGCAAGCGCCATCGCAAGCTCAAACTCAAGCGCAAGCGCCAGCGCAAGCTCAAGCTGAAGCGCAAGCTGAAGCTCAGCGGGAGTCAGAGCGAGGAGCCTCTGTCGGAAATCAAGCTGAAGAAATCTCTCCCATGGACATTCCATCAGAGGGGAACATTGCTCAAGATGCAGTTAGCTACAAATTGGCGCCGACATTGCGTGAAAATGAAGGCCAGGTGGGCTGGTTCTGGTGGCTCCGTTGATTTCGAGCAGGAGCGACATCACAGTCGGAGCCCCGTGGAATTGGAGGTCTCCGATCGCCCCGTTAAGATTCCTCGCAGAGGAAGCGTGAACCGCACATGTTGCTCATGCATGATGCTGTAGTGATTGCGCTCTGGATAGTCGTTGGTCTGTGCAGTGTACTTCTAAAAATCAATGTTAATGGGTGGAATTTCGCTTTTATCTGTCTCTCTGGAAGATTCGCATGAAACTGTACTTGCATCTCGAATCGCCGCCGCCTCCCAGAGAAAGGTTCCAAGAGTTGTGCGTATCCTTACGATTGATAGCTACACCCATGTGCTTAAAGTGGACGATGCTTCCATGACAGTCGCAGACTCTGCCGATGTTGATTTTTATCCTGGCCTTCTCATGACGAACCAGGTGTTTTGTTCAGCGTATCAAGAGAAGAAACCGTCATCTCCAATCATTGATCCAAGCCATCTTGTTTTTAAAAAGGAAGAGTGAGGATTGTTGTTCATGTCTGACCGCACTAGCGGCTCTGAAATACTCGCCCAGAGCTCACTGATCGACGTTGTCTCTAACGGAGACGACATCTACCTTACAATCATTGAGCAGACAGCAAGCCCAACGGAATTGCAGTCACAAGTGAAGACCCCTGGGGTTTTTGTCACGAAGCTCTACTATCACTCGGAGATCAATGACGTTCAGTTCACGCACATCTTTAAGGCTACTGAGGCAGACACATTGCTGAATGGTCTTGAGGTTGCCATCAGCCAGGACGTGCGTTGATCAGCCAGGAGTTTGTCGCTGCCTTGAACTCAAAAAACAGCACGTCGTTCATTTTGGACCAGCTCGTCCTGCGGAACGAAAAGTGCCGCATCTCCTAACTCAAGTTACTGACTATGCAGTGGCCGCATCTATTCAAACCACCAACCAGCAGTGTCGCTCCCAAAGGGCGAGGACGTGTTTGTTGCAATGGCTGACGAAGCGTCGCGAGGTCCCCCCCTCCACTTGGGAACCCATTGACCCCCTGCTAGACGCAAGGGAAGCAGCGCCAATCCCCCACGATGCTTCAGCAATTGAGGCGAGCCGGATCCGCGCTGGGGACCGGTCGTACTACTATTGGGCTCAGAAGAAAGAGGAGGATGCGGCGCCGCGAGAGGAGCCTCGGCTTCTTCAGAAGCGGGCCCCCAAGGCGCAGGAATTGGAAGAGTACCTTACGATTGCGCGGTACAGCTTTGAGGACTGCAAGACTTTTGTTAAAGTGTACATCCCGCTGGAGGGGGTGGGGTTGTTGCCCCCGTCGTCGGTGCAGATTTCGTTTGGGCGGAGGACATTTTGCTGCAAAGTGTTGGGGTACAAGGGGCGGAACCATAGGTTTCAGGTGCCGAAGCTGACGGAAGAGATCGTGGAAGAGAAGGTGGGGGGAGGGTGCGGGTGACGGTGACGGCGTAGTGCTCGTACAAAGTGTCGTCCAACACGGTCACGATTCGGCTGCAGAAGGTGAAGGAGGACCACCACTGGTTTGAGCTGCACAAGACGAAGGGGATCGGCGAGACGGAGGAGAAGTGATGCCGCTGTTGATGTTTTTTGGGGGGTGGTGTGGCTGACGTGATGTGATGTCAAACTGAACCTAAGCGGAAATTGTACTCAAACGACATGCAAAATGGAGAGAGCATCAAAACCTTTACCGACCAGACGGAAGCGCACGGTACATCCTGTGCCGTTAATTTGAGGAGGGGGGGGTTGTACCCCTTCTTCTTTTGAGGCTTGCGGAGGAAGCGGGCAATGAGTTTGATCACCTCGTCGATGAAGACGACGGGGAAGGAGATGGCGAGGATGAACTTCCACTCCTCCCACACGAGGGGCGACACGCCGAGGAATTCCTGAGAGGGTCATGGCGACAGAGAAGTTGGGGGGGGGCACGCTGAGGGGGGTATAGAGGATGACGAAATGTTGAATGAAAGACAGCGCGATCGCAAAGATGAGCCACGGGTTGACCCATGGGGGTGTGCGGATGAGGGACTCGCGATCAGAGAGAGCGTTGAGGGCGTTGAACATCTCAATGGTGACGAGGACGGAGAGGGAGACGGTCATGGGGCGGCGACCAGCGCCCTCTGCATCGAACGGGTTGTTGTCAGCGCAGTCAAAGCCGTTCTTCATCCCCCATGACGCGTCGCACTTTTCAAACGAGCGGAGCTGCGAGAAGGACACTTGGGGGCCGCCGGAGAACTCGAGCTCCCACCAGACGTAGCCAAGGACGGTGGCGACGCCGACGTAAACTAAACGGATTTTAGTTCGAATGTCAGGTGCGCGTCGCACTGCCGATGATCATGAAGCGAAGGAGACCAACCCGGTCAACAAAGGAGCTGTCACGCCCACGCGGCTTCTGGCGCATGACGTCCTTAACAATGAGCTAAGCCCCAAAAATAGAGTTAACGGGCTCGGGGGGGTTGAACGAGAGGGCGGTGGCAGGAAGGCCGTCGGTGACCAAATTCACCCACAGGAGGGTGACGGGGACGAGCACTTCGGGGATTTGAAGGGCAGCCGCAAGGAAGATGCTGACAACGTTGGGGGGCATGGAGGGGGGGGAGGGTACCAGACGACTTCGCCGATGTTGGAGGAGATGAGGTAACGGATGAAGGCCTTGGTGTTGTCGAAAATGGCTCGGCCCTCTTCGACAGCGTTGACGATGGTGTTGAAGTTGTCGTCAGCAAGGACCATCCCTACCGCCAGGTCAAAAATGCTCGAAAAGGGGGACGTACGAGAGGCCTCGCGAGCTACGGAAGTCCCGGAGCCCATGGCAATGCCAATGTCGGCTGCCTTGAGGGCGGGGGCATCGTTGACGCCGTCGCCAGTCTGCACGGCGTGAGGTCGCGAACTCAATCAGCGCACCATGGCGATGACCTCGTTCATGGACTGGAGCAGCTTCACAATCTCTTGCTTGTGGATGGGCTCTGTGCGAGAAAACAACCTGCGCTCGTCAGAGCGGTGACGGTGGAGAGGCACTTGGCCGCCTTGACGGCGTTGCGCTTTGCCGCCTCCGACATTGCGGAGAACTCTTGACCACTGAATGACTTGTTATCGGTCGATTCGGAGACATCAAAGACACCAATCTGACGGCAGATGGCCTCGGCTGTCCTTTTGTTGTCGCCGGTGATGACAATGACACGAATGCCGGCTGTGTCGCACTTGGCGATGGCAGCTTTGACTTCCTCGCGGGGAGGGTCCAAAATGCCGACGACGCCGACGAGGACGAGATCGCTCTGACCGCATCAGGTCACATCCACATCACCCCACCTCAATCTCAGAGAAGCGATTCTGATCCTTCATGCGAGGGTCATCAAGGCTGATGGCACCGTCGCGGTAGGCGAGGGCAAGGCAGCGGAGGGCCGTCTGATTAAATGAGAGGAGCGGGGTGGGAGCCCAACCATGCCGGAGTTGTACTCGTTCTCGACGCGGGAGAGAATTTCCTCACGCTTTGAGCGCGTCAGCTCCACGACGTTGCCGTCGACGAAGACTTTGGAGCAGCGACGGAGCACCTCTTCAGTAGCTCCCTGAGCCATCAAATTTCATCATGACACGAGACAAACCTTGACGAGGAGTCTCATGCGGCCATTGGACGTGCAAAGCACGCTCATGCTCTTCCGCTCGCGAGTGAACTCAAGCGTGGCGGAGATTTGATGGAGGTCGGCCCAATAATCCGACGCAGGGGTGAGTGTGCGCTTGGCGCCAGAAATGGCGGGAGTGATGGAGCCAATCTTCTCGACGAGGGTCTTGAGGGCAGCCTCCGTCGACTCCCCCTGCTTCTGCCACGCGTCCTTCACCTTTTCAATGCGGGACGAGTTACAGAGCGACGCAATCTTGCCGATTTCCTCCAGAGCGCGGGTGCAGCTCACCACCTCCGCGCCGCGACCGTTTGAAAACGAAAATATCTTGCCCTCAGGGGCAAACGTGTTGCCCTCGACGTCATACTCAATCAGCGTTGTGCTTGAATCGAAAGTAAGCACGCGCTGGACGGACATTTGATTCGTCGTTAGGGTGCCGGTCTTGTCGGAGCAAATGACGGTCGTGCAGCCGAGCGTCTCCACAGAAGGCAGGTGGCGCACAATCGCGTTCTTGGCAGCCATTCGTCGCGTGCCGAGAGCAAGACAGGTGGTCACGACGGCGGGGAGGCCCTCTGGGATGGCTGCGACGGCAAGAGCGACGGCGATCTTAAAATAGTAGATGGCGCCCTTAAGCCAGCCGCCTTCGCCCTTTTCTCTGAAGTGGCCAATGTTGATGAGCCACACGACGATGCAAATGACAGAGATGATCTTGGTGAGCAGGTCTCCGAAGCGGTCGAGCTTCTGCTGCAAAGGGGACTGCACGTCGTCTGCGTTTTGAATTGCGCTGTAGATCTTGCCGAACTCGGTGGCGGTTCCAGTTGCGATCACGACACCTCGGGCTGTCCCATACGTCACGGCGGTGCTCTAGGGGTTCAGAACGACGACAGGGGGAGGGTCTACGGAGAACAGGATGTTCTGCTTGTCTTGCAAAGTATAAACACCGGACAGAAGAGGCTCCGTGATCTTATTCACACCCTCGGGCTCACCAGTGAGAGCACTCTGCTCCGCCTTGAGTGCCGTGGTTGATATTTGAATGACCCGCAGATCGGCAGGAACTTTGTTTCCAACTGAATTTCGTTACGTTTTGACAGCATGACGCATTACCGCTGACCTCCACAATGTCACCAGGCACCAAGAGCTTGGCATCAATCGTCATCATGCGACCAGATCGCAGCACGACCGCCTTTTCTGCTTCGTACTGTTTTAGCGCTTCGATTGCTTTTTCTGCGTTGCTTTCTTGCCACACACCAACAACCGCATTCAAAATTAGAATCAGCATAATGACGGCCGGCTCTACAAACGCGTGCTGCCTATCTTTCCCATCCTCAGTGAATGCTAGAATCTGGCGGGATAAGTCTGTTTGGGGAGCTCATACAAGGGAAACGACGGCAGCAAACAGCAAAATTTTCACAAGCTTATCGTCAAACTGCTCAAGGAACTTTTTCCACAGAGATTCGCCTGTGAAGTAAGCAGACGAAAAGCGAACCAAACCCTCCGGCTCCGGAAGTTCTGAAAAAATTACACAGGAAGGACAATGACTGACCATTCTTTCCATACTTGCCTTGCCGAACAATAGCATCGGAATCGTCCAGGCCCCGAGTGGGATCCACGTCAAATTTTTGGCAGACTTCGAATGCCTGCAGTGCGTGTGTATCCATGTTCTCGAACTTGAAAACTCAAAATTCGAGTTGTTTGTTAGTTAGATTTGGACAACGTGGCCGCTTTCAGATTGCCCAAAGAAACTTCTAACACAGCCCACTTGGGACCCAAAGACAATTAACAGCTGCTTGGGGCTCTGCAGAGAGTTTCGCTGCACCGCAAACTAATCTCTCTTGAAGATCAGCAAAAGGGTTCTTTAAATGAAAGTAAGCTACCAAGAATGATCCGTATCGCATCAAAGACCCCCCAAAACTGTGAACGGGCACTGAACAACAATGACTCAAACAAAGTTAAAATTGCCTGTTAAAATGGAGAGTCTGGAATCGAAACTTACTGAGAAGCATGGGCAGCAGGTTGCTTCTTTTTGTCCTAACTAAGATATTCTCAGGTTCTCAGCTACCTGAAGTTTATGAAGAATCGCAGAGACATCTCCCTTCGGGAGCTTCTTAGCGTAATCAACGATATCAAAGAATCGTTGGACTGTTCGTTGTGAAGGTAACGCATGCAGTGTTACCAATGAAATATACAACAATGCCGAAGCCATTGAAATCCTCGATTCGGTCCGCAGCGCTGCAGTCACCTGCATCGAGACGGAATTGAGGTCCGCATCGCATCTATCAGCAGTGTCTATGTCGTTGTTTTTGGAAGCTGCCCAGAGTCAAGGCCTTTCTCTCTCTATTGATGTTTCCCGCTCTGAGGATAGGTGGATTCACTTATTTGCTTATTCTTAGCTTAAAGAAATATGGTGGCCGCAGTCGCTTCGTTGGAAGATAAAGGGACCGCTGCGTCATTCAAGTCAGCCTCTGTTTGCCTGTTGTGTTAAATTTTAACGAACGGTAGTTCCCTGACTCAAAGTTGTCGAGGCTTCCGTCTCTGCCTTCGATGACCAATGCCAATGTTGATTTGAAAGCGATGGAGGAGATTCAGGCAGAAAACGCGAATTTGAAAGCTAAGGTTGCTGCGTTGAACTCTGCTGTCGATTTTCTCTTGCATATCTCAGACTTTTAGATTGCAGAGTTGAGGGAAAACAATGCAGCGCTGTCCAGGAAAGTTGAGAGCGTGGAGGGCAAACTTGATTCCTCTCAAGAACACACTCGGGTTATTTTGTTAATTAACTGATGACGATGCAGTCTCAGCTAGCAAGGTGCCAAGGGGAAGCTCAAGAATTGCAGCGGCAATTGCAAGACAAAGTCATGAAGACAAGCCAATTTGTCAGCATGAAAAATATGGTTGCAAAGAAGAACGAACAAATCAAGAAGCTCCGATCGCATCTTGAGAAGTGTGCACAAAGAACGTTTGCTCTGACCCGCGAAGGTTGGGTTGGAGGGACGATGGAGACATTGAGGGTGAGGACTAGTGTAAAGTGTGACTATTTACTTCTTCTGCTTCGTTATCCGGTTAGCAACAAACACGTTTGTATCAAGAAAACGATCAACGCAATTAGAAATACACGTCCTCTCCGACTTCGACAACTCCCTGTCAGGCGTTGGCACGCATTTTTCCCAGCACATCTCGGACATCCTGTTGATGACTTGCTGCAGTTGATATCTTTGGTTTTCTTGCTCCATGAAGCCTTTCACTTCGGTCATTCCGGAGTCATCAAGCTTGAAGGTGGACATTACTTCCTAAAATAACAGAAAGTGTAAAACTGTTGTTATCAAATGGGAGCTGGCGACGGCGACAGCTCTGACCCTGGCCCTCCGTACAGACCATTGCTAGGCGCCACTTATCTCTTCAACGTTATTCTTGGCGTTGGAGCCCTGGCGCTTCCTCTTGTAGACACTCCTGCGCAATGCCTGACGTCGTCAGGCGTTTGAGGTCTCTGGGTTTTTGCTGGCGTCGTTGTTTTTACTGGTAGTGGCTTTCTTTGCGTACGTCACTCTTACGTTTGTAACGGAATGCATGGCAATAGCCAATGCCTTTGCTGCTCATGAACAGCACGAAAGCGCAACACCTCTCTTAAGCAGTGAGCTGAAAGAGCCAGTCTCCGCAGACCTCTTCGACATCGCCAGAAAGACTGAATTAATGAACATGGCACACACATTCCTTCCAGCGTGGGGCCACCGCGCTCTTTCCGTTTGCATATCCCTCTACCTCTTTGGCGACCTTGCAATTTACGCCGTCACCATCGTCGTCTCCCTCTCCAATTTCACCGGCACCCTCCATCTCGGGTCTTGGGTCATCGACGGGACATCAACGCCGTGCCATGACGGCGGCGACGTCTACTACTTTTTCCTTGTGGCCTTCTCTGTTGTAGCGCTCCCCTTCGCCTACTCGAACATCCAAAAGCAGAAGCTCCTCCATGCCGTGTCCCTCGTCATGCGCTACTTCTCATTTTTTGCCATGATTGCAATCTCAATCTCCTTCCTCGCCTCCAACTGCCCCAACCTCCCCTCCCCCTCTCAATGCCTTTCCCTCTCCAATGCCCGCCTCTTCGACCTCTCAGGCCTCACAGTCCTCTTCGGCGTCGCAATCTACGCTTTTATGTGCCACCACTCCCTCCCAGCCATCATCGCCCCCATCAACTCCAAGCGTCGCCTCAACTCGCTCACCCTCTCCGTCTTCGCCGTCATCTACGCCCTCTACATCTCCTTCTCCCTCATCGGCCTGTTTGCCTTCGCCGGCCATGACCGCTCCTGCTCCGCCGCTGACCTCTCCAATTGTACCATCAAAAGCGTGTTCACCCTTAACTTTCGCGACTACCGCCTCCAGTGGCTTGCCGCCGTCCTCATCCTCTACCCCGTCATCACCCTCATCCCAAACTTCCTCCTCATTTCGATCACCCTCCGCAACAACATCGCCGCTATCCTGACTCGAGCCGCCCCTTCCATCCCCGTCCCCCTTCTACGCGCCATCGCCCCCCTCCTCGCCGTCGTGCCCGCTCTCATCGTCGCTTTCGCCACGCGCAACATCGGCACCCTCATCAACGTCACGGGTAGCGTCGCAGGGCTAGGTAAATCCATTACTGCCCCCCTTAAACTCTGTCAGGGATAATGTACCTCGCTCCCTCCTTTATGGTCATGGAGGCACGACGCCGCGCCCGCGCAACCTTCGGCGTCGTCCGCTTCGACGCGGAGAGCCCCTTCCGCCACCGCGCGTGGCCTGTCGCCGTCCTCGTCTGGGCTGCAGCCACCCTCCCCCTCACTATTTGGAACATTTACCTCCGCGTGAAGTCCTCCTCTTGCTGACGCACCCCATTGTATGTTACACTCTAAAGTACATTCAGTACCAGCTTAGCTTTTTGTTTGCAGCGCCCTCAGCTCCTCTTGACGCTTCGCAACGCGCGCTTGACGCGCCAGCCGCTCGCTCCCGCGCTTCTCTAAATCCGCCATGACAGCATCTGCTGCGTCGAAGTAGCCGTTGCTTGCCGACGACGTCACGTCGACGGCAAAGCCCCCTCCTTTGTCGCCTTGTCCCGCGACATGAGCGCGCAAACGGTCGCTGTGAGAGGTTTTGGACGAGCGCGCGCCGGACGAATGGGCGCGCGAACTGGAGGACGACACGCGAGTAGAACTTGAGCCCGGCTTCGTAGCTACCGAATTAAACACAAATTCAGGCATTTTCAGCGACAGTCGACGCCTCAAAGAGTCTTTTCAATTGGATCAAAGAATCAATTTTAAAAAATATGCTCACGATTGCGGGAGGATGGCCGCGATGCGGTTGGCGCGCCCGTCAGGGCGCGAGCATCGCGGAGAAAATTTTCCGACGGCTGATGGGCTTTCGAGATGAGATAATTGCTGTACAGCTCCAATGCGCTCTACGGGGGGGGGGTGAGACTACGGAGCGGATGGGAGTTAGACTTGACGGCCGAAGGCTTGCTTCGCCAAATGAAGGGGGGGGATGAGAGCGGAGAGGAAGTCGACAGGGCGGAAGAGGAGGAGGGAGGGGCCATCGAGGGCGGCGATTTGATCCCCCGCGGCGGAGATTTTGTCGACGCGACCCTTCAGAACGAGTTGGGCAACGGGGGCGGGGGCGTCTTCGGAAAAAATGCAAATGCTGGAGGCTGTTGCAACGGCGAACTAGGGGGGAGGGTGAGGATGCGGGTGGATGGGGAAGCTCACAAAAGGGATGAGGAGGGGATGAAGAGAGAGGGGGGGGTATGGGAGGTTTTGGGACGTCCACACGGGCGCGTCCTTGCGAGCATCTAAAAGGCAAATCGTATTGTCTTTAAGAACAGTCGCAAGGAGGCTTGGGGTCTGAAAGGCGATGGATGATGCGGCTGCCGGAACGGCGACTGCGCGGAGGAGAGCGCCTGCGGATGAAATGAGGGGTGGGGGCAGGGGAGGAGGGACCTGAGAGGAGGTCAAGGAATTGGACGGAGGCGTTGGCGAGCGCAAGGGCGGCGACGAGGGCGTTGGGGGAGACGGCGGCTGCGATGACTTTTGAGGGGGTGATGGCTTCGAAAGCCTCTTTAGTCGTTAGAGGGAAGGGGGTGAGCGCGGACGGTCGAAGGACGCGCCCCTCGCGATGAGACGCCTCCATTTAGAGCCCCCCATTGCAAAAATGACAACCCCGTCGCAAAACGACGACGGGAGCTGCCCCATCTCCCTCCGGCAGGGCGCGTACGTCATCTGAACGTCCGCCTCATCACCCGCAACCGTCGTTTGATGGACGACCCGCAGCAGCGCAGGGGGCAGCTTCGCGAGGGCTGCGAGGGCGTCGACGATGGCGGCTTCTTTTTCTTCGTCGGCCTCGTCGTCGGCAGTTTCGGCGACGGCGAGCTCTTTAGGGAGGGCGACGACTTCGAGAATGGAAGCGGAGTTGGCGACGATGAGGACGGCGCGGGTTAGGTCCTTGCTCATGGAGGCCTTTGTTGCGTTCGGGAGAGTGGCTTTTGCGTAGGGGATTATGTACGGAGACCTTGATGGCACGATAGCGTAGAAAACGGCGTTGCCTGTAGATGTGATGGCGATAAGCACTCTGTCGAAGAAGGACTGGAGAAAGGTGATGGAAGAAGAGGCCTCAACAGTAACAGTCGACTGGATTCTGCCGCGCAAGGCGTTGATCACGCGTACGTCGCCAGTGGATGTTCCAGCAAAAACAAGAACACCAGCACTGAGATGAGTTATTGAAAGCACTTCGGGGATGTTCATAGTGAAAGCAGGAGTCGTTGAGACGACGTCATTTCGGCCTCCGCCCGGCGATGAAGTCGATGACAGCGAGTCAAGAGCATCTTCTATTACATTTTCCAGGACATGTGAAATCATCCTGAATGGCTGTGGAAGCATATCGATATCTTCATCGGGATCAATAAAAATGGACGGCGCAGCTCCAAACGGTTCAACCATTATTGCGCGGTACAATTCACTTTTTTTTAACCTTTAAAAGTTAAGAAGCTGTTCGTTTACCGGCCATGCAGCCCGTTCTTGCAATCCTCGTGATCGCCGTCGCTTTCGCCGCGCCACCGGTTTCCGTCGGGGTCTTAAAGGTCTGTTTTAAAGCTGACCTATCTCATGGTGCAGTCTAGTTGCCAAGACAAGCTCCCTTCGTTTTCTTGTCCCATTGTTAAATCTGCAAGCCCTGCGTCAAATGTTAATTCTCTCCATCCGTCGGTTAAGTGTCTGCCGTCCTCTTCTAATAACAAGGATGTCAAAGCAATGCTCGCTTTGGGTGATTCGATCACCGCTGGGTTCGCGATGAATTCCGGTCATCTCCCTAATCCGTACATCGTGGAATATCGCGGAAAGGTGTATTCTACCGGAGGGGACTCTGATGCTTTAACCGTCGGAAACATTATCAAGAAATACAAGTACCATCGCGCTCTCATGCTCTGACTTTCAGCCCTGACCTGTTGGGCCTTGCCACAGGGGTTACCCTTCCTCTCGCTAAGGGAAAAGGTCTTGATGCGGCTATCAGCGGCGCCGTAGTGAATGATCTCCCTGGTCAGATCGAGTGATTTCTTGACCACTCTGTCTTACAAATCAACAGCTGGTTGATTGCGCAGCTTCAATCGAAGGACTACGCGTCCCTCGCGCAGGAGTGGAAGATCCTCACCACTTTCATCGGCGCCAACGACCTCTGTGGCTCTTGCCACCATGCGAACCTGTCTCAGCGTGCGGACGAGTTTGAACAAGGCCTCCGCAACGCGATGTTCCTTGTCGAGCAGAAGATTCCAAAGGGTCTCTACTAAAGTCGCCTGCTGACTCTGTAGTTTTCGTGAATTTGGTGACAATCTTCAACATCTCGAATGTGTGGAAGGATGCGTACGAAAATAACAGCACCTATTGCAAAGGAGCCCTCGCTGTGTTGAAAGAATGTGGGTGTCTTGTTGGAAGCGATGACGACCGCCTCAAGATGGACATTGCAGGTCTCGAATTCAACCGCCGCACCAGCAAGATTGCCGCGGAGATCCAAGCCCGTGGCAGCGCGACATTCACTGCCATTGTTCAGCCTGCTGTCGACTCTTTGCCGTTCAATCGTTACGGCGAGGTGATTGTGCTACCTTCGCGCGATGACGATGCAGTCTTACCTCTCCAAAATGGATTGCTTCCATCCGTCCGTTTGTGCGGATGAATCCTTCGCGTTGGGGTTATGGAACAACATGTTTGCAAGCCCGGAGAAGAAGCAACATTCGCTGGACCCTTCGAACCCTCCTTCGTTTTACTGTCCATCCGCGACTGATGTGATTCAATAGTTTATTGTAAAAGCTTCTTCAGCGCACTCACGACATCTCCGCCGTTTTCTCTCAATACCTTTTCTGCGTGCATTTTCGACATTTCAAACTCGCTCGCGATGATATCTACGTCAGCTTGCTTCACGATGACTTTGGCAAGTTCTTTCTGCCTGAAGGGTTACGTTCTGAGCCCCCAATCCTAGCCACCTTCGGAGCTTCTCTTCCTGTGCCTGCGACTGCTGCAACCTTCCCAGAGCCTTCATTGTGAGCGATGATAAAAGAGCTTTGCCTCTGATGCTCGCTTGTTGTCCACTTCCGATTCTCCTCGATTGTCTGATTGCGATATCGTATTCTCGGAGATTTTGTCCAAGGCGGCTGCGCCCTCGACTGCAGCCATCTCTCTCAAGTTTGTTCTTTATGTATGTTGTTATGACGAGGACCTTGGTCGTCCTCTTTCTGCTGGCTCAATGCGCCAAATCGGATACATGGAAGGGGCTCAGTGGTGTGGATATGGATGCAGTTGTTGACCGGATCAGAACTCTGCACCTCCTTGCGGACCATAAGGAGCTCTCAAGCAGAGAAGTGATGCAGGAGCTGCAGAGGAAAGCAATCCGAGAAAAGTATCTAGAGGGCAAGCCTGTCAGCACAATTGCGTCCTCCTCTCTTGAGCCCTCCCTCCTCTCATGGAACATTCCCTGCGAAACGTTCTTTTACTCGTTGGGGTACGGACTTCAGGTTGGATGCACACCCTCCATTTGTTCAAGATTCGTGGTGGACAACTTCATCCCTCCAGAAGATGCAGCTATTCTGTTGAACATAACTGAATCTGCAATGCAGAATCTGTTTCACCAGAATGGCGCCACGTCGCTGGCACCCATGTCGTCCACAGATCGGCTAGGTTTAAAAGGAGCCCTCATGATCCGCCTACTTATCCTGCGCGTGAGGCTTAAGATCATGGCCGATTTTGGGTTGGACACTCTGTATGAGAGTGGAGCATTGCTCAGCAGGATTGAAGGCGTTGCACGACAAGACCCGTGGAACATCGACCCCACGCATGATCACGCCAATGTTCATGTGGACAAAGCAAACATCGCTACGTATGACTACTCTGCGGTTCTGTACTTGAACGAAGGTGGTAAGGACTTCATTGGTGGGGAATTCGCGTTTGTGGACCGTGATGCTGATCGGTTGATAGGTTCTACCCTCAAAGTGACCATCGTCATCTGATGCGAGCAGTGCCACGTGCGGGGCGTCTGATTTCGTTCACATCGGGCCCCGAGAATCTCCATCAGGTGCGGTGAGAGGTCCTATTCTTAGTCATTAGGTTCGGAAAGTAACTCGAGGGATAAGATACGCGCTGGCCATGTGGTTCACGTGCTCGCGGATGCACAAATACGTCGACGAAGATAAGGAATTGATCTGACAAAGAACCTTTCAATGGCTTGCGAGTTGATCGGAAAAAGAAATTGCCGGGGATCTGTTGAGTGTAATGACCCGTGGGCAGGGTCACACAGAAGTCGCTCGTAATTAAACCAAGTCGTTTGTACCATTTTAAAAGTCTTTCAAACCGTTGATGGAGTTTACAGCTTCGTCAGCTTTGACGGCGTCAATAGTGCGACCCCGAGTTTCACGGGCCACAGAAGCTGTTCATGTTGAAACGAGAGAACAAACTCGTCTCACGCAAACATTTAGTCTCGCGGATTCGGATTGGGGAGACTCGCAAGACATGATGAGGAGCTCCATGGGGCTGACCAAGCACTCTTTAGAACGTGGACAAAAGGATCCAACTCGCGAACTCGGGGGCAATGCTGTTGAAAGAATGCTCCGCAGTAAGAAGGAACGGTGAATTTCACACTTCAACACCCTAACTTTTTCCAGCCACGAATCCGTCTTAAGAAAGCTTGACGAAGACTACATCCGCACCATGGACGCATACCTACCCAAAGTCCGGCAATCCGTAACATCCTTAAAGTCCTCTCTCAGCTCCCTCGACAAAGATGGCGACTCCGAATTTTCCGTCCTCGCCGATGAGAACCTCATGGCGCTGAGCCAAGAGGAGCTCGACGGCGTCTGGGCCAACGTCACCCGCGTCCACGAGGACAAGATGGCTGCCATACACAGTTGCGATGATTCGCTTCGTCAAATGGAGGCAGACCGTGCGGAGGTGGTGCGCGCGATGCTTGACAAGACTTCCCTCATCCTTTTGGACATCGCCCACGTACCTCCCGGCGACATCGAGCGCGCAATCGAAGAGCGCGCCAATCGCGTCAACTTCCTCATCCTCGAAAACAAAAAGACCTACGCCGACCTCATCGCCCGCGTCTCATCGGACTGCATCGAGATCATGCGGCGGCTCCGCGTATCCCCTCCCCCCCGCCACTCACCACCTCCTCCCCGCTCCTCGCTATCATCGCCTTATCTCCTTACGCACCCAGGCGCGATGGCTCGAGCGCCGAACGGCTTGGCAGAGGACGCTGTTTGACCGCGCAGTTCAAAAATGCGCGCAGGCGCTTGAGGGGGCGCCGATGGCGGCGCCAGCAGAGAGGCGGACGCTGTGGGAGCAGCTGCGCGCACAGCAGCGGAGCCTCCTGGAGCGGCGTGAGAGGGAGATGGGGACAATCCTGAGCTCCCTCCCCCCTCGCTTAACGGCCGAAGTTGCGGAGCGCTGGATCTCCACCCTCGAGGTTGGAGGGGGAGGGGTGGGCTGTGTCCGTTTGAAATTTCAATCAGCGAGGGGATTCTCACGCCTGTGCAGACGCTCGACTCGGACCAGTCGACGGAGCACAAGACGCGCGTCGGCAAGCTGCGCCAGTTCGAGCGGCGCCATCTCGCGAAGGGCCACGAGGTGGTGGACGCGCTGCGGGCGGAGCTTTTGGACGCGGCCAAGACGACGGGGGAGGCGGTTGATGCGCATAAAATTGACAATGCGGCGCGGCCGTTTGTTGACCTGATTGAAGGGAGGGCAAAAGAGGTGTGGGATGTTGCTTTTAGATTTGACGCTGGGCAGGCGCAAGCGGTCGTCGACGCGGCGGGGGTGATTTTGGAAGGCCAGCACGCGTACTACGCGGCGCATACGACTCGCTTCGCTTCTATTGTGCGCGCAATCGCGGCTTTCTTCGCGGCATTTCAAACCGCGCGCAAAGACGCCCGCACAGATCACGACCAGAAAATGGCGGCCATTCAGGCGGCATTTGAAAACGCGTCTGCTGCATTGGAGGAGAAGCTGTCCGCGGCGCTGGACGAAATTCGCCGTGACCACAACATCGCGACCCTTCGCGAGCGCCTTCCGACGGCCTTGACCGTCCTCGGCGAAATTGAGGCCAACCTTCGCCGCGTGAGCGACGAGACCCTCGCGCAGCTCGCGGCATTTGACGCCGCCACCCGCGCCTTCTCCGCCTCAAGTTTTGATGACCTTTCGAAAATGTTTGGCCTTTCGAAAGACCCACCACGACCCCCGACCCCCCCGCAGGATGTTGCGGCTGCGGCGGATGAGGCGGCGAAGGGAAAAGCAGCGCCAGCCAAAGCCGCTCCGGCCAAAGGCGCCAAACCTGCCGCCGCCGCACCGCCGCAGGCTGAGAAAGCCCCCCCCCCCCCTGAACCTGCGGCGTCCTTCCGAGCGGTTGAAGATGAGACCGTTGTGACGCTTGGCGATGGGCTGGTCGCGTTTGTGGTCGCCCCTTTTTGTGGGGCGCGGTTTGATGACATCCCTTCGGAGACCCTCATCTCCGACGCCGTCCCGTCTGACCCTACGGGTGCGCGTGCGGTCGAAACCCTTCGCGTGGGGGGTGACCTCGTTCAAAAACTCGTCGCATCCCTCCGCCGCGCAGCGTTGGAGCACCTCCGCGCCGACTCCGCCGCCGTGGAGGCGGCGTTTGTGGCGGAGGCTGCGGCGGCGCAGGAGGAGACGATGCTCATTTTGGAGGGGCGGCTGCGGCGACACGCGCCGCGCGCTGGGCGGGTGGAGATGGAAGTGTTTGAGGCGCGCGACTCGGAGCTGCGCCAGCACGCCGCGCGGTTTTCCCGCCACATGGCGCAGGTGTCCGCCCGCGCCGCGGCGCAGCGGACGGAGTTTGGGCGGGCGGTAGAGGCGTTCGATGGCTTCGGGCGCGAATTTGCGGCCGAGCAAAACGCTCGCGAAGCGGCGCTTCAAAATGCGACTTCCGGGGCGGCGCTTGCGGCGGTGAAACAAAATGCGACGCGCGCTGATCGCGCGTTTCGCGACGAAGCGAAGGGACGCGCTGCGAAGTTGGAGGCGCTGGCTGCGGCGCATTGCGCGTTTTTAAAATCTCAAAACGAGGAGTTTTTAAAAAGCCTCGCGCCAATCGACGCGGGAGGGAGTTATGCCGCCGAAGAAATCGCGCGATTTCAAAGCGAGTTGACGTCTTTTAACGAAGACGTAGACGCGCGGCTGGACCGCGCGCGTGCGGCCGTTGCGGCACACCTCGCGGCGGCTGAGGAGGCGGCGCGCGCTGCGCTGGGAGGCCTCACGGCCGCGCTCGCAAACGTCGAGACGGACGTTTCGTTTGGCGAAGTCGTCGAGCGGTGCGCCTTAAAGGCCCTCTTTTAACTTTCTTTTATCCTTTGCATCTCCGCCACTGCTCCCCCCCCCCTCCCCTGACGCCCCTAACGCGCTTGCAGAGAGCTGCGGCAGGCGGAGTTGCGGCGGCAGGAGGTCTGTGCGGAGGTGGCGGCGGCGCTTGGGGAGGTGGCTGCGCGTTTTGACGCCGTCGAGGGGCTCTGCGAAGAGTCAAAAACGAGCGGTGGGGATGGGGACGTGTCTATCGCCACAAGAGTTGTGGACGGGCTCAAAGTCGTGCGCGAAAAGGCTCTTTTTGCGGCGGCTGCTCTCGGGTGCCTCGCAGTTAAATTAGAAACCCCCCCCCCCTCTGCGGATTTCGACGGGGAGCCAAAGGTGGGGGAGGTTTTGAAAGCCGTGGACCCAAAGGCCGCGGCTGTGGCGAAGCCGAAGGGGGGGGGTGCTGATGCGAAGGGGGGGGCGGCTCCTGCGAAAGCTCCTGCGGGGAAGGGGGCAGGGGGGGGGAAGGAAGAGTCGCCGCATTTGATAATGACCAAAGTGTTGAAAATAGAGCAAGAGAAGAAGGAGGCGCTTGCAAAGTTAGTTAAAGACTTTTACGACCGCAAGGGCCCGCGGCCTGTGACGCGGCCTAACAAGGTTGCGCCGTCTTTAGCAGAGATGAACGAGCGCAACGAGCGCGCGCTAAAAGAAATGGTTAAAAACGCGGAGAAGTTCGTCGACGAGAAGACGCGCGAGTTGCGCCTCCTCCTCGCCACCCTCGACGCCCTCATGGCGCGCGTACCGCCGGTCATTTTCAGCGATTTGGTCAAGCGCGCGGACCACGTGCGCAAGGCTAAGTTGAGCCAAGTTGAGGGCGCTTTTAAAGATTTCGTGGCGACGTCGCGGCGGTTGCGCGACGCCAACGGCCTCGCGCTCAAGCCCATCCTCGCGCGGCCCGGCCTCGCGGACGAGTTAGCTGCGTTGCGGCAGCGCGAAGCGGCTCGATCGGAGGAAACTCGTGCGCGGATCGCTGCGCAATTTGAAATCGTGCGCGCGGCAGAAGACGCGTACGGGGAGAGGGTGACGTATGCGGCGGCACATGGCGCGACGGTCCTACTGGGTACATTCGACGCGCTGCCACAGCTGCAGCACCTCGTCCCAACCGCAGACGACATCCCCGCCAAGAGGAAGTCCTTAAAGACTCTGTTAAGGCAGCAGCAGAGGGACGCGTCGAAGCCGGCAGCGGCTGCGCTGGGGCCGGGGCAGCCGTTTCCCACGCGGACGGTGGGGGGCGTACCTGTGGGAGAGCTGACGTGGGCTGCGGCTACCGCTGACCCCCCGGCTCAGCCTGCTGGGACAACTGCGGCTGTGGAGTGTGACGACACCACAAACCACGCGACTGTGCAGAGGGCACGGGATAAGACGTTCGAATTGACGAGGGGGGAGTTCCGGCGGCGGGTGGCGGAGTCGAAGTCGCGGCTGGAGGGGATGGCGCGTGACGAGGAGCTTTGGCTGGCGTATTGGATGGAGCTGCTGAGGACGCTGGAGCCGTAGAATGTCGTTTGAAGTGTCGTGTGTGCCGTGAACGGGAGTAAGTGAACGTTGGTTAAGATTTTTATCTTCACTCGCACACGGTAGAACAAGACGGTGCCAAACGCATCCAGAGGGCACAAAAGGGCCTCGAGGGATATCAGGAAATGCCCGTGGGCTTGGCCAGGCCAACGGACGCGACGGAGTTGGCGTGGGGGGTGGACGTTTGCTTCCAATTGACGACTTGGACTCGGTAGCCGGGCTCGAACTCGTTGACTGTGCGACCAGACCGCGAGTACCTGAAGGAGGTGAGGAGAGAGGCCATGGAGGTGCTTTGTGCGTTGATGTAGTGTTGGAGACCTTTCATAACTAAATGCCACGATGGCATGAAGCTAATCAGAGGCTTCAATTCAATATCGGGACATCAAAGAGATAGCTTGGGCACAGAAAGAACCCTCCGCTACTGTCATGCCCCATCATATCAAACAAAACAAGCTCTCACCCTGCAAGGTCCACGTGGAGGGCCTGGTCACCCTCCTGCGAAATCTTTGAGCCGGCATCGAAAAAAGTCACGGTCTGAAGGCGCTTCGGCCTAAAGGAAGACACGACTCGGTTGATGATCTGAGCGTAGGAGTGGGAGTTGATGTTCGTCTCAAAGCTGGCGTAGCTGGACGTGACTTCAGGAGTGACGTGCACGGTCATGTATGCCTAAAGTGTCGGAAGCCCACACAAAAGAGTCTGCACCTCGCCTACTTGAGCGTTCATGGAGTACCCACAGGGCTCAAAGAGGAAGTCTTGGATAACTGCTCCATCGACGACAGAGGCCAAGCCGGACTGTTCGGACACCTAAGCGATGAGTCAACAAACATGAATGCAGCGACTTCCTTAGCGTCAAGATTGTGCTGCTGCTTGGTGAAGAGGCGAGCAGCGACTGGATCGATATCGAACATGTACATGGTGAGGTATTGGTACGTTTCTTCAGCCCCAGGACGATCGATGCGATCGACGATGAAGATGTACCAATGGTCCCCATCCAGGGGGCCCATGATGTAAGGCGAGCCATCAGGGAAGTATTTCTTGAGAAGATCAACTTCCTGATTGAAGCTCCTGTGGGGATTCTTTTGTGCATGAGGAAACATGAAGTTCTTGCGGGAGTATTGCACCCATTCGACCTCGCCGCCACTGCAACGTCAGATCCAAGAATAATGAACAAAACATGGAGGCAGCGCCTTCAAGTACGCGACCGATGCAATTGAGCAGAGTGGTGCGACCACAAGTGAGGCTTATCATTGATTTGTCATAAACAAACAAGCTCGACTCGGACAGCAGGTAATAGTCGAAGTCGGCCGAGCTTTCGTACAACAAGATAGATGCACCAGCGTCGGTAACAACAGCATCCCAAAACTCATACGGTTTGGATCGAAGAGAGAAAGAATCATCAACAGATCGGAAATTTATTTCGAGCTGCTCAAATTTCAGACAGCAGAACCCAGAATACCAACCCTTTTCTCAGGGCCCTCGAACTCAGTCATCTTTGTAGCTCCGGAAGGTAAGAAGTAGTCTGGCTTGGAGAAACTAATAGCATGAGCACCTTGAGGGTCTTAAAATTCAGAATGAGTCTATCATTGCACAGCAAATCGCAAGGCGGACAGCGTACCAAGCGGAACGACCTTTGGAAGGAAGTTTCTGTTTGTGGTGGAGAACGAAGAGCTTTTTGGCGGGAATTTTCTTTCTGAATTCGTTCGATTACAGAACTCGTCGCCTACACGAACGTTGAGAATCCTCCAGAGGAAGGCTTCGACACAAAAACTAACTCCTCTAACGTCCGTCCATCTCGAAGTTGGTTGTTTTCAAAGTAATCGTTCCACAGCTGAGAGACGAAGTCCTAGGAGTCCGAGTCAGGACAAAAAGGTAAGTAGCTCGAACTTCGACAAGCTCGTCTTTAACAAGCGACACACAGCAACCGCCCCATCCCGCTCCTGTGAGCCTAGAACCACATGCTCCGCTCCTCCTTCGACATCAGGGACTCCTGTATTTTGACTGGCCTGCAAATCTCTGTGAGAGCGTCCAACTCTGTGGATGAGCCTTCATCATTGAGAACTAAGAGAGTCTGTGTAGCAATCACAGTCGTATTGTAAGCTGCAACTGCTGTGGCTCTCGTTCAACAACGCGCCCAGCGCCTCTGCGGTCGTGCTTGTCGAGCAAAGCGCGCAGAACTCCCGTGCTTAATATCGCTGCAAATAGTTTCTACCTGATCTACCCTCTCTGCCTCACTGAAGACATGAAAGGCTCGAGCTCGCAACGCTGAACGTTGAGCGCATGCAACGTCAAAAAGTTCTACCAAACGCCCTGGAGCTGCCGCGGAAGAGGCTTGCTCGATCACCAAGACAACGAACTAAAAATTCTTCCTCCTTCAAATTGAGGTTTGCAGGAAGCAGCCAACGCTAAGGGCCAGCGCGCCAGCGGCTTCTGAAATGTTGCAGCGAGGGGGAAGAGAGCGGGAGACTTCGCACATTTCAGCGAGCGTGCGGCCTGCAAGTTTCTGCACGGCTCCTAGCGTCGCCTCGGTGGGCGCGCCGACGCCAAGAAATTTGGCCAAGAGTGCAGCGGCAAATCTGCACTCAGCGACGCTGAACAGTTAAATCCTGCCTCCACTGGAATGACCGGACGTTGAAGGGGCTCATTCCTTCAGCTTTGAAGGAGGCTGTGAGTGAATTTGCAATAACGAGGGACAAGCTGGGAAGTCATACGCGGGTGCAAAGTTCAAATTGACCCAGGTGGCAAAGATATGGCGCGGCATCGCAAGGGACGAAAATCAACGCGAATGAGAGAGTCTGCTCTGCCCAGCAGCGATGCGGCCTGATCCATGCTGCAGTGTCAGGGGAGACGGTCATGCCACACAACCCTCCGCCCATTGTGCCAATGTACCTCTCGCTTTGGGCGCAGAGTTCTGCCATGGCAAACTGCAGCGTTAGTGCAGGGAGGCGGCACGTTACTGCGTCATCCACGATAGGCGCGCTGACCAGCCGCGCCACTGCAAGAGCGGAGGCGCACACTAAAGCGGAGCTCGAGGACAAGCCATAGCCCTACTACTTTCAAACAAAAGAATCAAAGGAACCTTCGGGACGTCTCCACAAACGAAAATGCTCAATGACAGAGGGTCGTGCGGGAAAGCCTCTACAATCCCCTACGATCTCAAAGAAAGCTTCTGTGCAATACCCTTATTCCGCAGAGAACATAGGCGGCCCATCCTTGAGCTGAAATCGATATACGTTGCAAGTCGCTCGAAGAGAGACTGGATTCGGGACAGCTTGTGTTTGCGTTTACAATGCGGAACATCCACTCGGATGAAGGCGAAGCCGCTGCAAACAGCCGTATTTTCTTTCTCCGTTAAAGAGTTAGGTTCCCCAAACCAATTGCAACGCAGCTGGCAAGACGCCGTAGCCACTGTAGTCGATGTGCTCTCCTGCGCAGTAAGGCAGTACAGTCTTGTCACATTCTCACCGATAACATTCACTCGTCCAGGAGCTTCAGCGTAAACGGTATGCGAAAAACCGAAAGTGCTTGCAAAGTCCATTGTACAAGTCAGAAATACATGTCAAGCCGACAGGTTCTGCAGCGCTGCTTTGCAAGCCGTGATAACTTCCTCGTTCAAGGACGTAGAAGAAATGCGTTTGAGTACATTCACAGCTCCATTTTGGATGAGAATCCTAGCATGATCGGTCATGCCAGCCACAGTGTTACAGACGACGGCCAGGCCCTGAAGAGTTAGCCGAGCCACAACAGCTTCCGCGAACCTGAGTCTGCGTCAATGGCCGCTGCGAAGTGCTAATATGCTCCAACACGAACAGAATACAATTTGTCGAGAATATTTGGGCTTTCACAGCGGGATTTCGCACGCAAAGAGTACTCAGTGCGCCCAGCGCTTGTCCCACGGCGTCGTTGTCTGGTTCTTGCTTGACAATCTACAAAATGAGCTCAACGTGTAATCCCAAACGTTGCAAAGAAGGGGAACTGCTCCAGAATCTACCGCGCGCTTCCTGCAAGGGTCGCTGTGGGCACAAATCGACCAAAGCGCGCCAGCTGCTTGAACCCGACACCGCTCGTCCTGCGAACCCAGCAATATGATCAGGTTCTCGAGGACGTTCTCCCTTGCAATAGCTTCCTTGTACGCAGCCACGCTCCCAATGTTTGATAAAGCTGCCGCTGATGCCGCCTGCGACAAATACGGCGGTTGCGTCAAAAGTTTGGCCAAGATTGGGATTGCACCGGCCTCCGCAAGGGCTGCGATGTAGCGCTCATCCTTCACGGACAAATTGCAGATCTGAATGGCGGCAGAGGTTTTGAGCTTCTCGTCGTCCATGGACAAAAATACAACCAGCCCCCCCAGCAATTGCTTCGCTGCGGCAAGTTCCAGAGACTCAGGCGCGCTTGCGTCTTGTTTCGGCGTTTCCGCTGTCGTAACAATAGGTTCGTGCACAGTTGCGGGGGGTGGCGACGGAGCGTTTGTAAACGTGTTCAGCTGGACGTTGTCCAAAGCAAGAGACGTCGCGCTGTGCTCAGCGGACATGAGCTGCTGGTGATGAGGCCGGCAATAGGGCTACATGCTAAGAGCCAAAAGGCCACGACGAGACAGACCTTGCCGTTGTACGAGGAGATGTTGCCGGACAAAATCGATCCGCAGTGGGTGCATTTGATGCACAACTTGTGCCAGGCCTTGTTGCAAGCAACGACTTTCTCCGCAGCGTAAACGGTCTTTCCACAAGCCGCACATAACTCCCCCCCTCCAAACGTTGTAGAACGTTTCAGCGCCTGCGAGTCAGCCCCCGCATTTGCCAATCACACCGCTCTTTTCTCGACTACCGAAGACTGGCCCTGTACTACTTCGCCACCAGCCTGCGCTAACGCAATGAGAGACGGAAGGCGCAGTGCACCTTCTAGAGCTGCCTGTACTTCTCGATGGGGGATTTGTTGGGACTTGGTTTTACCCAACCGAGCCCGTGCAGAAGCAACTTGCGAAGAGAAGTCGTCATTGGCGGCTTCTGCTTCTGGAATCTCGCCGAGGTGAGCTGAAGTGCCGGAGCGGGGCTTCCCAAGGCGAGACTTTGCGTTTGCGAGTTGCGCAGTTAAGTCTGAACTGGAGGGCGCACCAGCGTCCTCCGCATGCTGGAAATCTTGGGAGCTGTCGGCAGCAGTAGCTTTCGGAGGAGGCTGTGGCTTCGGGGGAGGCGGTGGAGGCGGCTCCACCGCTTGTGCGGGAGGCTCCTGAGAGGCAATTTCAGGCACAGGTTGCTGACTCTCTGCGGACTGATTCGCTATCTCGTGGGTGAGATATGGAAATGCTAAACAGACAGTAATGTGCGACGTGGCTTCAGCTCCTGCTCCAAATGCTTTTGCCCACTGCAACATGGATGCTTCGTCGTCGGCAATGAAAAAGTAAGTACGAAGGCCTTGAGCTGCAAGCTTGAGCACGTATCGTCGTTCGATTTCATCATCTGCTCGTATGCAAGAGTACGGCGATATGTCTACGGTTCCGCGAAGTGATATCTTCGTGTCGTCAGCAACCCATTCATCATCGTCACAACCTTGTCCTCTGGAAGAAAGTATGACAAAGTCCTCCCCTTCAGAACAAACCATCTACGCTTCCAGTTTTTGACAAAGGACCCCTGCTTTGTCAAGAAACCTTCCTGTTCCGTCATCGAGACAAGTGTGAACATTTACCATGCTCTAACAAATAAAGTATTATTGTTTTAGAATCGGATGTGTCAATTGGATTTTTTGGATTGTATCCCTTTCTGACTAATTATTTCACACAGATAGGGAAAAAATACAATCATCTACCAGATGACATCTTGTTTGCCATATGATCTCATCAACAACAAAAAAAAGGTAACGTTGGAAGTCGTACTAGCTGCGTCTATGGAAGAAGAAAACTTTGAATTCAACTACGATAAGTGTTTTTACAGCCTCGAAGCCAGGGCTCGGGCTTACCAAGGATTCCATATTTAATAAATTATTGGAATGATCTGTTAGAGTTACGTCACATTGCATGCAGCAAGTTTGCTACTTTTGTTCGTTTTCTTAGAGAACGCTAGAGTGTCATCAGGAAAATCTGTGGGGTCAAGTCTGAGCGGGATGTTACGCTAGGGGTTTCCAGATTGACGTTAGATGAGGGACTCTGGGTTGTTTTGGCCGTCAATGTGCTGGCAGTCACCTTTGGTCTTGTGGTCTCCCGCAATTTGCTCTCTTGATACATTCAGGCTGCTGGGATCGCCCATCAGATCCCCAGTACTTCAGCGGCCTTTGTCATTTTAAGCATTGCATCGCTTCTGTGCATGGGCATCACGTGAGTGGCCCTCTCTCCTATTCCGATCATATCTCATACGTATAGATTCGTCATTGTCTGCGACGCAGAAAGCCATAAGAAAACTCTCAAGTCTCTCTCCGCGTTGCTTTCTCTCATCATCTTTTTCTCCCTCTTCATCCTCGGCCTCGTCTTCGCCTTCAAAGTTCTTCCCGTCCTTTCGCGCTCTAACAAGCAGATAAAGAACTCGTTCATATCAATCATCATCTTCGTCGCACAATACATGTGCTACCTGTGGTACATCTCCCATCACCTCCCATTTTTCTCCTCCCTCCTCGCCAAGATCGCTGGCCCCCCCCTCGTGCCGCCCCTTGAGATGTCCACCATTAAAGTCGTCTCCTCCGTATAGCGCGCACCTTGTATTACCCATTGTACATTTGTATTCGCGTAACATACATTAACTTTGACATTCGGCATCTCAACTCAGATAAAATTTCCCGCCGCAGCGCGTTGAGATCTGCGCCGCTCGTACGACGCGTCCAGCGCCTTCTCGCCTTCTTCTTCGCGCGCAGTCTCGTCAAAGCGTGTCGACCTTCTGTCCCGTCGCTTCGGCTCGTCAGGGATGCTCAGCCGCCTCTCCAGACGCTCCTGAATCGAGCCCTCGCGCTCGATCCGCGGCAGCCGCCTTGACCCAATGCTGGCACGACGATTCGAATTCGGAGGCGTGGGGGTCCGTTGGGCTCGCTCGGACCGCGAGATGTTGAGCGCAACAGACCGCCGACCGTCTTTGAGAGCTTCGGAGATGCAATTTGCGAGGGACGAGTTGTCAGAAATGAGTCGCCGCGACGTCTCAAGCGCGTCGAACTCGCCGACCAAAGGCTTGCACAGCCTCTGCAGCTCCGTCCACGAAGTCGTGGTGGGGACGCGAACGGAGCGCTCGCCGTGAGCGTGGCTGAGGACGAAAACAATCTGCGGCGTCAAGGCAGGGCAACCGGTGCAACGTACCTCCTGTGTGTTGCCCTTCCGATCGTCCAAACGATGGCCGTTGCGCTTGTCGTCCTCTTCACCGAACACACCTTCTACTTCCGACTGGAGCGGTTACTTTCTGAACCGAACTTGCACCCACCCATCTTTTGTTCGCCGCACCCGCTTGCAACAGCAGTGACTTGACGCGAGAGCGAAAAAACACCTTTTCCTCTCGGTTCTCTGCGCGTCGTGGCGTCTCCTCAAACTGCATCGCGACGTCCATTGGCGACAAGTAGTCCTGCCGGCATCAGACTCACAGAACAAGTTCGCACGTTGGAGCGAACGTTCGGGTCGGCTCCAGCCTTCAAGAGTGCGGCTGCTGCGTCGGCGGAGTCTTGCTTTGCGGCGATGTGCAGCGGCGTCTGGCCGCTCTGCGTGCAATTAGGCGGCTGCGCCAGAGGCCATCACATTGCTTCGGATATTTACGTCGATTTCAAACTCGGCGATCAAGTAGGTAATGACGGGCGCAACGTCATATTTCGCAGCGAAATGGAGGGCCGACCAGCCAAACTATTTCGGGTGAGATGACGCAGTGGCAGATGCGCACGTCCGCCATGTCCACGACGCGGGCGCCTTTTGAAATGAGGAGCTCCGCGGCCTCAACGTGCCGTCCAGCGATGGCCAAGTACAGCGGCGTGATCTCCCTCTGAGAGGACGTCAGCAGCGTCGGCGGCAACGTGCGCACGTCAGTCTTCCGATTGACGTCAGCACCATCCGATATCAAGGCGCGGCAAGCGTCAACATGACCGCCCTCAGCAGAAAAATGCAGCGGACTCCAGCCATTCTGACGTTTCAAGGATGCGACGCGCAACAAACGGCAGTCCAGTGCACGCAGTTTTTGTTCTCGGCGAGGCACAACCGCAGGTCCCCAAGATCGCCAGTCTTTGCAGCAAAATGAACTCGCTTCAGTTCCCCGTCATCATCGGGAACAAATCCGCCTCGAGGGCGACGTCGCTCGCCTGCGCCCTTTCTCATTTTTCTGAGCTCGTCACTCCGGACAAGGTCGTCATCAAGGCTTGCCCTGCCTTCAAGATTCTCACTAACCTTGGAGGTTACCGTAAAAACAAACAGAACGACTGATGCGACGTTGAGCTCTGTGTTCGGAGTGAACGCGTTGTCAGATGGTGCAACGCGGTCGCTGAGAAGGGGGGCAACAGTCGCAGAAGGGCTCTTCCCACCCGACTGGGGATCCATTTGCTGTGCTTGAGCTCCTTGCTGTAAAATAAGAAAAGCTATTGGGAGCTAACAGGAGCAGGTTGCTCTGCAGCAACGCTCTGCTTGCATCCCATCACGTTCAAAAATGCAAACGACAGGTAACGATTAAAACAAACGAGTCTGTTAAAAAATAAACTTGCCTTTTTTGGTTCAGCCAATGCACAAGTTACTCTTTGCCCTTGCTTTTTTTGCCTCCGTCTCTGCAATTACATGGAAAGATTGCGGTGTAATGGGTTTGATCATTGTGCTGACATGTACAGGAGCCTCCGTTAATGCTGACGACGTGAAAATCACAAACGTTGTGATGACTCCTGATCCCGCCAAGCCTGGCCAAGACTTGACAATGGAAGTCGTCGGCGACTCCGGTTCCTAGAACATCTCCTTTTTCTCAATCATTTAGCAAAGCAGCTCACCAACGGTACCCTCACTATCAAAGTCAGTTTCCTTGGCGTCACAGTCCACACGGAGACTCGCAGCCTATGTGACCAGGGCTGTCCCATCGCTGCTGGTGCCATTGACCTGAAGAACAAGCAGGGTCTGCCTGCCTTCACTCCCAAGGTTTGGTTTGTCCAGGTAGCCCGTTTTTACAATGAAGGGCAAGTACAATTTCAAGCTGACTGGCTCTGACCAAGATGGCGCTGCCCTCCTTTGCGCTGATATTGATTTCCAGATCAACTAAGTGTGTTGCACTCTTTTAGAGTGTACTTGCTTCTTTACGTCTTGATCCCAAATCTTTTTGAAAACTCTTCATACACAAAAAACGTGATGGCTGCCGAGGGCGCCACACGAAGGACATTTGGCACAATGCCTTTGTAGAATCCCGCAACCCCTTCGTTCCTGCAGACTAAGATGGAGCAGACAACCCCGGACATCCAAATCTTCCGAATAGTGTCGATAGATCCTTTGTAATATTTCACCCGACCCTCCGCCTCTTCTTTTTGCTGCCGCGTGAGATGTGGACTTTCACTTCCGACTTGCATCCGAGCCCTCACAACTTGAGTCGGGTATGTTGCACACGAGGCTGCAATCTTGGCCACAGCGCCGCAGAGGAAGTACTCAAAGCCGTGGACGTTGTTTGTCCCTTTTCGCACTTTGATAGTAATCGACTTCAGTTCTGAGCGCCTCAGCAAAGTCTGTCCCGCCCCTGCCTTCGTAAACCATAAACTGAATCGACCCATGAGAGACGAGTAGAAGGGAGGGACCCAGCCCACGAAAATATCCTTTGACTCCTTCTTGTCGATAAATGTGACGGAACGCGTCTGGAATGTGAGTGACGACATATATGGTTCAAACCCCAAACGCCGCTGTAATAAAATTCAGCCGGAGTTTTGCCCATCATCTGTAGCTGCATTCTGGTCTTCACGAGCCATACAGGGTTCGTCACTACGGCGGTGCAAACGCCTATTGTCAAAACGGGACACGCTCGGAGCACTACCTGCTGAAGTCGCGCAAACAAAATTGAACAAAGGTCCGGATGCCGTTGGGTGGCGTAGAACTGGCTGGAATATTTGCTTAAAAGAACTGTACCTGCGACATCGGGGAGGAAACGCGCAACATACGCGTAAAAATACAACCCCCACGCGAGAGTTGCACCCAAAACGTTTGCAGAGAGTCCAGAATACAAGGATTTATATCCTTCCTGCATCGAGATGGTCTTTAACGCGCCCCATGTGGAAGAGTAGGCTGGAATAAAAGACTTCCTCCCATCATTGACTAGTTTCTCAGCAAAAAGGAGATCAAAATGAAACCTTGGAATCTTGTCTTGACAAGATCTAGGGGATGTGTGATAACAGTGGACACAAGTCCACCCACTCCGCCAGCGATAGCGTTGTACAGCGGAACAAGTTCTTCCCTCTTGGTCATCCCATTGAAAGCGAAAATCCACAAGTTTAAAATGTACAAATCTTACACCTTCTGTCTCCGCTGCGCTGCCCGCTCTGTGAGCTCCTTGTTGCGCACCTCTTTCATTTTGGCTTTTTCTAATGCCGCTGCTTTTTTGGAAGGACTTCTTAGCAGATTTCCAATGTGTCCAGATTGGCTTGCGACAAGATGCATTTGAAGGGGTGGCAATTTGACAGGCGAGTAACTGCGTCCTGTAGGAGGGTCAACGTCATCTCGCCTGCTTGGGCCGGGAGGAGGCCGCTCTCGATCCCGTACTGCAGCTGGTTGGGGTCTGTTTTTGGCCTCTGGCTTCGGCGCTGATGGCTTCTTTGGGCTTGAGAATTTGTTGTCCCCTTCTGACATTTGCAAATTGTTGTTTGAATTTTTGTCCAATGGGGCTAGCTGTGCTGGCTTCCTTGCAGTTTGATCAGCCTCCTGAATTGCACCTTCCAGAACAGTTTGCCTCTTGTCGAGGATTTTGCTTTGATCTGTCAGCTCCGACTTAAGCACTTTGATGGATTGCGCAGCCTATGGCGTCAGACTCAGCAAAACTGCCCTCACTTCTGCCATAGAGGCGACCCAAATCGACTCCTCCTGCCGAACACTGGCGAAACGGCCGAGGAGAGAGTCCAGCCGCATTTGCAAACTCTCGATCTCGCTCTTGCGCTTCCGCAGCTCCATGGAGATGGATGAAGTGACGGTCATCAGCTGCCGTCTCTTTGCGTCGGCCACTTCGTACATCCCCTTCCACTTTGCAATCTGGTCGGTAAGTGCCCCCCACAGCCACAGCCACCTCCTCCGTCAGCGACTTAATCTTCCACTCGCTCTCTTTTCGAAACTTCTCCGTGTCAAGATCGAATTTCAGCTGCGCGACTTGATTCGCCCCCGCCAGCTGAGCCTCCAGCGATGCCACCCTCACCTTCAACTCCACGTTCTCCCCGTTGTACGTGCTCTCTTCCGACAGCTCCGTCCCTGCGCGAGGGGTCCTCCTCTCTCGCTCGTGAAAGTGCGCAAAAAACGTCGAAGGCTCCGCAGGTTTAGCCGCCGCCTGCTCCTTGAGGGGGGGCGCTGGTCTGTAGAGAGGCTTCGTGGGCTCCTCCTCAAACCATTTCTCCGTCACATCTTGAGATCGCCTCACCGTCGAGAGGTGGATGCCCAAATTCTTTCGCGTGAGAGGCGCCCTTGCAGACTCTGCCCGAGATGGCACATCTCGCGGGGGTGGCATGGCCGGCGGTCTCGGAGAGGGTTCGGTCGGAGCAAGTTGAGCCGAAGGTGAGCCAACTCGAGAGGCGAGGCAAGGCTGCGTGTTTGCGATGAGAATGGCGTCCAGCGCGTCGGGCGCTTTGACTTGCGGAGGCGGCACATCTTCCTCCGCGTCCAAAGCCTCACGTAGGGCTGCGGCTTGCTCCATCTCCGCACCTGGCGCGAGGTCCCCGTCAGAGGCCGCTTCGACAGCTTTTACGTCCGAGGTTTCCTCTTCTACTTTTCTCGACGCAGCACTCTCTCCCTCCTCGTCTCGAGCCAGAGGAGCAGCCGAAGGACCCTCTTCGTTAGCGACTATTTGAACTCTCGCGATGGTCTCTTCGGAAGATTTCTCCTCCGGCTCAGTCGCTTCCGGAAGGCCTGTGGCTTCAGCTGCAACAGCTCCCTCTTCTAGTGACGGTTCGGTGACAGCCACTCCCCCCTCCAGCGAGACAGCTGGCGCCTGCTCAACAGGCTGCTCGGATGGTTTGTTGGCAGACGCTTCGTCAGTTTGGGGCGGCGGCGGAAGGTCCTGCGACGGATCTGACATGAATTTCCGTTGTCCCGACAGCAATTTAACAAACAATAGTTAGAGCATACAGAACGAGACGACGGTTTGAGTCGGGGAAAGGCTAAGCCTTGAATCTCCATGGCTGCCAAGGCTATCCTTCGCCTGGCAATCCTTTAGGCAGCGGCGCTAGGAACCACGCGCCATGCTTGGCTCATTCCACGCCTTCAATCATAGAGATTCAAACCTCAGTTGTGGCGTACCAACCCTCTACTGTGCTCCAAGAGACACCCCTTTTAGTTGAGCTTGTTCAGACTAGACATTTCGAATGACGGATGGCATTGATATTGTGGTCGCGATTCACAAAAGGATATTACAGAACGTGTGTGAATGCACTCGGTGGTCTGATGAGGGGAGATAATTTAACATACAGAATTTTCACAATTACTCTGCGACGGGGATGGGGTAGAGTAGCGGGTACATCTGAGCCATGTACGTCACGAGCCACCTTGCGTGTCAAAGAAAACACGAGAGATTACAATATCCAAGTCGCTACAGCTGTAATCGTGGAGCAAACACGGAAAAGTCTACGCAGTAAGACGACGATCGGAAGTGCAGACGATGCATGCTGCTTCGGGACAATGGGGGAACATGAAGCAAGCAGGGCAACAAGCCCTAACGCTAGAAAGACCAGGGATCCGTAGAGGGCACCGGCTGCCTGCGAAGTGAGCTCCAACCATATCGTTGCACTTGAGGTGTCATGCCTGAAATAAAAGAATAACTTTTGAGCATGTTAACAAGGGGGGGCACGTGCAGGCAAGAAGCACTGATGAATGAGTGGAAGAGGCGCAACGAGGAGATCACAAACATAGCGTTGTCCCAAAATATTATCCTGCAAGCCGCGAGGCGAGCACATTGGAGAAGGATGAGAGAAAGAAACCAAGGCGACAGCTGGAGTGGGGCGGTGCATTTTAAACTCGTCGACGGCGATCGCGGCGGTAGGTGATGAGGGTGCGGAGGACGTGGATGAAGGCTGCATGAAGGGTAAGGGAGGACTCGGACGATTGAACTTGTTTGCGAATGCCCTCCGACCACGGGAGGCCGCGAAGTGCATAAAAACGGATAGGGGGAAGCAGGGTGAGGGATTGAGAAGATGAACTGGAGGCCAAGCGCACACATGCGGAGGCGGAAGGGGATGTCCCAGCGCCAGAAGACAGACTGGCGGCGACGGAAAGTGTTCATGAGAGGCGAAGATGTGTTGTTATACAATTATGCGTACAGTCAATCGTCATCATCTTCCTCCATCAGAGGAGCAAGCAAGCTTCTCATCTCAGCGACAAATCGATTCCGGTCGGTCAGAACTAGTTCCAGCGACAGTGCGCTCAACGACGACGACTAGGATGTCACTGATAGCTGACACGGACGTACCTTCATAGCGTAGTCCTGGTAACAAACAAAGAGGTCAAATTCTCCAGCCATCGTTTCATACTTTTTCCACAAGTCATTGAAGCTCATCTGGACATGTTGGAGACTGGATAAAAAACTTTCCACATTCGGTGATCTTTTATGCGGAACGTGCTGGACTGCAATATGATTGCCAGAGGAGCTGGATGTGGGGGACTTTGAAGGTGGCTCATCTCTGAGAATCGACAATGCATCGTCCCGCACCCTCATGGATTGCTTGATTCTAGAAGATAGAATGATCAGCAAACTAGCAGCAGCACCCCGATATCTGATGCATAAGACAAACAGGATTTGGAAATACGCAAGTGCATATCGTGGATTCACACTCGGCAACTTAGACGCAGCGCTGACAAATATTTGAGACACCGATTGAAGAGCGTCTGAAAGCGTGGAGCTTCGTTCAACTTCGAGGTACTTTGACCACTCGAGAAATCCTATCCCAGACTGAATGTAGTAATTGGAAGACTTCAAAACCTTCCCTTTCTGAGGGACACGTTAGAGGCAACGCGCACGGGCTGATATCACCTTTTTTGCATCATCAGCGATTCGCTTCAATCTCCGTGAGTTCGAGCGTAACCTCTCGCTTTCCTTGGAGTCTATCCGGTGCTCTGCATCGTCAAACTTGAAGACGGCTAACTACGAGAGCTGTCTACTTTCACACGCTTCTCTGCTGGTTGCTCTATCGGCGACTCAATAGAGTGAACGAGACTTGACAATGCCGACGGGCTAGGTTCTGATCGAGAAATTCGAGGAGTTGCGTCAGGCGAAACCGTTTTTGGTCGAGACGACGGGTCAGGCGTAGTGGGGTCAAAAGTTTGGGTTGTCGGCTGCAAAGCATGGGAAGGAGGAGATACGCTACGGATATGTTCGGCATAGTCATGAAGAGGGGACAAAGAAGTAGAGGGATGCGACGTCATGAACTTGGCAGTCATGCGAACAACAGAAGAGGAAAACATTGATGATACTACGAGGAGACTTGGCGGCAACACTATCTTCCGCTTGGGTGAGCCTGTCATGAGTGAGCCCAACGACTTGGAAGACGGACCCATTTTGACTATCTACACCTGAGGGGTCAGTCAATCTTAAGCAAAGACGAGACGACGGCTCGATGCGGAATTCTTCAAAATACTAGATAAACTGGACAAATCGACTGAAAAATTCTGATTGAGGAAAATGAGAGGTTCTTGGCGGCGAGTTCCGTTGGAATGAGGAACGTGCACAGAATGAGCCTTTTGGAGCATCAACAGCGTATCTCTTACAGACAAATCGGAAATGGGACTGGACCTGGTCGATTTCAGCGAGGAAATCTCAACGCGCACAGTGCGAAGTGAAGTCCAGCCTGCATCCGATCTGTTTTTCTCTCAGAAACTAATATAAAAATGAGACTTTATTTTTAGGCTTTGAGAGCCCTGTTCTTTGCCACCATGAGATGAAAAACACGACTTTACAGTGCGGCTACAAAGTATGCAAGGCCAAAATGAACAGCACCGTAGCCTTGTCATAGTTGTTAAAAGAGGTTTAATTGTTTGTTATGTTGAGATGGAGGCTGAAATTCACTATGTCCTTAGTTTGTTTCAGCCGTCCAGCAGTTCTGATGAGCAGCGGCTTCAGGTTGTAGATTGTATCTGCAAGACTTTAGCTCCACTGAGCGACAGAGTCATTGTTTATTATACGAGATGTTGACTCACCTCGACAGCTGCTATCGTTCGGGTCTGTTCCTCTGAAAGTATACCTTCCTAATGGGGATGTCGATATAAGCATATTTACTGCAGATAATGAAGCCACAGTTGTACAGGATGTAGCGAATCTATTGGCGGCAAATTCCGCTATCAACCTCCTTTCGATGGTTGATCAAGACCGGGTGGCCGTTCGAGTCATGAAATATGTTATCAACAGGATTCCCGTAGACTTTTCTGTGAACCAAGTTTTCTACCAATCCATCCCTCTTACGCAACAGTTTGGGGGTGCATGCTCCCTTGCTTTGTTTGACCGTTTCGATCGCCGATTTGGAAATGACCACTGTTTCAAGAGGGCCTTTCTTTTGTTCAAAGCCTGGTGTTATTATGAAAGCCGCATCCTTGGGGCTAACAGCGCACTGTTTGCTGCCTACGCTTTAGAAACCTTGATGTTGGCCGTTTGCAATACTCTTTCTCAAACTCTGTCAAAGCCAGTAGAAGTCGATTGTGCGCCCCTGCTGCTCTTATACAGAAGGCCCTCTTGCGCTGTTTGCAGATTTATGGTACATTCGATTGGGAACAATACGGCGTGTCGATATTTGGGCCGTTTTTCCTCCACGACCCCCTTCGGCGGCGTAAGGCTTTCAACCCCATCGCCCATTCTGAGAGGGTTTCTCACCGCGCAGCGCGCTCCGTCGGATGTTGGACAATTGGTGCGAACCCTTTGTTGACGGAAGAAGACGTTGAGCATTTGCAACAGCTGAGGGCGACCATCCCGAGCGACCCGTGCGCCCGTGCTGCGCATCCTCTCACCTTGCCAGTGGTCGGCCGTTTTTGATCAAGAGTTTAAACATAGTTGACCCATTGCTCCCGAACAACAACATTGGACGGTCTGTCAGCAAGGGCAATGCCGTTCGCATCATCTCAGCTTTACGCAAGGGCGCTCGAGATCTAGAAGTCTTGCTTTTGACCCCTCCCTCTCCTTCGCTCGCAACGTTTGGTTTGTCTCCCGGAGTTTCAAAATTTTTCGACTTCACGCTGAGGTCTTTGAGGTCGCAACTCGACGCGAACCCGTCGCCATTTGTCCTCGCCTCCCCTCTTGCGTTTCCAAACTCGCCCGTCATCGGCTCTCCCATGTCGCTCCTCTCGTTGACGGATTCTGAAGACGAGGGGTCGCGGCTGTCGCAATCTTCGGGCCTCTCGCGTAGCTTTGACCGCTCGTATGCGTCTGTTTTGCGGGTGGCGCTAGACAGGCGAGAGCGGGACCGCCGAACGGTGTATGAGCGGGCTTATGACGTGACTATGATCAGCGGAGGGGAGGATGTTTTTCAGACGGACGAAAAGAAGCTATGGGAGTCGATCAACAAGGTGCGTGAGATGCTTTGCTCAAGGCATCCTCCTCGGTGATACTCTTTTCCTTTTGGACATGTCAAGTGTATTTGAATATCGCATTTCATGCGATATTGGTTATGTTCTTGTGTGTGCTGCATTCAGAAGTGAGTATAAATCTACATTGTGCAGCCCTCTCATCCACAACGCCCCCTCAACCAAGCAGATGCGGTCGCTCCCTCCAAAACGCATCACCGATGATGTCGTCGTGAACGACCTCCAAGCCTCCCTCCACATCCACGCTGGTGCTTTTCCGTTTCTAGAGAGTCAGGAAACAAGGCCAGCCCCACTGCGCGTCGTGCAATGACTGTGCCCTTTCGAAAGAGAGGGGGGACCTCATTGTAGTTGATTCCAAATTCAGAAAACAAAATCTCATTCTTCGCATCTGACATTGTCCCCTCGCCCAGTGAGAGGGCGCGATGGCGACAAGACCTTAAGCCTCTCGTGCGCCTCAGCCGCTGAACGGCCAGAATGGACGATCGCCCAGAACACGGTGTTGTACAAATTGTTGACGTGACCTGAGAAGGGTCACGTCGACAACAAGGACAAACAATCTGCTTGCCGCCAGCTCAGGTAGTCCCGTAGGTTCTTGTCGGTGGGGTAGCAGATGGCCCGCCCGTCGAAGCTTGGAGGATACTTGAGGGGCACGTCCGGGAAGAAGCGGCTCCATTCGAACACAAAACGGGACGTGAACAGAGAAGAAACCATCGTGCACAGCTTTCTTCGGGCTTAGAAACGAACGGGACGTGCGAGACGTCGCCCTGCGATTCCACATGTTGAACTCCCGCTTGAAGACGAAGCTGTACTCGTCGCTCTCCCCATACGCGATCAGAATGTCCCCATACTCTTTCATCACCTGTCAGAGATCAGACGACTTACATTCTTTCAAACAGCGAGCGCACAGTCGTTCATCAAGTGCAACGAGCGCACGTCATTTGGTTTCTCAAACCCATGCTCGTCCGAAAGCCTCCGTTGTAAGGTCAAAGCAGCCCGCTAAAATGCCGATGGAATGACTTGCCATCGATGCGGACGACAAGCCAGCAGTTCTTTGTCAAAATTTGGTCGTTCTCAAACGTTCGGACGTACTCAAATTTCGACTTGGCCATCAGAAATACCTCCTGCTGAATGAAAACCTGCCAAATGAACAACTGATGGAAGAAAAGGTTGTTTCGAAAGGTCTTCCGATCTCTGTCATTGTCCGTATACGAAATCAATTTAAGGATGAGACCATTAGTGGAGACGTGAAGGTAGAGGCAAATTCTAGAAAGCTAAGCCTGATCCCTCCGAATCGGCGGCCAGGGTTTGTTGGCGTCGCTACCAGCCTCATGCCACAGGGCACAGAGCGAGTCGTTCACTTTTGATTATGTGTACAGTCCAGAAGCTTCCTCGGCCGATATATTTGAGCGAACTTTGAGGGCTCTGCTGTCGAATTTCGTAGACGGATACAATGTCGCTGTCGTCGCCTTTGGAGCATCTCGTAGCGGGAAGTCTTATTGCCTGGAAGGAGCAGGAAGAGACGCACGTGATTCTTTGATTGTCATGGCGATTTCTGAATTGATGCCCCAACTACAAGAGCGTCTTGATGGTGGAGGTGCGCGGCGCCGTGGTGGCCGCTACAGCTACACCCTGACTGTCCAATACGTCGAGATCATCGACGAGCAACTCTATGACCTCCTCAACTCGCAGAACAACACAGTCGAAGTCGACGACTACGCGGCCGTGTCGACGCTGCCATTCAAGAACTTGACCAAGCGGTTCGACGAGTTACAGCAGCCCCCCTCACCCCCCCAGCTCAGCTGCTTCGGAGGCAGAGCTTGTTTCATTCTTCCGCCAGGGCCAGGCCAACCGCACAACCGCCCGCAACGAGTTCGGCCCCCTCTCGCTCCGATCGTCAGCCCTCTTCTCCCTCGAGCTGTCGCAGCTGTACGAGGACACCTCCGCCGCAGCCGCAGCCGACCCCTCCCGCTCACAGACGACTCGGCTCACCTCTCGCTTCCTTTTTGTTGACACACCCGGAGCAGAGAAGTTGAGTGAGCAAAACGCCGCCCTGCTTCGGCAGCGCGAGGGGCCGACGCTGAACAAGTCGCTGTTTGCGCTTGGCGATGGGGTGAAGGCATTTGCAGCGGGCGCAGACTCAGACTCGTTTGATTTTGAGGCGTCCATGTTGACCCGCTGTCTTAAGGACGTGGTTGGAGGCAACACGAACACCGTGGTGCTGACGACTATTCGAAGTGGGGACTTTGAGACGAATGCTTTCATTCTCACGTTCGCGCAGGTGTGGTTCGATCCTTCATCGTCCTAAGTTCGCAGCTGTTCCGAAAGATTGCCAATTTCCCCATCGTCAATGACAGCAGGGTGCTGGGGCTGCTGGAGCGCTACAACGAGCGCATCATGGCGCTCACGGCAAAGATTCAGACGCTCAAGGACGTGCAAGGAGGTGAGGCGACGGCTGAGTTGTCAGCGCAGTTGTTCAAGTTGCACGACTTGGAAGCGCGCATCATCCGGAGCGAAGAGGAAAAGGTGGAGACGCTTAAGGTGGGGATCAACGGGTCGGTTCTGACGTCGGAAGGAGAGGGAGAAGCTTTTAGAAGAGAGGGGCAAGCTGAAGAATAAGTTGACGTATTTGATGGGGAAGCAGCTCGAGCTGCAGCAGCAGCTTATTTCGAGCGAAGAGGAGCGCCTTAAGGTGGCCCAGGCGCTGGTGGATGCGCAGATTGAGCACGCGACGGCAATGGAGGCGGCAGAGACGGCAAAGTTCGAGCTGACGAACAGGCTGATCTCGTATGAGAACGCTTTGTTGGATTTGGAGACGAAAGCAGCAAGCCGGGACGCGGCGATTGAGGGGCTGCAGAAGAAGCTTGAGGAGGCGAAGGAGGAGTCGCGGGAGCTGAAGGTTGAGTATGTGGCATTGCGGAATAATTTCACGCTCGTTTCTGGCGATTTGAAGAGGGAGAAGGATCGCAATGAAGAGATCTCGGTGCAGCTGATCAACGTCGTCAACAGCCGCAACGCAATTCAAAAGGAGAAGGAGCAGTGGCTGCTGGAGAGGGACAGCAACTTCCGCTCCCTGCAGGAAATGGAGGAGCGCCTCAATGCCCGCGAGCGGGAGCGCGGGGAGCTTGAGTTGTCGATGACGGGTATTCGTGCGCAGATGGAGCTCGCACAAGCGGAAGTGACGCGCTGCTGGCGATGGCTGACGGCGAAAAGGTTGTGCGGCTGCAAGGGGAGCAACAGCAGCGGCAGAATCTGCACAAGGAGGCGCAACTGAACTTGGAGAGGAAGCTGCTGGCGCTCGAGAAGACGCAATCTGATGAAGCCCTGGCCATCAAGGTTGCGTTTTGGGGGGCGCTCTTTTTATTCTTGACGAGCGCGCTTGGTGTTTGCTTTGACTCGTCAGCGCGAGTTGGACGAGACAATTGTCAGCCACCGCGCGACAACGACAAAGTTGGAGGAGTCGCTGCGCAAAGTCGAGGGCGAGCTGCGCCAGGCGAACCGGCGGGCGGCGGAACTTGAGGCTGCGCTGAACGAGAAGGCGGACCGAGAGAAGAGCGTCCGTCTGGTCGCGATGTCGTGCTGACCTTTCAGTTGGAGCTTGAGAGGGAGGCCCTTCTCAAGAAACTGTCACTCTCAGCCGAAGAATTCCGCGAAAAGCTTCAGAAGTACATCGCCGATGTATCCGACGCCTCCAATGCCGCCGCCGCTGCCGCACAGGGTGATGCCAACATCCTTGGAGATATGCGGGCGGTATGGGCCATGGGTGTAGCCTCTGTCGCTGACATTTGTCAGGCTGTTGACGCAATGTTCAACGAGCTTGTCAGCACTTACGCGAGTCGAGAGCGGCAGCAGTTTGGCAGCGATTTTACGTTACCTTAAGTGCTCAGCGAAGAGGATCTCAGCAGCACACATGCGCAGATCTCGAACCTTGTGAAGAAGAACCGCAGGCTGTATCAAGCGTACAGGTCCGTGCGGTACCAGCTGGAGGACTTGGCGCCTCGAGGGGCGAAGTTGGAGCTCTACGACGAGGCTAGGCTCGCGATTGAGTCGGACGCGACGGAGCTGGAGAAGCAGCAGCAGCGGGAAGTGTCGTCGTTGAGGGAGAGGGTGGGGAAGTTGGAGACGGAAATGTGCGCCAGCTGCTGAGCGAGGGGGTGGAGTAACACGCCAGCGCCGTCAAAAGCGAAAATTCGCTGCGAGAAGCAGAGAAGCGGCAGAAGGGAGTTGTGGAGCAGCAGAACAAATATCCTGGCAATTATTTGAATCCTTGTCGTGACGCTGGTGACATTTCCTTCGCATCATATTGAGCCTTAACTCAAAAACGTTGGCAGCCATTGCCGATGAGCTTGCGGGCTCAAAGCGGCGCGTGATGCAACTTGAGGAGGAGAAGAAGGAGCAGAACAGGGAGGTGATGCGGCTGCAGCAGGAGCTGTTGAATCAACTCAACGTCCGCCTGTTCAGGAGGGTGCTCTGATGTCAAAGGATCTCAAGGCAGGGGGAATCTCGGTCAAAGGCAGCGCGAAGGTCGACGAGAAGGAGGTGTTGGAGCTTCGCTCTCAAGTCGATATGCTTCGACGCGACAACGACAGACTGCAGCGGGAGGCTGCTGAAGCTGCAAAGCGCCCGTAAGGTTGAGTGTTTGTCGGCCTGAAAGTTGTCAGGGCTCAGCGTGCAATGACCCCGGGGACTGAGGCGGAGATGTCACGGTTGAAGAGCGAAAATAATGACCTGCGAAGAGAAAATGCAGATCTGAAGAAGAAGGTACGGGATTGTTGTGGCTGTGCTGAGTGAGGAGGTGGCCGCTGGTGGCGACGGAGGATCAGATGCTGACTCCCTTCGATCCAAGATCAAGCAACTCGAGCAAGTCATCCAATCAGATGATCTCAAGCAACTGGTTGTGGCTCTTGTTATTCGCTGACTTCAAAGATGTACGAGTTCACTGAGACGACTCAGAAAGAGTTGGAACAGGAGAGATCGGAATTGATGACAAAATTAACGATGGTTGAAGCAGAGCTCGAAGATACTAAGAAGGAGCTCATGAAGTCTGTACACCAGTATCGCTTTTCTCATGTGATAGACACAAACGAAAGTAAACATTGGGACGCCATGTACATTAGACTTAAATAATAAATAAAAATCGAATAAATTAGTTAGCATGTCAGCGAAATCGAATTCTGCAACGTTGGATGCAGATCTTGCTAAAGTTAGTCTCTTTTTGTGCCTCCCATCCCAATCTGAGAAAGGCATGGCAAAGTCTCTATCAAATGTCAAGTATGAGTGTGGCCTTGGTCGCGTCACATTGCGTGGAAGAAGCCTCACAACTTTGCGAGGAATTCGAACAGAACCAGAGATGACAGAGCTTTTTCTGCAAGGAAATCTTCTCACAGACTTTGAAGGAATGCCGCATCAGCCCTCTCTACGGATTCTACATTGTGAGGACAACAAGCTTTGTAGTCTGCGAGGCTTAGAAAGGTGCAGCCACATTGAAGAGATATTTCTGCAAGGCAATCCTCTTTCGAAGCTTGATCTCCTCCCTCTCATGTGCTTCATGGTTATCGGAAAAGAGCTCCGCTTTGTCAACGGTAACTGTGTTCCACGCAATGTCGCGTCTCTAGCGTCGTGTATGTCAAAACAAATATACGACTATCTCCGCGAAGGATGGGTCCTTGTTCGGCATCCTGATCGAACGTGCAAAGACGTTCGAGCTGTGCTTATGTCCGTCATCAGGGGAAAGCCCCAGTTTTTTGTTGCATCTGTCGACGCTAATGTTTCCTCCGTTAGCGAGCTCAAGAGGTGTGACAATGTCCCAATCGATTCCGTATGGGAACGCTATGACAGTGCAATTCGGAGGATGGACATGGTCTTGTCCGAGTCTGTGTCCGTGCTCGAGGAGTCTCAACCGTTTTGATCCAAGAAGGATATCACGCTGTTGCTCTATTAACAATTATCATTAAACTTTAAATTTAGTCGAAAGCCAGTGTAATGACGCTTTGAGTTTGAAATTCAGTAGCTCCCCCTTGCCTCTGTGGTCCTCAAGGTCGCCGCCCTCTTTTTTTTTTCCTTCTTCCCTCCTATCCCTTTGATCACCCCCGCATTGCCCCCTCTTGTGTCTCAGATCCCATCTGCATTCCGCCTTTCCGCCCAATCGCAGCCACAATGCCTTTCGGCTCGTTTTTCCACCTCAGGCACCGCGCTGAGCCAGCTCAGCTCTCCTCACCCAGCCTTAACCAAGAGTTTTACAGCCGCAGCCCTTTTGCTGCCGTCTCCAACTGCAGCCTCGCGAAGCCCGTCGTCCCCACCCAGCCTTTGCGCTCCTCTCTACGCCGTTATTCGGGCTATTGCTATTCGGAGTCATGCCCCGCGTACTTCCTCCTCCTTTCGGGCATGTTTGCAATCAACTCCTTGCTGTTACATTTGAACCCGTTCTGCGTACCAGAACGTGGTTTCTCGCTGTTATCTCAGTGATGACTTCCCTCTTAGTGAATGTATCTGGGCCAGACAGCCCGACTACTCTACCGTGGGGCGCATCCTGTTAGTTGACGTTTAAGTGCTATCATGCGCATCATAGGCACTCATCATTGCAAGCTCTCAGACCTCCAACATTTGGTAGTTCATGATCGGCTCTCTCTTGTGTTTTCCATGGACCCCACGAAGGACAATGAGGTTTTGTGGACCTAATCTGCATAATGTTGACGCCCTAAGGTCCTGAAGGATCTTCTCTATGCTGCACAAGAACTGAGTTCCCGTTGTTTTGCAACCTTGACAATTTTAGGAGTGAGTATTGACTTCAGAGTCGTCGACTCACCCACGACGCCAACGCTTGCATCGACTTGTAAGTACGCTCTCACTCTTCTGTCCGAAGAAATCTCTGCCACAGCGCTTGCTGATGCTACATCCATTCTCGCGAAGTACGGTGCTAACATCGACAATATCACTCGTTTGAGTCAGTCTGCTCTCTCTTGCCTAGAGATTGAAGTGTCCATCAGCTCAGACACAAACATCGCCGATGTGAGGGCTGACATTTTGTCCGCTTGCAAGAAACACGGAGTGGACACGAGCCTTCAAGTCGAGAACGTGTTTCGGTACAACAAGAGGCTTGTTGTAATGGATATGGACGGCATCATCCTGGCCCATGACGTGTTTGCAGATCTTTTCGCCGACCTTGGGTTGACGGAGCGAGCTGTTGCGATTGACAACGAGTCCCTTGACAACAAGACGGCGCTTCTCAAGAAAGTCGAGTTATTTCGGGGCTTTCCAGTTGTGGGATTCATATGGTTGCTGACAGCCGTAGGTCGCTTCTGTTGAGAAAGTTCGCGACAGCCTGCGCTTCAACAACGGCGGTAGGTTGCGAATTCTTTTGATCCGACCCTTGTAGCGAAGCAGTTGTGCGTTGCTCTGCGTAAGCTCGGCTACAAGCTCGCCGTCATTTCGTGTGCTTTTTCAATCGTAACTGACCGAGTCCGTGAAGACCTGGGGCTTGATTTTGCATTCTCAAATCGTCTTGAAGTCAAGGACCGGCTGATGACTGGGGCGCTGCTTGGGTCCGTCATCGACTCGAACCGTAAGGCCGACTTGGTCGCATCCATTGCCCTTCAAGAGGGCATCACGTAAGCGTTAACAGTTTGAAACATATGTCGACTCTGCAGAACAGATCAAATCATTGCAATTGGTGACAGCGACGTCTCGCTCCCAATGTTGAACTCAGCTGGCCTCGGAATCGCCTTCAATGCTCATGCGTGCGTGCAAGAGAAAACGCATTCAGTCATAAACCGGAGCAGCTTAACGTCAGTACTGTATCTCATTGGCCTCAGCGAACGGTCTGATTGCCACAAAAAAAATGACTTTGAAGGGACATCAACGCGCTCACGCAATGACTCCGACGGTGAAGCCATATCGCATATGTACAATTATAAAATTCAGAATAAACAACTCATCGTCGCCTCGTGCAGCAAGACATCACTTCGTCCCACGCGTCCTGCGCGTTGAGAAAGAGCAAAAGCAGACCCACGCTCTGACGGATCGACGTCTTTCGCAGCATGGAAACAATCGCAGCCTTGCGGGTGTCCCTCTGTCCATCCAAGTTAGCATCAAGCCTATAGTGATAAGCGATTCAGAGAGAGCATTGATGCCTGCACACGACATCAATTGGCCTTTCCTCATTCTGCAGCATGAGGACAAGATGAAGCGGATGTGGACGTTGTTCTGCTCGTCAACGGACATGATAGCGCCCGCCTGAATGAGGATCTTAACCATACCAGCATTGCCTACGCGGCTCGCACAGTGCATGGGATTGTCTCCGCGCTGAACTGGTCAGGTGAACAAATGCAAGGTGACTATGTCAACGACGTTCCACCGCGCCCCTCGATTAATGAGGATGTCTGGTAATGCTGGTCCACTGGTCCGACTGCTGAAGTGAAGCACGCCCTGGCCATCCTGACTATGGTCAGCTTTTCTTGGAGAGGAGAACAACTGTCGACACAGCAGAGATATCGGCCCCGGAATCGAGGAGGGCACTACAAACAGCCAAGCTGTCGGCGTCTGCTGCAAAGAGGAGAGGAGTCATGCCATTCTTCTGATTAGAAAAGAAGAAGCAAGCAAACCCTAGTCTCAACCCCGTTCACGTTGGCCCCATTGTCTACCAGATAACGCACAGCATCCAAATGATCGTTTTTCGCAGCCATATGGAGTGCAGTAAGGTTGCCCCATTCCTTGAAAGTGAGAATAGATTCAAACCGAGCTTAACGGGCAATGAGGCGTCGATCTCTACAGAGCCTTGTGAATAGAGAGCACTCAGCGTTGTGATATCCCCTTTCGTAGCGGCGTCATGAAACTGAGCATGAGAATTGAAGAAAAAGAACAACTTTCTTTAGATTGAGTCGTTGCAAAACAGAGAGATTTGACCCTTGCTCCATAAATGACATGCCTAACAAGCTTTTTAACGGAGACTTTTATAACTCCCGCCACGGGAATGCTTGAAGACATTTCAAGCTCACCACGGCGAAGCCGCAGTGAAGAAGACAATGACGGAGCCAGTTCTCGAAAACGACAAAGGCGTAATGGAGAGTTGCAAGGATGTCTTTGAGTCCATTCTTTTCTGAAGGCACAGCTCAAGAAGACCCGTCACTCGGGCTCGAGTGGGAGCATCACGCATCGTTTTGACATGGTAGTGCGTTCCGAGTCCACATCCGAACAATCGTGATGGAAAATTTTATGTCCTATGGTACACTCATTTGCTCGTGTCACGACCTCACCGCAAAGATATGATGGAAATAAATGCGTCGTAAGCGATATTGAAATTTATGTGAGTTCGAAGGGATGGCCTCAATCTCATCGCCGGACCGAATGGATCTGGCAAATCCTCTATCGTTTGCGCAATCTGTATTGGCCTCGGGGGGAAGTTATCTGTGCTCTAATACCCGTCGTTTGTGACTCTTTCAGCTCTTGCGGCGAGGTAAAAACCTTCATGACTTCATCAAGGCCGGAGAAGCTGTCGTGATTTCCTTTTGAGGCTCATACATCAGACGGCGTCCGTTACGATTGTCATTCAAACGGGCCGGGACAGAAACGTGACGATCCGGCGTGTATTCAAGTCCGACGGAACTTCAAAATTCTCGATCAATGGTATTTTCAGCTAACTTGTTTGCGTGAAGTGGGGTCAACACCACAGGTCGCAATGCGTCTGAGAAAGAAGTTTGCCAGGCAGTCGAAGGGCTCAACATAATGTTGGACAACATTTGCCACTTCATGCCTCAGGGTCTGCATTTTGCCCCTCTTGTTGATGTTTTGACAGATCGGGTTGCTGAATTCGCGACGCTAGCGGACAAACCAGAGAAGCTGATTGAAGAAGTTGAAAAAGCGATGGGGGAGCCGATGTACTTCGAACTGCACGACCGCCTCAAGGCCCTCGGCGCTGACAAGCAGCGATTAGCTCAGGTGCGGGACGGGTGCCAAATACGTAACCCTGAAGACAATGGACAGCGCAGGGGCAAGACGAAATCAACTGGAGCGAGATGTGGCAGAGATTGAAAAGGACTTGGAGCGTTTCCGACGGCGGCAGGAAATTCAAAGGAGGGTTTCACTTGATTGGTTGCTCTTATTGTGGAGATTGAGGCAGCGTCTGCAAAGGCCCCATTTTTGGACGTTCAGGAGCGCCGTGGAAAGCTGGCGGAGAAGAAAGTGCCTGCTCATGTGCGGGCTTGTTGACGCGGCAGGAGCAGCTGAGGAAGGCCTGTGAGGAGTTTGCTGAAGCGCAGCGACAGCTGGCCGAGGTGAACGGCCCCATTCAGTTCATTGGTTGGGGGAGTTGAGCTGATTTCATTTCTAGGGCGAAGGAGAAAGAACGAGAGGCGTCGCTCACAAAAATGCGCACGGCCCGAGAGACAATCGATCGAGAGAGTGAGGAACTGCGCCGGGTCAACGATAGGATGAGCAATTCGGTACGGCTCTGTTTGCAAAGTGACGTGCGGAGGTAGCAACGCTGGAGCAACTTCGGCGTCAGCAAGACGCACGACGTAAAGCGGCTGCAGAAGCGAAGGGAAAGGCTGAGGTGCTGGAGCGAGACATTCCACTTCGAGAACAAGAGCTTGCAGCGTTGCGACCTTTAAAAGTGATTGAAGATGAGCTGGTGAATGCTGGGGCTGCTGAAGCTTAAGTTGCAGGCGGTTGCGCGTCGGGAGGAGGAGGAGGTAGCCGGCCGAGCTGCTGCGGCGAATGCGAGCTTTATTGACGCCAAAATGGGCCTCGACAGGGCCACGGAGGCCAAGGCAAAGGCGGATGCAGCGTTCGCAGCGCATCCATTTTTGTTTGACCCACCCAAGTCTGACCAAAGTCCGCGACCGCCGCGCAACTCTACGCCATCGCTTCGAGCAGGGGCGCTTCCGACCGCATCTCCGACTTGCAAGAGAGGTCGAATCCAAAGCGAGCCTCTTCAGAGGCCCAGTCTACGGCCCCATCGCCGCAGAAGTGTTTTGTCCATCATCCGTCGTCGCCGATTACCTCCGCACTGCCGTAGCCGCCGCGTATCAAGAGGTCAGGGGCTCAGGCTGACCTCATCCTCCAGGGGTTTGTAGTCACGTGTGTCGAAGATAGGAACTTATTGCGGGAGTTCTCGCGGCCGTTTGGAGAGGAACCTCCGACGATTGTGGTTGTGAGCGCCCAAGCGATGAAGGAGGTCAATAGTCGCCCATTTCCCATCACTGACGAGGTGCTTCAGCTGTTTCAGAGTGTGGGGTCTGACTTGTGGCAGCATCGCCGAGATGGTCTCGTCGGATGGCTGTGCGATGCTTTTGAAGCACCCCCCGAGGTCATGGTGGCGATGCAGTCGTTGTCAAACATCGGCAAGATTGTGCGTCGAGGATTGGGGTGTGTTTGACCTTGAAGATGATGGGCGACAACAGCGCTTATAAAGACTACGCCAACGTCATGCGCCGCCATAAAATCAAGACCCTTTTCACTCCTGGTGCGCCTGCAAACGCTGGATGCGTCCTCTCACCTGCCATCAGAGAGATCTGTCCGCATCCAAGTCGGCCACCGCACCGGAAACGAAATTATGATGACTGCGGCCATCCGGCGAAATACTCGCGACTGGAACGACACTTTCATCCCGAGTAGCTCGTTTCTTTATTCAAGTAATGCTGCCAGTCGATTCCGCTGCCGGCAATGTTGCGAAGTTGGAGCAGGATGCTGCTGCGATGGAGGGGGAGGTTGTTCGCGCGCACAAGGCCGTCACGGGGATGGGCGAGGAGGAGCGCCGGCTGAGGCGGGCGCTTGGGGAGAAGCAGGCGCGCAAGGGCGAGCTCGTTCAAAAGCTAAAGGAACATGGGAATTTGAGACGGGCAATCAGTTCCCACCTTTCTGTTGTTGATTTACTCTTTAGGGGATATGAAGGCCAACCTCGAGCGGCACCTCGCCGACGCTGCCGACGGCGCCCAAGAGGCCGAGCGGCAGCTCGTCTTTCTTTTTTGCGTACTTTTAACTCCTCAGTCTGAAAACGCCCGCGCGTTCTCAACGCAGCAGCTGAACTCTATCCGCGCCATTGCCGTACACCCCCTCCCCCTCGTGTTCAAGCTGACGCGACGGCAGGCCCTCGCCGAAAGAATCCGCTCATCCTACCGGGACGAGCGCCTGCATGAGGTCGCTTGGCGGGATTTCACCGCCCAGGTACCGACCCCACCGCTGCCACGTTGTCACATCACCCCTCACACGATGCCCCCCAGGTGGACGCGATGCGCATGCACATCGCTGACTCTGAGCGGCGAGTGCGCCAGGCGTTGCAAACTCGCAACATCATCGAGGGGGCGTACGGCAAGCTTCGCGAAGAGTTCAAGGCGCGCCAGAGCGAGCTCGCGAGGATTGAAGTGCGGCCCGAAATTCGCGCATTGTTTACGGAGGTTGAGCCCCGATTGAGAGGGGGGAGGGATGACAGCGCAGCTGCCGGACACGTTGGCGGAGCTGCGCGAGATGAGAGACCGCTTGGAAAATGACGCCCGCGCTCTCGCGGCTGCGATGAACCGCAGCCGCGAGTATGAGGCCAAGAAAGCTGAGGTACTAGCCTTGTGTGCTCTTCGCATGTTCGTTCATTCCCACCCATCGGCTCCATCGTCTGAAATTTCAGTTGGCCAATCTCGTGGCGGAGATTGCGCGAGGGGTTGCGCAGCTCGCGCAGACGTCGGATGACCTTGAGTCCAAAAAGGTCGTTCATCTTCTTTAGACCCCGCACCCCCCTCACACTAGGCAGGGCATTTGGTTGCCGGCGATGCGGGAGAAGATAGAGGTTGTTAACAGATTCTTTAGCCTCGCGTTTGCGGAGATGGGGTGGACGGGGGAGGTGGCGCTTGTGGAGACGGAGGACAACTTTCAAACTTACGCCGTGTCCATTCGGGTCAAATTTCGGTTTTTGACTGCGGAATCGGCTGATGTCTTAAAGGAACGAAAGCGAGCTGCAGCAGCTGAGCCACATGTTTCACTCGGGGGGGGTGGGGATTTGATTTGTTTGGGGGGGTGCTGACGCGCGCAGGAAAAGGCTGTGACGACGATGCTGTTTTTGTTAGCGCTGCAGCCACTGACCAAATGCCCCGTTCACGTCGTTGACGAGATCAACCAAGGTGAGGGGGGGGGGGGGTGAGGGGGGACGTTTGATGGCCGAAGGAATGGACGCGGAGAACGAGCGCCTCGTGTTTCGCCAGATTGTACAATCGACTACAAGTGCGAGCCCGACACAGTGGGAGGGGGGGGGGGGAGTCTCATGGGCGGAGGATGTTTTTGATCACGCCGAAGCTGCAGGCTTCGCTCTTAACAGATTTGAAAGGAATTACCGTCCATGTCGTCTTTAAAGGGCAATTCGACCCCCCCCTCTTGCGTGCGCCTAATGGGGGTGGGAGGGGTTTCTAATTTTGCAGAAATAGACCCCATCGCTGCGGCACGACGGCTGCAGGAGAGGGACCGAGGCGCCGAGGACGGGTAGCGGCCTGTTTCTTCTTGTTGTACTTTAGAGCAAAATGTAACAAAAATACATTGTACCGGCTTTTAGCGCAGCCGCCATCAATTTATTTTTTCTCAAAAAGCAAATCGACGGAGATGGAAATTATTTCAAAACTGGCCACTCACCCCCTCCCCCGCAGAAGCCGCCCAACCTCCTCCAACGAGCGACCCTTCGTCTCCGGGACGGCCATGGCCACAAACGCCAACGCCGTCGCGCATGTGGCCGCGTAAACATAAAATACATTGCCGTTACCCACCGCACGCTGGAGGTAGCTAAAAGACAAAACAGTTGCGAAATTGAGCACCCAAGCGAAGGCTGTGCCCAACGCGACGCACCGTCCGCGTAACTGCGACGGGTAAATCTCTGTTAGCAGCAGCGCTAGCATCGGGCCGAGGCTGATCTCAAAACCAACGACGTAGACCCCAATAGACCCCAGCGCAAGGGCTCCGGAAATGGACCCGCTGTGAAGCAGCGCGACGGCGTGGGAGGGGGAGGGAGGGAGGAGGAGGGCGATGACAAGCGCGAGGGCGACCATGGCGGCGGCCATGAGGGCGAGGCCGGCGCAGAGGAGGGGCTTTCGCCCGACGCGGTCCATCAACAGAATTGCTAAAATAACAAACACGACCTTTGGGGATTAGAGGCCATGAGTCGCTCGTACTTTAAATACGCCCAGAATGGCGGTCATGACGAGGGAGTCGGCCGCGCCTGCGGCGGCGAATATTTCCGGCGCGTAAAGATTTATTGCGTTCACCCCTGTTAGTTGTTGCGCCGCTGAGAGGGCGACTCCAACCGCAAGCGCGCGACGGTTCGCGATCGAAAAGACCTCAGCCCAGCGCGGCTTTTCAGTGCTGAGGCTGCGCTAAAGAATTATTAACACAATCGGCTAAATAACAAAACGAGTGAGAGCGGGAAAAGCCATACCTCCATCTCCGACATCTCCGCCTCCACCGCCTCGGCAGAAGAGCCTGCGCGCAGCCGCAAGAGCACCCGGCGCGCCTCAAACATGCGCCCACTCATGACCAGCCATCGCGGCGACTCGGGCACCCCCACGCTACAAACCACAAATTGAAGGAGACCTAGCGCGCAGCCGCATGCGATAGGCCCCTCCCAAATACGCTGAGCGACGAAGGGGATTTGGACGGCGTACGCCAATAGGACGCCAGTGCAGATTAAAAGTTGGTTAAAGGAGACGACAGCGCCACGGAGGGGGGGAGGGGATATTTCGGCGAGGAGGAGAGGAACAAGGGCTGAGTTTGCTCCAACTGCTGCGCCCATGGCGGAGCGAGCGGCGAGGTAGTGGGGCTGGAAGTCAACGGGGGGAGGGGTGAAGTGCACCAAACTTTCAGTGATCGCAGCTGTTAGGGCAACACCTCCAAAGATGACGTAGAGCAGAGCTGCGACGCGCGTGGCATTACGTCGGCCGAATCGGTCAGCAAGAGGACCCCCGAAAATGCCTGAGATTGAGCAGAGCGTGACAAGGGCATACCAAACGCGCCACCAAGAAGACCAATGCTCTTTGCTATGGCAATATCATCTTCAGAGACAACGAATGGCATGATTGTTACGGTGCTTGAAGATACAGCTGAGGGGATAAGTTCCCAGGAGGATGTCACGCACCAATGTCGAAACCAGTGAGCAGCCCTCCCATGGCACACGCAAGGACTGCGACGAAAAATGGGCCAGTGCAGGTCCTTTCTTCGACTGCAGGAGGCAACGATTTCAAAGGCAAGAGCGGGGACAGATCTTCTTCCATTGGTCCAGTCACTTGTACCATAAAAAGTGGATTTCCGTTGTTAAACAGAGGTTTTCATCATGTTCATTAACATCACAATAAAAGGACTCTTCTGGTTCCATTCTGCATGAAAGCCAAGCCCACTTAAGTCTCGAACAATGTTGGAACTGTTGGCATGGTCTTCTCAATCGAAGACGCATGGGCAGACGTTGCTGTCGTCGATGTGGATCCGTTCGCTGACGTCTGCTGTGCAGTTCCAATCGACAGGTTCTTCAACGCCGCGCCAGCCTGCATTTTGTTAAATGCGCAGCAACGTGAGGGAATACATATCGGCTTGTCGCAGCATCAGCTGAATTAGTCAGCTCTTGCAGCACCGCAACCACTGCGGGCACCGCCAAAACAGCCTGTGCTTGTGAGACACGACAATTCGTCACACGGATGAATTCAAGAGACTCAACGCTTACTCTGCGCCCGCTCTCCTCGACAGCTATGTTGCGAACGGCTCCACATGCGTAACGAACGGTCTGCTTGTCGGCGGAGGAGAGCAGCGACGCGAAATGAGAGATGCAGGGGGTCTGGAGGACAGCTCGACGGCCTTGCTCTTCGAGTACCATATTGCCAATGCAGAGAGAAGCGTATCGAGCTGTTTCGACGTCTTGGGACGACAACAGATTCACCAAAGACATGATTGCTTCAGGCACCGTCAAGATTGAGCGGCGACCCGCTGGCTGAGCGACATAAGATTGAAGCGCGGAGGATATGTACCTCCATGGCGAGATTGCCAAGGGCAAGGGACGCGTAGCGCACAACTGTCGGGTCCTTAAAAGAAAGAAGGTTTTGGAGGCGGAAAACGCTCTGCGGGAGGGCGAGAATGCTCTTCCTGCCGTCGCTTTCAATAGCCGCAAGTCCTAATCCAATCAGCTGAAGCAGTTGTGAGCAACCTAGGGAGTACACAGCCTCCTTCACAGTCCCCGCTTGTCTTGAAGTGAGCAAGCCAATCAGAGTCGGAATGCTTTGGCCCCGAGCACTGCTCTGGGTGTCATCCGATACCGATGCCGGGGCTGCAGCCGCAGCTTGGGGGGGGGGGATCTGCAAAGAGCTTGAATGGCCGGACGACGGCGGTGCTGACAGGCTGGACAAAATGTGCGGCGCCGGAGCTGCGATGACGGAGGCGAACTCTGACGGTGTGAGAGTGAAACAAGAGGCCGAACGGTTCGGAGTTGGCGCCCCCATGCGGTCCGCATCGACGGGGGTCGAACGAAGTAGGGCCCGCTCATTCTCTATTTGGCGGACAAGCTGAGCGGGTGAGCGACACACCAAGGCGACGAGAACCCTTAGCTCCCTCTCTTCAATCACTTTTCGTCTCTCTTCTTCATCTCGCCTTTTCTTTCCCTCCACTTGAGCCTCTCCACGCAGGGAATCAACCTTGGAAGACAAATCGCGAACGCTGTCCCTGAGGATATTTTCTTCAGCCCTTGCAGTCGCGAGGAGGCTTGAAAATCGTTTCTCACGATCCTCGGCCTGCTGTCTTAACCTTGTGTGTCAGTTACGCAAGACAAATCATCCCTACTGGGACTCTAGGTGCAATTTGTTAGACAGATCCCTCATCGTGTCTTCCGCTGACCTTCGACCCTCCTCGGACATGCCGCGACGGTCGTCTTTCTTCTTCAATTCATCCAGAAGAACAGCCTCCCGGCCGATAGCTTCTGCCAACTTCTTCTCAAGGTCTTTCTGCAAGTCCTCGAAGCGACGACGGTCCGAGTCGAACCTTAAATTCGTCAGCTACTCAAACACAAGCAGAACCTCTTCTTGAGATCGTCCAATGCAGTATCGCGTTTTTTCTCTTCGCGATCGAGCAGCTCCTGCATGATTTCCTCTCGCTTAGCCGCCTCCTCAGCTCGGGCGCGCTGCTCCTCCAGACGAACGGCCTCGCCCCAACGGAATCGCTCATCTTCAAGCATACGCAACAGCTGCTGCTCACGAGCTTCAAGGGCCTCTCGGGTGGCCTGCTCCGAGAGCCTAGCGTCTTGCTCCTTTTTGAGTAAATCTTCAAGTCTGAAACGGTCTTCTTCAAACTTGCTCGTCATGCGCTGCGCCCTCTCCGCGACCTCATTCAGATCTCTCTCCTTTTGCCTCATGTCGTCATCCATGCGGAGCATCTTCTCTTGGACCTCTCGAACCCTGTTTTGCTCAGCTCGGACCATGTCCTTCAGCTGCGCGATCTCCTTCTTATCCTTCTCGCGCTCTTCGTCTTGATGCTTGCGCAGCAACGTGTCCTTGATTCGATCATCCAATAGCTTCTTCTCTCGGTGCTCCGCCTCCCGCCTCATCCTCTGCTCGTAATCAACTTGCTCAAGAAGCCTGCGGCGCTCCTCCTCATACATCGTCCGCTCGACTCCCTTGTCGTTGCCACGACCCGAGTCCAAAACCCTCCTCTGATTTTTCTCTTCTTCCAAATCAGCTTCGACCGTCCTGAGGGTATATTGACACGATATGAGCTCATCGAGAAGCTCCAACCCCTTTGCACTTCGTTCATTAAGAAAAATGATTCAAGCACTGATACCTGATAGCTGCCAAGAACTCAGCAGATCCGCGCACGAGCTTCACATCATACGCAGAGCCCTGATGAATAAATATGCTAAAAGAAATTCCCACTCCAGCTTTCCTGAACCCAAGACTTATTGTTGTCCCAGTTTGACCAACGATGACGGTGCGCAGGCTGTTTGGAGATCTTCCTTCGACCAATTGGCCATTGACTGAGACAATTTCGTCTCCAATCGCAATCTTGCCACAGCGCTCCGCCGAAGTTCCCTTGAAAATCGTCTTGACCAACACAGGCCCACCAACGTCGTGCTGCTCAAGGAAAATGCCAACTCCAGCAGAGGACCCCTCTTGTCCCATCGAGGAGACAATAGAAGATATAACCGCAGAGGCAGGACGCCGGGGCTCTTGTGAAGCCACGGCCAAGTTTCCATCCCAACTCATGCGGCTGTTCAGTGCTGGAGCTGAATTGATAGGCCGAAGCTCTAGGCTTCGCCGCTGAGGAGGAGGTGAGGGCTGGCGAGAGGCGCTCTGGCGAGAGGCCAGCTCAGACATTCGAACGCCAGCGGCTGGATGAGATTGCTGGACGGCTTGAAGCTCTGGGGGTGGTTCCCAACTTGACTGTTTGGTCCTCATGTTGACGTAATAATCCTTTCCTAATCGGTGAGAAGGAGGGCTCCATTTTTCAAATACCTGACGACGGGTCGGTTGTCTTAATCCATTCACTCTCCTCCTGTGGAACTGACAGTGCAGGAGACTGAGATGGATGAACCTGAGACGAAGATGCAGCCACAAAAGCACCCTCGTCCATTTCCGGCGGTCGATCCCACCTTGTTTGCTTGGTGATGCGATTGTAGTAGTACGCTTTGCCAGTCTTTGCATCCACAGATTCCGCCCATTCTGGGACATTCAAGGAGCTCCTTCCTCTCGACTGCGAAATCGGCAAGGGCAACGAGCTCGTGCTCGGCTGTCCTTGAGGAGGGTTGCTGCATTTTCAGACGATTTTTTCGACAGCATACGCTGAAGGAGACCCCCCCGGAGGGGGATCCCACCGGGCTTCCTTAGTCTGAATGTTGGCATAATAGATTCGACCCTGGGCATCTTCAACTTCAACCCAGTTTTCAACTGAGAGGTATCTCTTGAACTTCACTCCGTTCATGGCGGGCAACGATAACAGATTTTGAGATAATTTGTTATCTTTAGGAGTTCAGGCTTTTTTTTTCTGTTGCCGGCTGCATTGTCGCCTCACGAAACTTTCTATCATCGAACTCTATGGTATTTCATTCTCTCACGTGAGAGCTCTCGACAAGTGTGGGGTGTGAGTTGTTGCATTCAAAAATGAAACACTACATTTGCGTTAAACAAATTGGAGCACGCACGATGCAATTTCCCGCACAGGATGTGCGTTCTTTTGTTCGTTGCATGCACATTCACTGTTCGAAACAAATGCTGCACTCTGCTGGATTCGAATGTTGGGTTGGTCACACATCAAATCGGTCACTCTGATGGCCATCCCCCGTAAAACGATCTTTAATTTTACAGAGTCTCCAAATGGATCCTGCAACCCGGTGGTTGCTTCATCAGCAGAAGATCCTCCTGAAGGAGCCTCTCCCATTCGTCACGGTCGCTATCGAGGAGCGAAACATTCTCCTTTGGCATTTTGCATTCGAGGGCCCACCAGACTCGCCGTTTGCCGGCGGCTGCTACCACGGCACTCTTCATTTCTCCCAAGAGACCCCGATCAAGCCTCCTTCCATTCGAATGCTGACCCCCAATGGACGTTTCGAGACCAATGCACGAATATGTCTCGATATGGCTTCTGATTTTCATCCCGAGAAGTGGCGATCTACAATGTCGTGCCTCTGCAAGCCTCCTGACGCGGTAGGACAGTCTCTACCCTGCTACAGAGTCTTTTTCATTTCTTCTTGGACATTTCCGCTGCGCAACACATCGGCGGCGTGTCGACGACGGTACCTCGGCCTGCATTGCTCTCACCTTTCAGCCCGAAGAGAAGGCCAAGTTTGCAGCATCGTCCCTTGAGTTCAATCTGAAAGTTCCTCCCGCAAATGAGTGTCTCACGCCCCAGAACGAGCGGTTCGCTCAGCTATTTTGGGCCAACGACGAATTTCGATCCCGCTTCGCTCCAAAGGACGCGGCCTTTGTTTTAGCCGCTGAAGAGGCCCCGCCCTGCAATCCTGCTTTGTCGTCGACCCCATCAGTTAACACTACGCACACGGGCAGTACGGTCCTTGCAACCAAGAACACGATCGACCGACACTTCACCGCCGCCGACATTGAGCAAGCTGTCACCAACTCGGCGACTTGTCCGACCGTCTTTGGCCGACGCATTTCCGAAGACAGCGAGTCCGCCGCAATGGACCTCCTCTGCCAGCTCTGCCTCTCTGTCTTCATGGACCCAGTTCGTCTCAACTGCGGCCATGTCTACTGCCGGAAATGCGCCGAAAAGTATTTGGACTTCCGGCGCAATGCCTCTGTTGAGGAGGGGGGGCGTGGATCATCAGCGTCGCTCAAGTGTCCTGTGAATTGCGTCTTGCACGATGCAGACCTCGTTTCGGATGAGCAGTCGATCACGGCGATGCAGAGGCTGCGCGTGCATTGCAAATTCCTTCTCAATCCGCTCCAGCTGCGGCTGCGGCCAATTTTGGTAGGCGAGTTCGACGACGACGAATGGGCGAACCTTGTGAGGGAGTCCGAGGTCATTGCTGCTGCTCTCTCTGCGGACGGTGAGCTTCCTTGTCGTTGTGTTTGTCCGATGTCCTCGCACCTCTGCTCTACATCCCCTTATCACAACAGCTTCTTACCATTCAGCTGCTTTTTCCCCCCTGCGGTTGGAATTTTCGTCAGACAATGCCCTCACGTGGCTTTATCACCTCTCCCCCCACCGCATCCACGTATATTCTATCTTTAGAAACATCACCCCGCCATCGTGCCAAGGGACAACAGGCGGTCTTGAGAATCCGGTGCCTGGAATGTCCTTCGAGATTGTCCGCGCCGTCTCCATCCTCGCCTTGCGCATGTGGGACGCCATCATGAAAGTCGCCCCAACCGTCCTTCTCAACGTCCTTCATTCGCACTTTGACCTCACATCCCCAGGCTTCGGCTGGATGTGCGGAAGTTTGGCCCTTGTCCAACATTGCGGAGCACGAGGATGTTTGCCCACATCATTTAGAGTCCTGCTTGTCCAGCACCTGCTCATTCGTTGCGCCCCTGTCTTTCAGCGACTTGATCAGCGCACACAACGCCGTGTGTCCTTGCGTTGAAGCCGACTCCGTGACACCGCGCGCATCGATTGACTCCCGCATTGATGCCCTTCACGGCCGCATTGAGAGGTCGACGAAACAGTATGAAGACCTGATCGCCGCCGACAAGAAGTTTTTGACGACTGACATGAACAAGGAGTGGAATCAAACGAAGGAGCTTTTCAATCTCCACGCCGACGGAGAGGTCTTTAAGCTCAAGACGCAGATCCCAGCTTTTTGCGCTGCGCACGCTGGCGTCAGTGCCAGCCTGATTCCCTCTGACTTCAGCCCTCTGCAAGTCATCGATGTCAATGACGAAGTGCAGCTCAGCGCGGCACTCGAGTGTGGCAAGCGGACTGCCGTTGCTATTCTTGTGTCATGCAGTATCAAGGTGCAGTCAAGCATCGAACTGCCAGAAGGGTGCGCCCTCTTCGCGAGGCACTCGTTCCCGACCATCACGTCGTGTGGCCTCACCGTTAATCGCGGCTGCGTCGTTGAGGGCTTGACAGTTCAGTCGCTGGACCAGCGCCGGGACGAGGCTGTGGTCATGCTCTTGGGCGGGCGGTTGCGGAATTGTGTTGTGACGGCGAATTCGTCGGACCACTACGGCTTGCTTGTCGCTTCCAAAGCCGAGGACATTGAAGTGGAAAACTGCACAGTTGCAGCGCAGGCGTCCTACGCCCTCATCGTCCGGGCGCCTGTTTACGTACGTGCATACCGTGTGCTGCTGCAGAACTCGTCGCGTGGGGTGCGGGTTGAGTCTGGAGGGATGGTGAGGATTGTGCAGTCGGAGATTCGAAATAACGTCGTCGGAGTCGAGAGCATAACTGCAAATGGCGGCTACGTCAGGCTTGTACGGTGCTTTGTCCACACAAATACTCAGACGGGTGCATTTGCTTTTGATGGGGGGTTTGTGCAATGTGCCTTGTCGTACATCAAGGGCCATCAACTTCAGGGCGTCGAATGCTGCAAGGGCAGCCGCACGGAGATTCGGAGGTGCTTTCTCGAGGAAAATGACGTCGGCATCTACGCGTTGGAGAATTCAAAAGCTGTGGTTGAAAACAGCCTCCTGCAGGTCAACCGCTCGTCTGGCGTCATGCAGCGGGCGTCCAGCGTCCTGATCAAGTCCTGCCGGATTGTGATGAACAATATTGGCATTCACTCTGTCGAAAGCGGGGATTGCGCCGTCGTTAGCAACTGTATTGTCAACAATACGCAAACTGGGTACTTTTCGACGGGGAACTGCTCCGTCAAGGCCGTCCTCAACTTCATCTCGGACCACCGCGTGTTTGCGATTGAGTGTCTTGGCTCGTCTCAGATCCTTGTCGCCAAGAACGTCCTCGCCCGGAACAACTACGGCCTGAAGATCGACACGGCGATGTCACAGAGTCGAGTGTTCTTCAACACAATCTCCGACTGTGAGGTCACGGGCATTTTCGTTCGGGACTCGTTTAACATCGTCGTCGATGGCAATTATGTTGCACAGTGCAACCTCATCGGGATCGAACTGAATTCAATCGGCTGGGATCAAACGAATCGGAACTCTCTTCGCTTCAATGTCGTGCAAAACTGCAAGACGTCCATCCTCGTCATTGGCGTCAACGGCCCGACAATCGAAGGTAACGTCACGTCCCAAAACTCCTCCTTTGGTTTCGCAATTTGCGGCGCCTGCTGTCCCGCAGACCTGCGCTTCAACGAATTCTCTGAGCGGTCGGGCGCTGTAAGCTTCTTGGTTGAGGTACCAGTCTCAGCAGAGGTGCAAGTCACGACGTTTCGTAACCGCATTGAGGGATTGGTTCGAGTCGCGACGGACGTGGAGGCGCGGCTGGAGAAGTACGAAGACCGGCTGAACGTGAGGACGATGATGCTGGCTGCAGAGGGCCAAATCTCAGCCCTCCCTATTGACGAGGAGCTGTTAGGAGCTGCACCGAGCGGCGAAAACTTTGTTTGCAGAGGCTGCAGCGAAGAGATTGCGCGGAACGACAAGGACGAAATCCGGAGGCACTCACGGGAGTGCTGGCGGTTGCAGTTCCAGCAGCTGGCTTCGTTCGGGGCTGACCATCGAGAGCGGAAGCTGCTGCATAGGGCCATTGAGAGGGTTGCAAAGGAGGCAGCTGTGCTGGAGGGCATGGTCGCGAAGTATTCGCCCCTTAGCGTCAAGGGAGTCGAAGGCTTGGAGGCGGAGACTTGCTTCGACCTAACGGACGAGGAGGCGGACGCATGGCAAGACAGCCCATGTGCGTGAGTGACCTTTGCTTTGATAAAAGTAAAGTTTGATTTAGTACACGCCATCAACGTCGCTACTCATTGACATGTCTTGACTCAAAGTCATCAAATTCGACATGGCAACGGAACCAACATCTTCTGAACGGTCAGCCAAGCCAGGGCAGCCTCACCCAGCTGCTCCATCAGCTGCTCCTTCCACGATCCGTCTGTCAGAAAAGCCTTGACGGAGAACGACTGCAACCATCAAAGAAAAGACAATTCCCCCACCTCCACCCCGGCTTCGGAGGCAACCCACCTCGCCGCATCTCTAACGCCGCCCAGCTCATCGACCAGGCCATTCTGCGCAGCATTTGCACCTACAAAAACGGCGCCCTCCGCGAGCGCATCCATCCTCTGCGCAGTCATTCCAACTTGCTACAACACCACCCCCCGTTCGATTTTCCTGTAGTGGCTCATCTTCGACACAAAAGTCTCATACGTGTCGGCCGAGAGCTGACGAAGGACCGCACGCTCGCCCTCATCCAAATTGTGGAGAGGGAGCCTGAGGCCTGCAAACGTACCGCACGACGATTCAAACTGCACGGGTAAGTCCGGCGTTGGGCTGCTACCGTTGTGATCCCCAGCTTTTCAAGCAGCCCCTTGAAGTTCGGCTACATTTTCAGAAGATCCTCCTGACCCAACCTTAATGGATGCGACGCCAATGGAGCCAGTTACAGTCAGGGGCTGGGCAAATATTCGCCTTGCTGGCGCGCTGACATAGTAACCACCCGACGCAGCAACTGCTCCCATTGAAACGGCCTTGCGTCAGGTATTGCAAAGCGCGAACGTACGACGGGCTTCACCGCCGCTGCGCGCTCAACCTCTCGAGCGATCACGTCCGAGGCGCTGCGAATTCGTCAGACGAGTCGAAGCGCGAGCAGCCGCACGTTGCGCAACCTCCGGGGGAGCTGACCTGCATTGTCAACGTGACAACTGAGAGGAAGAGACTTTGAATACGATGCCTTTCACACGCTTGGCATCGACGGCAGCTTTCAAAGCTCTTCGCAAACTCTCGACGCCCATCGCCCGCCCAAACGGCGTCTGCCCGGCGACCAGAGTGATTGGTCCTTGCAAAGACACAACGGCAATTGTGTCGCGACCGCGGGGAACATCAGCCGCACGGTCGGAAACACGGCGATACTCCTCTGAGCCATAAACAAGGTCGATTTCAAAGAGACTCACTCGCAGAGAGCGCGGGAATGTCACCCAGCGACGCTTCCACTTCGTCGTCGTACTTAACGGCGGACACAAGGCCAGCGCTAGCTGCTGATGCTGCGGAGAATATGCCTTTGTTGTACGCGTCGTGGATAAGCTGAGGGTCGAGCGAGAGATTGGAGGCCACTGCTGCAGAGTATGTCGCGGCGGTCGATTGAAGGAAGGAGGCAAAAAATGCGGACTGCTGCGCCGTTGGGGCGGTGGCTGTGAACGGGTCGGAGAATCCTTTGAATTGGCCTTGCTGAAACGCTGAAGAATTGGGCTTGAAAAGGAGGAGGTACATTCAACCGCTAGACCAGCTTTATCAAGGAGACCTTTGAAGTAGGCACGGCCGATGGAGAAACCTGTGAGGGACACGATGGAGTGTGGGGACAAGTATCTCTCGGAGCAATAAGACGACAACAGGAGTTCAGCATTGGACAGCGTGTCTAGTGAATCAATTGATGGGGGCAGCATATTCTGACCGGAAGAGAACAGGACTCGCTTCCCCAGGAGCTTGTTCAGCAGAATCATTTGCCCAACTTCCTGTACGCGCCCCTACTGGGTGAGGGTGCACATGCAGATAGCACTAGCGGTGCTGTGAGAGGCTTTGCCCGGATCCAAACAGTGGATACTTTCTTGTCATATGCGCTCTTGAGGCTGGTAAATCAGTCAATCAGAAAGTCTGGAAAACAGCAGTGAAGACAGCGCGTCCAACTTCTTGTTACTTCCCAGTGTACTGTCGACATTCAAGATGATGACGCCGGGCCTGAATTGCAAATACTTCCACTGGAACAAGGACTTTCGCACAACCATGACTTCGTCAAATGTACACGACTTTGCCAAGATGACAAGTCCATTACGCTAGCGGCTGGTCCAATTGGATAAGACATTGATGCTTTTGGACATTTTTCAAGAGGAGCAATGACGTAGATCCTCAACTCAATGCTGCCTCGATAAAAAGCATTTGTTAGAGTGGGATGTGGACATGGTTTCTACGAGGCCTTGCTGTCCTAGTTTCTTTTGCCCTTTGCTGTAGTCAGAGGGTCATCTGGGTAAGTGAGAGAGGTTCTGACTCTAGCATCGGCTCGTTTGATGCCCCGCTTCGCACTGTACAGGCTGCTCTGCGTGTTGGCTGCAATGGCGCTGCCATGCAAATTTTCATAGACGGCGCGTCATACAATTCGACCTTGTCCTCGGTGCTACCGTCTCCATGTCGTCTTACCAATCTCACAATATCGTCTGCTGCCCCAGCTCAAGTAATAGTTCATGAGCCTCCTTTCTTTAGTGGAGCCAACATTCATTTGTGGCTGTCTTCGTTGTCCTTCACAGGTACGACCCCTATCGTAGTCATCTCCGGCGCATCATCCCTCTCTCTTACATCCATCTCAATCTCTTCAATCAACGCGCTGGAAATGCCCGTCATCAAAGCCAACGGAACCTCCCCCCTTTCCATCGCCATCTCCTCCTCCTCCTTCGCCAACTTCGGCTGCAGCTTTGGCTGCGTCGTCGACGCCTCAGCATCTTTCACCACCCTCTCCATCTCGACAACTACGTTTTCCAACATCTCCGTCGCAAACGGCTGCGCCGCCGTCTTGCTTCTACGCGGCAACGTCTCAATCGAAGAGTCAACCTTCTCAGACATCGCCGTCACCAACATCAACACCGCCCCCTTGGGCTCCTCCGTTTGCGTGAACTTGGCAAGTCTCTTCGTCAGGGCCGCTGTCGTTGCCGACGTCTCTAACTCTTACGGCGGCCCAGTCTTTTACTCCGCCGCGATGTCTCTTCCCTCAGCCGAAGTTGTGGTCGTCACTGACTCGCATTTCTCAAATGTGAAGGGTTTCAACGTCCCTTCCTGCGTTGGGGCCAATGGAGCAAATCTCTCCGTCTCAAGCAGCCGCTTTTTTGACGCGGACAACCCCATCGGCGCCGTGACCGGCTTTCGTGCGCAAGCGAGCGACTGTTTTTTCTCCAACTGCAGGCAGAGCTGCATCTATTTTCAGAACGTCCTCATCGCAAACGTCGTCGCCGTTACTGTCGCGAGCGCGTGGATGCACGAGGTCTTCCCCAACGGCGCCATCACCCTCTCCTCCATCCAATCTGGGCTCATCTCAAACTCAACAGTCGCCAACACGTCCGGCGCCCCAGCGCTGCTGATTTCGTACGGTTCCAGTGCCACCATCCAAAACGTGACGGTTCGCAACGCAACGCAAGCTTTCAAGGCCGAGTCGATGGTCGCCATCATCGCCGACGGGTTGCGCACGGCCGACTGCGCCGTTGGCGGCAACGTGAGGTTCGTGCAAACGTTTTACATTGTTGGCTGCGTTTTCAGCCGCTCGAACGCACGGGGAGACCTCCCATTCGCCCTCACCGCCTCGACGGGGGTAATTTCAAGCTCCCGCTTTGAAGGCTGCACTGCAAACGAGACAATTGGCGGTGCGGCGTTGTCTGTTTCCGCTGACTCTAACGTAACGATTGAGGACTGCAGCTTTAAGTCAAACTTTGCTTCAAACTGCGGCGCCATCTTCTCCCAAGGCAGCGCCACTATCCGTCGGTCCAGATTCGAAAGTAACCGCGCCTCCTACGGCGCCGCCATTTGCGCCCACAGCAGCTCTGTCACGTTCGTAACTAACTCAATTTTCTTGAACAATGAGGCTTTTAATTTCATCCGTGGGGGGGGCGCCCTTACTGTCGTTGACTCCGCCATTGTTGCCATCTCAAATTCCCAATTCGTTGCCAACACCGCCTATTCCGGCGGCGCCTGTTACGTCGGTGACTCCGGGCATCTGTCCATAACAAACTCATCTTTCAATTTGAACATCGCGTCTTCAAAAGCAGGCGACTTGTACGTCGATCGCGGCGCCTCCGCGACCGTCCTTTCATCGGATTTTCGCCGCAGCGGCGCCGCAACGTCAGGGTCCTTTGCGCGATGCTTTGTCGGCGCGCTAAACTTGACTGATGTCATTGTTAACGTATCGGGGGTGTCAGCCCTGGAGTCGCACGCCTGTGTCGTGTTCGTGCGCGCGTCGACGTTCGTTGCCGTCACATCAAGTTATGCCCTCGAATTTAACGGCGGTGAGCTGTTTTTTAACTCCACCGTCATCACCGTCGACACGCCAGAGCCCGTCGTGCCCAACGGCTACGGCGTCAGCGTCATCAAGGCGGCGGCAACGTTTGATGCCGTGGTTATGACGTCCCGCCTTGGGGTTCAAATCGGTGTCTATTTTCAGACGGCGCAGGTGACGATGACGTCGTCGCACATCAGCTCGTGCGAGGCCGTCATCATCCGTGAAGAGTCATTCGTCCTCCTCCTTACCTCCTCCCTCGCGACGACATCCCAGACCTACGCCTCCGTCGTCTCCAAGAGCCAAGTCGTTTTCGTCGCATCAAACATCACCTCCTCCTCCTCCAACGCCGTCGCACTCGACGCGCGCCACTCCCGCCTCACCTCTGTCGCCTCCTTCGTCTCCTTAAGCCCTGCCATCACCGCCTTCTCGACCGTCCTTGTCTTCGTCGACTCCATCCTCGTCGCAAACCAGCCTTCCGCCAATGGCGCCATCGTAATTTCAAATTCAACCCTGACTGTGCGGCGTGGCTCGTTTTTGTCATCGCCTTTTGTGTCTTTTCTCATCGGCGCGACGCAGTCGGACCTCATTTTCACGCAGCAGCTCGCCTTCAACGTCTCCCTTGACGCCGTGCAGTCCAACGTCACCATCTCCTCCTCCCTTGTTAACACCCCCATCGCTGCCCGCTTCACCATCTCCGCCTGCTCCCTTGTCATCGACGGAGTCGAGCTTTTATCCTTTTTCGTCATCTCCTCCTTCGGCCCATCAAACATCACCGTCGTTGGCTCCACGTCGCACTCAGATCAAGTCCTCAGCGTCTTCTCCGGAGACAACTCCACCAACATCATTCGCGTCGACGCCCTCTCCGCCCCCTTCGTCTCTTGCATCGCCCCCGTCGTTTGCCTCTCACCCCTCGAGCCCTCCTACCTCGCCCCTCTCGCCGTTTGCGTCCGCGTGACGGCAACCCTCCCCATCAAAACCCAGAGTCCCCACGATGTAATCGTCTCTGTCACCCCAGCTTTCGGAGTAGCCGTTCCATCCATTCCAGCGGCAACAGTCGCTGACCAATTTGGCGTCGTCCGACTCTTCGTCCCCACCCACTCATCCCCCGTCGTCCAACTGACCCTCGTCCCCCTCGTCATCCCGGCGTGCGTCCACATCTCCCTCGCAGCTGTGCCACCCCTCCCCTCCCCAGCGCATTCGTCCCTCATCATCGTCGGCTCGCGCATCAACGTCGCCTTCACGTGGGACGGCACCACGCCCTACCTCTGCCTTCTTATTCTCCGCGACGCCATGGGTCAATTGTTCAACCCTGGAGTCAAAGGCACCACCCTTCAGGTCATTTATGATACCCCCGCCGCTGCCAACGTTACCGCCGACTGCCCCTCCAAAGACGTCCAAGTCTCGTCCTCATTTTTTTGCCAACTGAGATTCCCCGCGTCCAATGTCCGAATAGCCATCTCGCCCTGCGACGTCGCCCCTCAACCCCCCCGCTGCGGGCGCTTAGGCATCAGCCCCGCGTCCGTTTGGATTGGAGCCATCGCCATCCCTGCCTCCATTGTCGTCGTGTTTCTTTTTTTGATTGCCGTTGTGGCTGTTCGGCGAGCTCATCGGCGGTGGCGCGAGCGGGTGACGGCTCGTCTCCTCCATTCATTTGTCGACATCAACTCAAGTGGCCGCCGTGCCCAATCAGCCCCCCTCTTTGTTAACCGCGACCTTGTCATATCCTCAGCCGACCTTGACGTCCTCCGCGACGTCGGCGCCGGTGCGGACGGCGTCGTCAGCGTCGCGCTTTGGAAGGGGCAGCGAGTCGCTGTTAAGCGCCTCTACGGCGCCAATGATCAGGACGCTTTCATCGAAGAGGCGGCGCTGCATCAGAGCCTACGTCACCCCAACGTCGTGCAACTGCTCGCCGTGACTTTGCGGCCACCCGCGCTCATCCTCGAATTTATGAGCCGCGGAACCCTCTTTGCCCTCCTGAACGACCCCTCGGTCTCCCTCCCCTCCAAGCGGAAGAACGCTATGCTCTCAAATGTCGCAGCGGCAATGAGGTTTCTTCACGCCCTTGGCCTTGTCCATCGTGACTTAAAGAGCCGCAACGTCCTTGTTAACGAGGACTTTGTCGCGAAGCTTGCAGATTTCGGCGCGGCAAAAGCTGCGGCGTCCCGGGCGACGGAGCGGCTGGGGGCATGGTTGTGGGCGCCGCCTGAGACGTTCGAAGTGGGGGCGATCGCAACAGCCAGGGGCGACGTGTACAGTTTTGGCATTTTGATGTGGGAAGTGTGGACGCGGAAGGTACCGTACTCAAACGACCCAATGTTTCCTGAAGGGCCCATCGCGGCCATGGCGTACATAAAAGAGGGGGGGCGGCCGTCTGTTGAAGCGGACATGAACCCAGACTTTGCAGAGCTGATGATCCGATGTTGGGATAGGGACGAAGCGCTGCGGCCAGAGTTTGGGGAGGTTGCAGAGGCGTTGGAGGCGATTGCTGACGGCAAACAATGCCGTTCTGAAGCGTCGAGCGGGTCTGACCATGGGGCGTCGGACATGAGTATTCCTCTGCTGCAACGCATTTGAAAGGGCGTTCTTCTCGGATGTAATTTATTTGAGACTCCCCGAAAGGACGCGCGAAACGCAAGTCCAGGGAGCGCTTGTGGAAACACCGTGTCAAGCAGCGGCCCAGTGGTGGCACCCTTTGCGATCACCGTTCTCTTCAATAATCAAGGTCAGGATGATGTTGGATTAGTTCGCAACTCGTTTGGACAAGCGTTGAAGTAGCTGCTTGAATAGCAGAGGACACCACAAGCCGTTTGCTCCGTCCACTTCGACGTGCTCAGCCGCAGTGAGTGCGAGGGGTCCCAAAGGGATGGCGCACCCTCTGACGGAGGCAACAACGTCGACCACGTCCGCTAGGTGCGCGATGTTGCAGTGGCTGCTTGTGTCAGATTTCATCTTTGTTTCTAACCGAGCCATTGACATGATAACGTCGGCTGCTGTGATGCCAAACGTCTCTCGGTCCTGTCCGGTTGAGAAACATTGCGCAGGGGCCAGACCGGCTGGTTGTTCAAAAGAAGTACTTTGATGGCGTTGCTTTTGGAAATTGCGGAGCCAACTTGTGGTAGCACGAGCTGCGCAATGATTGATGTGAACAAAGAGCCGCATGAGTATAGAACTAGCGCTGCGTTAGCGATCTTCGTGAGCGCTGCCATGTTGGGAGATGCGCCATCGCAGCCGACGTGAAGGGCTTTGATTGGGGACGGGAGGGGCTCTTGAAAAGACTTGTCAACTTGTATCTGCGTAGAGGGATGGGAAACTTCATTTTGACCTCGAATGACGTCCCCGTTGTCGAGCTCAACGGCAACACGAAGCGGATGAGGGCAGAAGTCTATAAGAGAGCAAACGGTTACGGAAGGAGGGATGCCAAGTTCACGGCAAATCATTTCTGACGCTTTGGACAGAGATTTGTGTTCAAAATAAAGTGACGCTATTGCAAAATTACCAATGGAGCCATTTGCAAACGAGAAGGATAACTCTGATACTAGTGAAATGAAATGAGCAAGTCGAGCCATCAGGAACGTCTCACTCTCGGGCAACGACTGAAGGAAATTGTCGAACTCAAGCTTAGCCAATGCTGCATCTATGCACAGCCTCTTTCTATACAGCTCCAATCGCTGTGATGGTTGAGCGAGCCGACAAATTCGAGCTCTCATGTCGCCGACTGCAGGAATTCCAAGAGAAGAGCTCAGCGACCCAGACGATCCACCATCGTCTGAGACTGGAACGAGAAACATGACTTCTTCAAAAATCATGACATCTTCACTTGAGATAATGTTGCTGGAGCCACTGCCGCCGCAGAAAACAACACATCTCATTACGTTGCTCTAAATTCCATGTCAATTAATCTTCTTCAACAGCATGGGCAACAACTTCTCCAGCGGCAACAGCGTTTTCGTGAGGACAGAGAAATCAACGTACATGCCAGGTCTCTACGCTTCTCTCTGCCCCATGCATGTGTTTACATATTTCTCAAATTATCTTTGAAATTTTGATGTTATCCAGGCGAAATCGTGCGGGGGCATGTTTATCTGAACATTCTTACCCCTGTTCGGGCCGTCGGGGTGTTCTTGAAAGTCAAGGGGTATGAGAAAGTGCATTGGCGTGAGAGGAGATCAAGGACTCACACCACTCGCCGTGCGGATGGGTCCACAGACACAAGGACCGAATATTATTACGTGGACCACGACGGGCACAATAGTTTCTTCAGATGCAAGATCCCTCTTGCTATGTTCAACGCTGACTTGATGCCGGCGCAGTATGCGTTTGCTTTCTCCTTCTACTTGCCGCCTGGTCTCCCTGGATCCTTTTTTGAGGCCTGTGGAGATCACACTTGCAGGGTTCGCTGCTCACCATCACTCTCATGATCAGATCGTGTACAAGTGCAAGTCCGTTTGCGATGTCGAGGGGATATTGAAGCCCAATATCAAGCACAATCAAGAACTTCTGGTTGTTCAACCTGTCGAACATGTCGTTGCTCCAATCGCTCAGGAGAGCACTCAGCCCGTGGTTCAATGCTGTTGCATCAACCGAGGGGGTGCGTCGATGCTGCACTTGTGTGTAATAGTTGCAGAGATCTATCTCCGCGCCGTTTTGGACAGAAACGCGTATTGCCCGGGTGAGACCGCCTTTGTAATCTTTGAAGCCCACAACCGCTCGACCATCAACGTCCGAAACGTCAAAATCAAGCTCATGCGCCGTCTTGCCCTCACCAATGGTGCTGCCAACCATGTTGTCGTTGAAGAAATCTGCCGATCGCAATCTGAAGGAATTCTCGCCAATGTCCAAGTTATGGGGGAGTACGCTCGAAGGCTCGCGGTGCTGCTGTCTCGCGGAGCCAATGGAGGCATACCTCCTCAAACGAACAGTACTCTGATTCAAGTCTGAGTGCATCACAGTGAGACTCTGAATTGCCCAGTGCAAGTACTGGGTTGACGTCGAGGCTGACGTGCCGTGGGGTAGCGACAATGAGCTCCACATCCCAGTCACCATCTTTACGCCCATTGTCCCTGACGTTTGTGAATAGTTTATCATTCTCATTGTTCAGGATGTTTGGAGGACTCAATTCGTGCTTCCCTCCGGATGGGCAGCGATGCCTGCGCCTGAAGTACAAGTTCAGATCCAGTCAATTTTGTTATGGCCTTTCTCACGCCTCAGAGCAGGGGTGAAGGGATACTAGTCCAGCATTCCCGACTGCTGCCGCATGATGATTGTGCGAGTAAAGATGATTGCCTCAATCTCTTTGCGCGGTCGGCAAGGTGCTTCAACGAGAGCCTGTAGAACACCCGATTCTTGCTCCTTAGGTTCTCGAGCGACAAGCTGAAGCGAGCCTGTGACGAGATTTCTCGTGTCGCCGTTATCCCGACGCGGACACCACATTGTTTCCTTTTTTGGTAAATTCCAACGTCAGCATGGGCTCAACGTTTTCCACCGGAAACAATATTTTTGTGCGAACTGACAAGTCTACGTACAATCCAGGTGTGTTGTAAGAGCCTGCATCGGTAATCCGATGCGTTTGCAATCTCGATCCTGCTTGAGGACGTCCTGACTTTGTCATAGGCGAGGTTGTGCGTGGATTCATCTACCTGAATGTGGCCACCCCGGTCAATGCTGAGGGTGTTGCCTTGAAAGTGAAGGGGTTTGAGAAAGTCCATTGGAGAGAAAAGCGTTCAAGAACTAAGACCGTTCAGAACGCCGACGGCACAACACAGACGGAGATTGAGTACTACTACGTCGATCATGACGGCGACAAGAGCTTCTTCCGTTGCAAAGTGTCTATTGCAAAGTTCAGTGGCAAAATCGCCCCTGGCCAATACGCATTTGCTTTTTCGTTTTTCCTCCCTCGCGACTTGCCAGGATCATTCTCTGACTCGGGTCCCGAACATAGTGCCAAAGTAAGATCTCTTTATTGCGCACTAAATGACCCAGATTGTCTACAAATGTAAGGCAATCTGTGACGTTGTCGGCAAGGCAGACATTAAGCATAAGCAAGACCTGCTTGTGATCCAACAAGTGGAGCACCCAGTCAAGCCCATCGCTCAGGAGAGCCTCCAGCCCGTCGTGCAGTTCTGCTGCATCAATAGAGGACGTACAAGTTCAGAAAGTGGTTGCTGAATTGGCAGAAATTTATCTCCGTGCCGTGCTTGAGCGAAATGCGTACTGCCCTGGTGAAACCGTATTTGTCGTGTTTGAATGTCACAATCGGTCATCTGTCGAAGTTGGCAATGTGAAGCTGAAGCTGATGAGGAGATTGACAATCACGAATGGGGCCGCAAGCAATGTCATGGTCGAGGAAATCTGTCGATCTCAATTTGAGGGAGTCAAGGCTGGAGCGCAAGTCACAGGAGACAACGCCAGACGACTTGCTGTGACGCTGCATGGAGCGAAGGGGAAAATCCCACCTCAGACCTCTAGCAAGCTGATTAAGGAAAGCTTAGTTGGTCATGAAACTGACGGGGCAGTGCAATTACTGGATCGATGTTGAAGCTGACATCCCTTGGGGTCGAGACAATGAGTTGCACATTCCTGTAACATTATTCGCACCGCTTGTCCCAGAAGTGATGCATTCTTGGTCTTGCTGAAGTAGGCAGGACGTTTGGCGCAACCAATTTGTCGTCCCAAACGGGTGGACAGCTCCTGTTGCGCCGGAAGTTCAAGCCAAGATAGAGTGCTTTCCACGCTGAGTATCTCACAGTGAAGGGAGGGGGTAAAGGGCTACTGAACAACCCACCACTATAAGGACTGCACCTGTACCGTGGATCTGTACTGGACTCTAAAATTGTGATATTTGATCTTTAACTATGTCTTCTTATGAGAGCTCCATGGACGATGACGTTCGGTCCTTTCTCGATAGTCTTGCGAGTACATCCTCTTCGCTAAGGGCTACGCTGCAGGCGCAGCAGAAGGAGCTGTCTCAACTGGACGATTCCTGCAAAGACCTTCAACGGCAAATTTCGGTGTCAGTGAAGGAAAGGGAAACTCTTGCACGTACTTTTGAAAAAGAGAAAGAGCAACTTCATATACTCCAAAGGCAAACAAAGAACATCAAGCGCCATCGAATTGAGGGATTATTGGAAATGAAGCCGTTCAACATTGCAGAGGGGTCTTCCACTGGCGCCATCGAGAAAAGCAAAGACATGTCCACTGCAAAGCGATGGGAACTAGCTGCATACATCATCCAGCGCTACTATCGCTTCTACACCTGGTCTTCTCGATGGAAGCTCCTCATCAAAGTCGTCCTCCAGTCAGATGTTGACGCAGCCATTTCCCGTCGAAACAAGCAAGTCCGCGCAATGCTTCGGGGGGAGTCAGAGTACGTCCACATCCTCTCTCTGATTGTCAACAACTATCTTGCCCCTTTCTTACTTGCGTGCCAATCCGTGTGCCCCTACACGTACCACGACATTCTTCGAGACGTCTTCGGCGAGATCGAATCAATTTATGAGCAGCATCGAGATTTCTTTGCAGACTTGATGAATAGACAGCGAATGTGGCCAGCCCCAGGCTGGGGTGGCTTCGCTCCCGCGCTGCGAAGACTAAAAGACGTGTTCCCGGCTTACGCGAGGACGATGGTGCTGACCTCGACTGCATTGTCGGTGTTGGAAATGCAGTGCGAGAAGGTGCCCATGTTCCGCTCCCTTCTCGACGCTTGTGAAGAGACCTGTGGTGCCTCATTGCCTCCTCTGCTTGCCGAGGTTGGCAAGCGTCCCGTTGGGATCCGAAAGACGATTGAGTCCCTTATCAGTGCGACCCCTGATGGCTTTGAAGAGAAGCAGGAGCTCATGAAAGTGGCGGACGAGCTGTCGGAGGCCATGAAGGACGCTGAAGCCTCCATCCAACACGTTGCTGAACTCATGCGAATCGAAGTCCCTTATGTCCCAATCAATCCGCTCATTCTGCTAGATGCGCTTTCACAAGGGCTGCTCCCTCATCATCCACCCATCAAGGTACTCCATCCGCGACTGCGTCCTGTCAGCCTCTGCAAAGGACACCAAGCAGCAGCGCCACTGCTACATCTTTAACGACATGGTGTTGGTCGGCAAGCCTGCTGCGCAGAAGCTCTTCATCCCTAAAGTCTCTACCCTCTTTGGTTTGTTCTGATGACTCAGGATGGCGCTCTGTTGCTTCTCCAAAATGCCGAAATCACCGTGCCGGCCCCCCCCCCCCCCCTCGCCCACCCCCCCCCCAAGCCCCACAAACCCCCCCCCCCTCCCACCCCCCCACACCCG
>JAIYDP010000181.1 GCA_027487435.1 Verrucomicrobiaceae bacterium | reverse complement strand
GGTTGGTTTCGACGTTGGTGAAGACGTAAGCGAGGAAGGGCGTGGAGGCCACCGCTTGCTGAATGAGCAGAAATTCCTCGGGCGCGTTTTTTTTCAGCGCGGCGAGCCCGCTGCCGACGCCGAACCAGCCGGGCAAGTAGAAGCGCGCTTGCGTCCACGAAAAGACCCACGGAATCGCCCGCAAGTCGCCGATGGAGAAACCTTTTTTGCCAGTTCGGCGCGCCGGGCGAGAGCCGATGCGGGAGTTTTCCAGCGCATCGATGGGTGTGGCCTGGCGGTAAAACTCGATGAAGCCTTCGTGGCGCAAAAATTCTTGGTAGGCCTGCGTGGTGAAATCGGCCAAGCGCTGCAAAACCATGGGCAAGGTGGGATCCGCTGCAGGTGCGGCTTGGTGCAAATGCCGCGCGGTGGTGACGGAGGCACCGGCGACGAGCAGCTCCAAGTTGTAGGTCGCATTGGCGAGATTGGCGTATTTTTGGGAAATCGTCTCGCCTTGTTCCGTCATGCGGAAGCCCCCGTTCATCGAGCCGTGTGGAAGCGATGCCATGAACCACTGCGTCGGGCCAGCGCCGCGGGAAATGGTGCCGCCGCGCCCGTGGAAAAACACAAACTGCACGGCCTGCGCGTTGGCGGTGGCGGTCAGCTCGCCTTCGGCCTTATGCAAGGCCCATTGCGCCGCAAAAATCCCGCAGTCTTTGTTCGAATCCGAGTAGCCGAGCATGATTTGCTGCGATGGCAGCGGCGTGGTGTAGGTGGCGCAGGCGTGGCGTTGGCGCAGGGAACGCTGCACGATTTCCTCTGCGAGGTATTCTGTCATGATGCGCGGCGCCTCGGTGAGATCGTCCATCGTTTCAAAGAGTGGCACAATTTCCAGTGGACACCATAAGCCCGAGTCATCCAGCGTCAGCAGGCCAGCTTCGCGGGCGAAAAGATACACGGCTAACAAGTCCGAGCAGCGGCGAGTCATCGATACGATCAAGGCACCGATGCCGCCGTATCCATGGCGACGGATGTGCGCCGCCACCACGCGATAGGAGCCGAGCACGAGGTCGGCTTGCTCGCCTGCTACCACCGTTTCATGAAGGAAAGGTCTGGCGCTGGAGAGTTCGCGACGCATGAACTCCATGCGGCGAGCTTCGTCCCATTGCGCGTAGTTGGCTCCATCGGCAATGCCCGCAGCGTGCAGCAATTGCGACAGCGCTTGATCGTGAAACTCCGAGTTCTGCCGGATGTCCAAGGTGGCGAGGTGAAAGCCGAAGATTTGCAACTTATGGCGCAAGGGGCGAATGCGCTCCTCTACGATCATGTCGCAGCCATTCAGTTCGATGGATTTTGCCAGCAGAGCGAGATCGGCATCGACTTGTTGCGGGGTTTCATAGATCGCAAGACAGCCCTCGATTTCCTTGGCATGCAGCAGCGCGATCGACATCAATGCCGCCAACTGCCGCCATGGTTCTTCGGCATGACGGTCGAAAACATCTTTGCACAGCTCATCCGGCACCAGTTCCCGCAGATCGCCGATGCGCTGCGTCAGAAACTCCGGCACCTGGTTCAGGTACTGCGAAAGTGTGAGCGAGTGGGCGAGGTGATCCAGTTCACGCCCCAGCAACTGGAAGGCCGCGCGGCGGAAAAGCAAAAGCGCCTTTTGCGTCACCTCAGGCGTCACCAGCGGGTGGCCATCGCGGTCGCCGCCGATCCATGTGCCGAAGCTCAGGCGCGGGATGTGACCTGCGGCCCGCAACGCCTCCATCGGCAAGCCCGCCTCCAGCCATGACTCGGTAAAATGCAAGTCAAGCCTATCGATCGCAGCAGGAAATAAATCGCGCATGAAGCGGATCGCATCGCGCAACTCGCGGAAAATATCGGGCCGCGTCAGGTGGATTTCGCCGGTGCGCCACAGAGTTTGCAGGTTGGTGACGATGCGCTCGCGGATGCGTTTTTTCTCGCGCGGGGTAAATTTCGGAAACTCATAGCGCACCATTTCATCATAGATGGCGCGGTGCCGCTCGCGCACGGAGGTGCGTTTCGCCTCGGTAGGATGAGCGGTCAAAACGGGTTGCACATCCACTTGCGCGAGTACGTCTAGGATCGCCTCAGGCCCTAGGCCGATCTCCTGCATATCGCGCAAGGCTTCCGACCACAAGCCGCGGATGGAATCAGCACCAAGTTCCTTTTCGCGCTCGCGGCGAATCGCTGCGGAAACACGTTCTTCCACCATGTTGAGCAACTGGAAGCCGATGGAATACAACTGCTGGATGCCATGTGGCGCTGGCTCCTTAGGTACCGGGAGGCCGGACCAGGGAAGGTAGGGCAGCAACTGCGTTTCCCCGAGATTGCGGAGGGCATCTCCAAGGCAGGACATCAGGAAAGAGAGGCTGTCATCCAGCAACTCAAACCCCTCGAGACGAAGTCTTTGGCGGGCATCGGAAAATTCAGGCACGCCCTGCTCGTAGCATGATGCGTGCCGATCTTCCAAGAAAATTATCCTTTTTCGCAGTGATATTCCCAGCGATTGCAAGTCTTACCTTCGAGAATAAAGAGCGACGATTGTTCCCAACGCAGAAACGTTACGCGTGCAGTTGATCCATGCCGAAGAACTCCTCAACAAATAAACTCGTCGGGCGAAAAGCACGGGAGATGATCGTCCGCGATTTCATTTGCTACGGAAGGATTGATCAAAGTAGGCCATCCCGGCATCCGCATTGTGCTTCCTTTTCATCGCTAGCGTCAAAGATTGTCCATGAAATGGTTTTCTAAGTCATCGCGGCTGGCACGGCTGTCAGATTTTTCGATTTCACTTCGCGGATTGCCAACAGTTGGGCAGTGCGTGAGTTAACGAATACCGAATGGAAGTCCTGAAACGTGGTCACGAAACTCTGGCCAAGCAGCGCCACATGTCGCTTGGAAGACTTGCATTAGCGGACCATCAAGACTTCCACATACGCTACGGTGGCTTGGTTGTATTCCCTACAATGTTATCTCGCAGAATGAATGGCCTGGCAGATGGAATCTACAGCCAAGGTGCGACGGGCTTGCGTTTGGGTGGAATTGATGTTGCAGAAGCGGTCAATTCCGCTAACTTGCACGCCTGATGAGTGCTTGCCATGGACCACAAATGAAAATGGATGCTTCCTTGCATTTGGAACGCAAACCTGACTGGATTAAGGTTCGTCTGCCAAATAATCCCGTTTTTTGGTCAACTAAGAGTTTGATTACTGATTTGAAACTGGTGACGGTGTGCGAAGAGGCGCAGTGCCCGAATCGTTGGGAATGCTGGAGCCAAGGCACGGCGACATTCATGATCGCGGGCGAGAAATGCACCCGCGCTTGCGGCTTTTGTGCCGTAAAAACCGCGAAACCCGATGCTTTAGAAGCCGATGAACCAGCGCGGGTGGCTGAGGCGACGCGGCGGATGAAATTGCGCCACGTGGTGATTACCGCCGTGGCTCGCGATGATTTGCGCGATGGTGGTGCGGAACATTTTCAAAAGACCATCGAGGCGGTGCGGGCGATCAATCCGGGGATTGTCATCGAGGTGCTGGTGCCGGATTTCAATGATCGGGACTGGGCCTTGCAGATGGTGATGGATGCGCGGCCTCATATTTTCAATCATAATATCGAGACGGTAGAGCGGCTGACTCCGCTGGTGCGGTCGCGGGCGAAGTACCAACGCAGTTTATCGGTGCTGAAGAAGGCGAAAGCGATGGTCAATGGCAGGGTGGCGACGAAGAGCGGAATCATGCTGGGGCTGGGCGAAACGCGGGAGGAGATTTTGCGGGCGATGGATGATTTGCTGGAGCATGATGTGACCGTTTTGACCATGGGCCAATACCTGCGGCCTACGCCGCGCCATTTGCCGGTGGTGGAATACATTCATCCCGAGCAGTTTGCGGAGTATAAGCAAATAGCCCTAGATAAGGGGTATCGGCACGTGGCGAGTGGGCCGTTGGTGCGCAGTTCGTACCATGCTGCCGATTTCCGGCCGGAGCTAGACATCATGGATGAAATCGAAAAGCTACCCCTCGTGAACGTGCCGAATTTGCAGCCAGAAGATTTGCCGCTGCCGAGTGCGCGTGCGGATCTTTTGCGCAATGATCTGGCGATGCATGCCAAAACCTACTGATGCTGTGACTTATGGTGGATGAAATCAGCTACCTACCGCCGCGCTTTCATTTGGAAGAACCGTTGCGAGAACAACTGAGCAATCGTGTAGGCTCTCAGCGTTGCGTCCATGGCGCGCAGGAAATGATGCTCGTCTTGCACAATGTGCCCGAGCCAGGTGTGCCGGAGCGCAAGGCCTTGTTTTTTTGGCGCGATCCGCACGGCACCTGGCATGGCGCTGATGGTGTCGGGTTGGGCGGACTGGAGGAGTTGCTTCAATCCTACGCGCGAGCCATCGATGTGCATGAAACGGTGGTGGATGATGCCGATACAGCGCAGGAAATTTTCGCGATTTTGCGCCATTCAGGGCCGTTGGTGAGGAGCACGCGAAATCTGCATTTGGCATTGATGGATGCTTCGTCGCATCGCCCGAAAGATCGTGAGCTGCGCGGGATGAAGGATCGGGCGCAGGAAAATGAGCGCGCGGCGGAGTTGCTGCATGCGGATGCGCACATGGCGCTGGAATTTTTTCGCGCCGAGCAAGCAGAGGAGCATACGAGGAACGGCGAACGACTGGCGAAGCTCGGCTTTCGCTTAAATTTGATGGCGGGATTTTTCTTGCCGCTGGTTGCGCTAGGTGGGCTGATGGGCATGAATGTGAATTTACCGACCTTTGTCAAAGATGCGTTTTGGTCGATTTTTTTCTTCGGAATCTTCTTCGGTGGAATGGCCTTGTTGTTGGTGGGCTATCGAACAGGAGGAAAAAGCTCCGACAAAACCTAGAAAGATCCACAGTCCTTGAATCAACCGAATTTTGTGATGTTTGGCTTGCCGCATTTCGTTGCGATTTTCGCAACGGTGGGGTTTGGCAGTGCGATGATTGCGTTGAACCGATCCGCTAAGGTGCCAGAGCGGACGAAGCGCCGAATGAACGTTGCGTTGGCATGGATCCTCATCACTTCGGTGGCGATGGATCCGCTCCTGACGTGGTGGCGTTTCGGTGTTGATCCCGCTGAAGCATCGAGGATCATACGGGAAATCGCGCTTCCCCTGTACTTGTGTGACGTGGTTTCCGTTTTGCTAGCACTCGCAGTCATCCTGCGCAAGCAACGGTTGGCAGAGATCGGTTACCTTTGGGGTATGGCTGGCACGGTTCAGGGGTTGATCACGCCGACCTTGGCGTTCTCTTGGGACAGTCCCGAGTACTACGCATTTTTTGCACAACATGGCGGTGTTCCCGTGGTCGCATTGATACTGGTGTTGACAACGTCGCTGCGCCCAGAGGCAGGAGCGTTCCGCCGAGCTGTTTATTGGAGTTGGGGTTATATGTCGGTGGTTTTTTGCTGCAACGCTCTCCTTGATGCCAATTATGGTTTTCTCAATGGCAAGCCGCCTATCGAATCGCTATTTGATTTCATGGGCGAGTATCCTTGGTACTTGATCACGCTACAGGTGGTCGCTTTTACCCTGTACTATCTCTTGCTTTTGCCGTTTCGGCAGAAAAAAAACTCATGAGATTTGCGGCACGATGCCACTTAGCACCATTATGGCAACTAGCGCTGCGGCGACGACGCGATACCAACCAAATAGCTGAAGGCCGTGGCGTTGCAGGTAGGCGACCAGCCATTTTACGGCAAGGGCGGCGGAAATGGCCGCAGCAAGCATGCCGAGACACGTTGTTCCCGCACCGTAATGAGCAAGTAACAACTTCACGCCGCCAAACCATTGATCGTATTCAGGCACGGCATCGATTTTCCATACCGCCTTCTTTGCCGTTGCTGCCGTCAACGTCAGCACACCGAGCAAGAAGGAATATTCTACGGCTGCTTTCACAGAAAGACCGACCAACATACCGCCGACGATGGTCATCAAACTACGGCTGGTTCCCGGCCACATTGCTACGCATTGGAGAAAGCCGATGATCAAAGCCATTTTCCAGGTCAATTCGACCAAACTACGCCCCTCGCTCCCTGCTGGTTGCTTTGCCTTCCATGAGGAAACAACTAAGATCGCTACTCCGCCAGCAAACCATGCGAAGACAATCGGCCAGAGAAACATCAACTTCGCATCAATCCAATCGTTCAGTAACATACCGAGCACAGCCGCAGGAAGAAAGCCCACAAGGATGTTTGTCAGCATGCGCAAGCCCTCGGCATCTTGCCCGAGCAGACCACGAAACATTTTTTTCACGTGGGTGAGATAAAGCCCCAATACAGCGATGATAGCGCCGCCTTGAATGCAGATGGCAAAAGTATCGGCAGCAGCTTTATCGAGTGGACCGCGCGTGCCGACACCCATCAATTGCTGGGCTACGACAAGGTGTCCTGTGGAACTGATGGGGAGGTACTCGGTGATACCCTCAATGATCCCTAGTAAAATGGACTGCCATAGCTGCATGCACCACTAAAGTGACAAAATCGAAAGAATAATCAAGGACTTTTCACTTGCACAACTCAAATGTCTATGCAGATTGATCGCGACAAAATGAAACGCCATTACCTCAAATTTGTACGGCGCTTCTACAAGATGCTGCGGGATCCAAGGGTGCAGAAGAATCGATTTTTTTCTAGCATTGCTCACCGCATCACCAATCGCAGATTGTGGAAACCCTGCCGCTATACAGTGTCGCACGGATTGGCCATAGGCATGTTTTTCGCGATGATGCTGCCACTGCCGTTCCAAGGATTTTTTGCCGCCTATTTTGCCATTCGTTCAAGGGCAAATGTACCTTTTGCGATGGCCGCTGTATGGATCTCCAATCCTACAACGGTGGTGCCACTTGCGTGGATGCAGGAAAAGTTAGGCTCTTTCATCCACAAGCTTGGTTTGCCGAGGTTGCCATTTCTCGACATCTCTCAGGATGTGCCGTTTACAGACATGAACTGCAATGTTTCCAACCTTGTGGTAGGCATGGTCATGAGCGGTGTAATCTGCTCGATCTTATCGTATCCTTTGGTTCACATCTGTTCGTTAATTCTACCGCAGCATTTGCCTGCGAAAAGGAAAGAACGCCGACAAGACATCATGCGTAAGCAATGATCGAAAAAATGTCTCCTTACGAGTTGAACTTCACGCTCGATATCGCGTTGCCACCGTGATGCGCGCCAAGAGTCGCTTTGCAAGAAGCCGTTGGAAACGTGTAAACCGTCTTCGTAGTTTGCTTTTGGTTAATTTTCCGGCAGAGAATCAAACCGAAAACAAAAAGGCCTAACATGGTAAAAGAAATCAAGATGAGCGGCAGAAACTCTTTTTCCGGTTCAGGATTCGCTTGTACAAATTCACCAAACGTTTCCATCAGGGCAATGGCTAGCTCGCTGCAACTGTCGGCAGGATCGTATGTTGCCAACGGGTTGATCAAGGTGATGCGATCCATTTTGGTCTTGATTCGTTGAGACCATTGATGACGTAACTCCATGTCCAAATGTTGAGGAACGAAGGATGGCTTCCAGTTATCTTTCAAGACATCTTCATCGAAATGACGCATCGAGAGATTGAATCTTCCGGAATCGACTTCATAGACGAGCACGAAGCCATCCCGATCCTGGAGAAACTCTAAACGCAAATCGTTAGAGTAAACGACTAAATCTTTGCTGAACGAAGTCGAAGTGGCCGTTACGACGTGCAAGGGCAATTGTGCCGCATTGAACATACGAAGTTGATTTTCAAGCTTTGCTGCCAATTCGGGATTCCGCAAAAACGCATGGGCTCGGTCATGAAGAAAATGACGTTTTGCATCGGCTGTGTCATCTGCAAAGGCTGATCCAAGCGCGAGCCAAGAAGTCAGAAGTAGTGCAAAGGCCAAGCGCCATGTTGCAACAAAGACACCTACACGCGTTGTTCCCAAGAAAACATCAGTTTGCTTGGTGTTTTTTCCTTCGTTTCGTATTATTTCCCAGTTGCCTATCATGAACGTATTGCTTGCGACACTGAGCTTTTACAAAATGAATTACCAGCTAACAACCCCCTCAATTGGGGGGAATTTATGTAAGCAAGGTGAGTATCTAATGATGACATTCTTGTGAAATCGGCTGTTGTCTGTATCATTATACGCGATAGATTGCGTTTGTGGATCTTTTTTTAAAGAAAATACATTTTTTTAAAACTTCGAAAAAATTGCGGTATTTTGGAGGGTAAATGCCCTATTTTATGGATACTATCTCGTTTCTGGGCGTAATGTTGACATGACTCACCCAGCTACAGACCTACCCTACGTCATCGATTCAACCAGAAATCCGATGCATAAAGCTGCCATTCGCTGCCATCATTTGCCGAGTAAGGCATTTCAGACCTTGGGACAGCATCGTAATGACTCTTCAAGAATCGCTTCACTTTTCTTCATTCCGCAGGCGCTTTTGCTTCTTTTCTTCAAGAATGCCAGAAAGAAAGAGCAAACAGGCGGCCACGCAGACGCAGGAGTCGGCGACGTTGAAGGTAGGCCACCAGCCGCCGCTGGAGGGGCTGAGCATTTGGTATCCAGGTAGCTTGATGCTGATGAAATCGACGACGTAGCCTTCGGACAAGCGCGTCCAGAAACTTTCCTGTTTGTAGGCTTCGAGCTGGAAACCTTGCAACAGACGGTCGGTGAAATTGCCAAAAATCCCAGCCAATAGCAAAGCGAGCGCGACGATGGCGGGACGATTGTTGAAAACCCCTTTTTTCCAGAACACGCGCAACATCACCAGAGCGAGCATGGGGATGAAAAAGAATACGATCGGTGCCCATGACGTACCGTTGCCCATTCCAAAGGCTACGCCTTGGTTGTGGACGCGAATGATCTCGAACCACGGCGCTAGCTCGATGACGCGACCATACTGCCCGAGTGGCTCTTCAGGAAACTGCAAAACGATCCACCATTTGCTGACTTGGTCGAGGATGTAGAGCGGCAGCGTAAGGTAGAGGAGGAGTTTTTTCAGATTCATGGCGGTGGTGCTAGGGCGTTAGGATGCGTTTACGACATCGTCACAGCGTTTGCATAGCCCGGAAGGCAGCAACGGTTCGAGTCGGCGGCAGCGCGGGCAAAGCGCGTATGTGGATTTTTCTGCGCGGGCGGCAAGCGCTTCGCCAGTTTCCACAGTCAGCGAGGAAATGATGAAGATTTCTTTCATCAACTCGGTGTCAGCAAGAATGTTCGCAGCAGGCTCGTTGGCGGGGATGGTAAGGGTGATGGTTGCTTCGTTGTTGCGATTGAACTCCTTGGCCTGAATTTTTTCTTCGATGCCCGTCTGAAGGGTGTGGCGGATGTCGAAGAGTCGATCCATCAAGCTGGTGGCACTGCCGTCGGTGAAGCGCTCATCGACGGTGGGGAAATCTTGCTCATGAACGCTGCCACTGGTGAAGGAGGCATGTTCCCATGCTTCATCAGCGGTGTAGGCGAGAATGGGCGCGAGCAGTTTCGTGAGAGCGAGGAAAACATCGTGCATGGCGCTTTGTGTGGCGCGGCGGCGGATGGAATCGGGAGCGTCACAGTACATGCGATCCTTGGTAGCATCGATGTAAATGGCCGAGAGATCCTGCGAGCAGAACTGGTTGATGGTGTTGAAAACCTTGCGGAACTCAAAGGTCTCGTAAGCTTTGCGGCATTCGCTGACGACGTTGTTGAGGCGTTCGAGGATCCATCGATCCAGCAAGGTGAGCGATTCCGGCGCAACGCTGTGGCTGGCGGGGTCAAAGTCGTAGAGGTTGCCTAACAAAATACGCAAGGTGTTGCGCAAGCGGCGATACGGTTCGGCAACTTGTTTGAAGAGTTCTTCGCCAAAGGGGACTTCGCTTTGCCAATCGACGCTACTGACCCACAGGCGGACGATGTCGGCACCGTATTTATTATAGTAGTGCGCGGCATCGATAGGCTTGCCAGCTTTTTCGGCCTCGGATTTGGAGAGTTTTTTCTTGTCCTTATCGACGACGAAACCATGGGTAAGCACGGATTTGTAGGGAGCCGTTCCACGGAAGGCGACGCTGAGCATCAGCGAGGACTGGAACCAGCCACGGTGCTGGTCGGTGGCTTCGAGGTAGAGATCGGCGGGGCAGTGAAGACCGGGTGTGTTGTCGCAGACCGCGTGGTGCGAGCAGCCGCTGTCGATCCAGACGTCCAGGGTATCGCGGCACTTTTTGAGGTCGGCGGGGAGGTCGAGCAGTTCGGCGAGTTCGGCATCGGATTTTTCAAACCAAATGTTGGTGCCGTGGGTTTCGACGAGGTCGGCGACTTTTCGCGCGGTGGTGGCGCAGAGAATCGCTTTGCCATCGGGACCGAAGAATACGGGGAGTGGCACGCCCCAGGTGCGTTGGCGGGAAATGCACCAGTCAGGACGAGCTTCGACGGTGCCGTAGATGCGGTTGCGTCCCCAGGCGGGGAGCCACTGTACTTTGTCGATTTCTTCGAGCGCCTTGCCGCGCAGGGAATCGATGGAGATGAAAAATTGCTCGACGGCACGGAAAATGATCGGGGTTTTCGAGCGCCAGCAGTGCGGATAGGAATGCAGGTATTTTTCGCGGCCAAGCAGCGCGCCTTTTTCGGCGAGGAGTTCGATGATCGGCTCATTGGAAGCGAAGACATGCTTGCCGACGAGGTCAGGGAGGCTGCATTCATCGGTGAAGTTTCCGTTGTCATCCACAGGGGAAAGCAGGCCGAGGTTGTTTTGCATGCCGGCGCTGTAGTCATCGGCACCGTGCCCCGGGGCAATGTGAACAGCTCCTGTGCCGGTCTCAGTGGTGACAAACGGCGCAAGGATGATGCGCGAGGTGCGTGGCAGGAATGGATGCTGGGCGAGGCGGCCTTCGAGTTCGCGGCCTTTGATTTCGCGCAGCGTCGAGGTCAGAGTGAGGCCGGTTTTTTGGCTAAAGGATTCGACGAGATCTTTGGCGATGATCAAAGTTTGGGTAGAATCTTCCGAAGAAAATTCGCCGACAACATAAAGGAAATCGGCATGAACAGCGATGCCCAGGTTCGCGGGAAGCGTCCATGGTGTGGTGGTCCAGATGACCATGTGAGTGCTGTCATCGAGGGAAAAACGCACGAAGATGGCAGGGCTGGATTTTTCGGCATATTCCACTTCTGCCTCGGCGAGTGCGGTGTGGGCACCGTAGGACCATTGCACGGGTTTTTTGCTTTGGTAGATGTTGCCGTCTTCCACAAGTTTGGCGAAGACGCGAAGGATCGAGGCCTCGTAGGCTGGAGCCATAGTGAGGTAAGGGTTGTTCCAATCGGCAAATACCCCGAGTCGGCGGAAGGAAGCGCGCTGGATGTCGATGAATTTTTCAGCAAATTCCGTACAACGGCGGCGGATTTCTGCGGGTTCTAGGCTGGCGGCTTGTTTGACGACTTTGAATTCGATGGGCAGACCGTGACAGTCCCATCCTGGTGTGAAAGGCACGGCGTGACCGGCCATGGTTTTGGATTTGCAGACGAGATCCTTGAGGACTTTGTTCAGCGCGGTGCCCATGTGGACATCGCCATTGGCGAAGGGCGGGCCATCGTGCAAAATGAAGTCTGGGGCGTTTTGAGCGCGGCGGCGGGCGAGAATTTTTTCGTAAAGACCATCGGCCTCCCAACCGGCTAGACGTTTTGGTTCGTTGTCCACGAGATCCGCTTTCATCGGGAAAGTGGTAGTGGGAAGACAGAGGCTGTCTTTGTAGTTAGGTGCATCCGCGCTCATGATAGGGCGGGCAGACTAGGGACTTTCCGCGAAAGGTCAAGCCAAGGAGGGAAAAGAGCAGGAATTTTCAAAAAAGTACCGCCGTGCCGTTCAAGGAGCAATGAGCCTCGTTCCTGTAAGCTCCGTAAAGTGGGGTCTAGCACTGCATGATGCCTTCCTGAAAAGGCATGACATGATGCAGGGATTCGCGCCCCGTGTATAACGTATCGGATCGGGCTTGCAGCCTTATATGAACGCACACAGCAGTGGACAGACGTTAGTCGATCTTGCGATGAGAGCAAGGGAAAATGTGTTGTATTTTCTGCGCAGGCTTCGCATGGTTTCGGGGTATGTCTGATGTGATGGCGAACATGGCAAAAGTCGTGGAGGTATTTGAAGAGAATTTCTCTCAGGGACTTGAGTTGGGGGCTTCTGTGTCGGTATGGTGGCAAGGGCAGGAGGTGTGGAATCATGGGCAAGGATGGACGGATCGGGCGCGGACTCGGGCGTGGGATGAGCAGACTTTGGCACCAGTGTATTCGGCGACAAAGGCGGCGGCGTCGGCGGCACTCTTGACTGCTCTGCCACGCAAGCGCCTGGCTGAACGCACTG
>JAIYDP010000187.1 GCA_027487435.1 Verrucomicrobiaceae bacterium | reverse complement strand
TCAATCACACGTCAACGTCAATCACACGTCAACGTCAATCACACGTCAACGTCAATCACATATTGAGGAAGTTGTAGCAGAGGGGGGGTATCAATCGCGTCAAAAAGCTGCGGCGTTAGCAAACACTCCGCAGCCGCTGACTAAGCGTTAAAAAGCAAGCTAAACGCGTCTGTTTCGCGCGGGACGATCTGGCGGGTCATGGCGCCGATTGACTGGCGCTGATTGACCTCATAAAGGTGGAATATTTTTAGCCGGAAGAGGGAGAAGTAGGTGCAGACGCAGAGGTACACCAGCGGCACAATCACCGCCGTCTGGGGGGGGGGGGGTGAGACAGCGCAGGGGGGGGGGCTTGGGAAAATAAAACAACAACCCCCCCCCCACCTCCACGACCGCTTCGTTTCTTGAAAAGTGCGTCAAAAGGAACAGCAAGGGGGACCCCCCGCTCTGCGCCGTCAGAAGGGGGGGGGTTGGATCGAACGTAGTTTTGGAGCGCCGCGGAAAGTGCGGGGAGGAGCGCCACCTCCTAAAATGGTCATTTGTTAAGCAGAGCTGCCAACAGAAAGGAGCAAAACGAGGGAAAGTAGAGTCGCGACAATTCCCGCCAAAGTTGTCAAAATCGGACGGACGAACGCCAGCCACAAAAACTCAAGCGCATCGACGTGGGGGGCAAAGCGGCCGGTGCGGCGCGGGCGGAGATTTGTCGCAAGGCGCCTTCTATTTTTAGAATGCAGGGGGGGTGGGACACTTAAAGCCGAAGCGTTGCGAGTTGATCAAATCTTCGGTTTGGAGACAGTCCGAGATGACAGCGTCATAAAGGCTTTGACACGGGGGTCAGAGGGGGGTGGGAGGGATAAAAGGCTAGAACTTTTAACAAAGGGTGCGGCTGAGACAATTTGACAGCATGTCAAATCCTCGAAAGGCCAAACGCCAATATGACACATTGGCGAGACAAAGCGCGCTAAAAATAAAACGACAAGAGCGAAGAGCCACATCAAAATCGCACCAGCAAATTTTCCGGTGTCGCGCAATCTCCCGCCGCACCCGCCATCGGAGCTGCGCCAGGCGGCGTTCGTCCCACTCATAAAGGTTGATGGATGTCCTTTTTAACGTTAAAAGCGAGCACCCACAGTGATCACGTTGGCGCCGGGATGACGTCAACAGGGGGGATCTGCACGATAAATTAAAAGCCTTTTAATAAGCGTTGCCTCAGACACGATGACGTCCACAAACTTGCGGAGGCCGTCCGTTGGGCCCGTTGACTTTGACAATGACTCGACCTCCTTGTCAAGCGTCAGCTAATTTGACGGCTCTAAAATTAAAACAGAGAGTGACTTTGACAAGGTCTCTTTTATCCGGTCGCGCCGCTCGCTCAGCGCCACGGCGTCGAAGTGAAGCCGCCGCAACCGCCGCGAGGGTGTGGCTGGCGCGTCACTCGAGGGGGGGGCGTGGGAATGAATTTGAAAAGGGGATTTAGAGCACCAACCGACGGCGAAGAAGGAGCGCGGGAACTCGACGAGGCCGTAGCCGAGCAGCAGGACGACTGGCGGGTCAAAATGACAATGACAGGTGCGGTCAAAAATGACAATGACAGGTGCGGTCAAAAATGACAGTGACGCTTCGGTCAAAAATGACAATGACACGAGCGGTTAATGATATTGGCAGATGCGGGAGGGGCGCGTCAAATGACATTGACCATGACAAGGGGATGACAAGGCTGGGGTACCGATGATGAGGCCGATGGCGTTTGACAGCGCCATCATCGCCGCTATGACCGCTGTCATCGCCATATGCTTGGCCACAAACAAATAGATCGCAAACGCTGCGACGCCGACGCCTCCAACCGCGTAAACAGCGAGGTTCTCCTTAGCACTTTAGAGCAGCCCTAAAGACGAGCCGGCAGCACTTTAACGCTCTGCCACAAGCGGCCGCGGACGGTGAACTGACCCGCGTCAATGTACGACTGCTGCCCTGACAGGAGGATCCTACGCAGTCAGGACAGGGGGGGGCGCACTCGACCATCCGAAGATTTGACAGGTCCAATACACGACGAGCCAACTGACGTTTAAAAACGCCTCCTCGTCGGGGAAGGAGAGGATGAAGCTGACGCGGGTCAATCGGACGGAGTGACGTTTGACAGCGGGGGTGGGATATGCAGAGGAGGACACGCGACTCAATCGCGGCGATAAAGAGGGTGCGCCAATCCAAAATATGTGAGATATTCGAATAATGCTATTAAATATGACGCAGTCAACAACGTCAAGCACCTCGGGCACTGTGAGGCTGGGTTCTGGATAAGGCAGCGGTCGCGGTACACCTGACTCTGTGAGGCGGCTGTAAACTACAGTCCTGAACTGTAAAAATGTCCATGGGCACCATCCAAACGACCGCAAGGCCGACGTACCAACTGGCGAGTGAGGGCTGGGGCGACGTGAGGACCTGATCCAGACGGTGACGTAGACGTGCCAATGCGTCGTCTTTGAGCTCCAGTACCTCGCCGTGGTGAGAGGGGGGAGGGGCGCGCATTCTCGGCGTGGTGGGGGGGGGGGGTGGAGAGGGCGGGTGTGGATTCAAACGGGACGGCGCGGATGTGGGGGCGGTGGGGGGGAGATTGTCTCTCGACGATGAACCTACCGCAGCGTCAAGGCGACAAACGCAGCGAGCGCAACGAGCTGAAGAATCGTGCCGACGAACGCAAGCGAAATCATCCCAAGGCGTTAAAGAATATTTTTAGAGATTCTTTTAGCCAGTCGAAAGAGGCCATGGCACTTTGAAATTTGAATTTCAAAGCTCCGCCCCCGTGTCAGCCCCGCTCTTCCCCCCCCCCCCCCCCTACTTGCTTTCCTCCGTCCCCCTCCCCCC
>JAIYDP010000194.1 GCA_027487435.1 Verrucomicrobiaceae bacterium | reverse complement strand
TACATTTTAACCACGTTTTCACCCATTAGGTGAAAAGAAAAACGAATCGTATTTCCTCTCTAGCCCATGTTCTATAAGGCTTTAAGAGAAATTCTGCAATTCCAACTGCGAACTTTAGGATGATCTCAGGAATGAACGCCGAGGAACTCAAGGACTTGATGGCCTACCTCATCTCCGGTGGAAATCCGCAGCACAAAGCCTTCCAGAAAAAATAATCCCGAGATGCGAAGTAGAGTTCCAAAAAAGTCGCTCCACTTCGGATTTCGGGATCATTCCCCGCAGTTTCTACCACAGGTCTGTGCGAAACGGTGACGCGGGTAGGCCTGCTGCATTGAAGAGATTGCATTCCGGATGATCCGCCCAGCCGTAGCGAACTGCCTGCGGCGCGGCGACATCGGGACTGCTGACGATGACCTTTTCACCATCGATTTGCGCCTTGGCCCAGTGCCATTTTTTATCTGCACCTGCAATGGTGAAGCCTTTCAACTCACCGCCTTTGGCGAGGAGCGATCCGTGCGTATGCTGAAAAGAAAGAACGATGCGATTTTTTTCGATCTGATGCGTTTCGATAAGTGGCCCGGAATAGGGAATGGCTTGCCCATAGACCTTCGCCTTTGCCCACAACGCGAGGCGAGCACCAATCGGTTGCTTGTCCATCGGATGAACATTGTTCGCATCTCCGGTATCGATCGAAACGATCATCCCTGTATTGGGCGTGACCAAGGACATGCGCATGCTTTCGCGCATCTCCGCCCAATGGCTGGTAGGGTTTGGTTGAGGAACTTTTTGTTTGTAGAAAGGCAATTGCACCCATGCAAAGGGGAAGTCGCCTTGGTTCCAGCGGCTGCGCCAGTCTTGAATCAGCATGGGTAACTGCTTAGCGTAGAGCTGAGCAAAGCCCGGTGTGCAGTTGTTTTCCCCTTGGTACCAGATGCAGCCACGAATGGCGTACGGGATGATCGGTGCAATCATGCCGTTGAATAGATTGCCAGGGTACTGTTGGTGCTGGCGTGGTGGAACAGGCTTCTGCGGGGGGTAGCCCGGGCGCTTGCCCTCGGCGAGACGTTTAGCCTCTGCCACATTCCATGCGGCGAGTTGCTTTTCATACTGCTTGAAGGCAGCGTTTGGATCATAGGGGACGCTAAGTTTCTTTTTCCATGGTTGGAAGACACGCTCAAGATCAGGTTGGTTTTCTTGCGCTGTCATGCTCGTCCAGGCCTCAATGGGTGTGCCACCGTAGGAAGAATTGATCAAGCCGACAGGAGTTTTTAGCGTTTGATGAATCTCCCGTCCGAAAAAATAGGCCGCAGCTGAGAAAGTCGTTGCGGTTTCTGGACTACAAACGACCCAACTGCCCTGGCAATCTTCTTGTGGAGTTTCCGCAGGTTTGCGAGGAACCAAGAAAGTGCGGATTTGGGGAAATCGCGCAGAGGCGATTTCCTTTTTGGCGTGATTGCTCGCACCAACGGTCATCGCCATGTTCGATTGGCCAGAAGCGAGCCAGACCTCGCCGACAAGAACATCTTGAATAGTAATGGTCGTCACTCCCATGATGGTCATCGTATGCGGGCCTGCCGTAGCGATGTGATCGAGCTTGATTTGCCATTTCCCTTCTTTGTTGCCGACAGCCTTCTTGGCTTGGCCTGCGATTTCCACGGTGATGGCTTCGCCCTCATCAGCCCAGCCCCAGACGGGAATAACGGTCTCTCGCTGAAGCACCATGTGGTCAGAAAACAATGCTGGCATTGTAACCGCAAATGCAAGTGGACTGAGCATCATGGTAATGACGCTGGTGCATGCGATAGAGCATCGCATGTGCAAAAGGTTTGTCATGAGTATGGGCGATGACGATTCGTTTAACGAAGCTTCTTCACGGTGGAATTCACTGTGCCGATCAGAACTTCACCCTCTTCTGTTTCCAAATCGTATGAGATTTTTAAGGTCATGGATGGCTTCATCCCTTTGAGCTGAAGGGAAACGGATTTCCCATCTTCGCTCAGTTTTGCGGATAAAACTTCCACCTTATCATGCACGCGGTGCGACTGCATCTCGGTTTGGGTCGCTTGCTTCTCTTTCTCGGCGTCTGGTTGATCGACGGAAAAATGGCCAGAACCGTATTGAGGTCCGCGCACATAGTTCCATCGCTCCACGCTGTAGCTGCTAACATCGGTGGCTATTTCTTCGTCAATTGGTAGATCAAATCCAATGACAACACCTGTCTCTGTCGTGCTCATGGATGACGGAATCAGGCTGGGATTTCCCTTGGTATGGCGGACGCGCTGTAGGCCGAATTCGTTTGCAGCATTCGTTTGCCAACCGCGGAATCCAGCAACAAACAGTGAGCCATCGGGATGAAAACGCGCACGCATCGCAGAGGATGACAAGGTTATAGGAAGACGAACGACTCCTCCTTGAGTGACATCGCCTTTTTTCTCCGGCAACACGCGATAGAGCGAAGACTGCCCGTACGACAAATGGATCAGTTCACCCGCTTTGAGACCCAACGCTCCACCTTCGGGAACCCAAATTTGTGATCCGCCGCTGTTGTCCACATCCATCGGGAAATAGCACAATGGCTCGGCAAAAGGCTTGCCTTCGCATACCGCATGTCGGCTTGGCTCCGTGCCAAGGAATACGGGAAAGTCCTTAGGCATTACGTAGTTTAACTTGCAGCAAGGCTGCCAGCTACCCTCATTTTCTCCGGTAGTAATTTGCCCTTGTGGCCCTATGCTCATGCCGCCAGGAGCACGCAGGCCCGTGGCGACCACCTCAAAACGGGCACCATCGGCGCTTACCTTGGCCACGATGCCGTGGTGGGGAGTGATGGTATCAAAGCCGCGTCCTCCACCTCTTACTGGGGAGCCTTTACAAAAGTAAAAATTCCCTTGCTGGTCCGTCTGGAGATCAAAAGCAAACTCGTGGAAGTTTTTTGTGATGATGATATCGCGATTGAAGGCCTGGAAAAAATCCGTTTCACCGTCGCCGTTGCGATCGACCAGTTGTGTGATGCCATCCCGGCCAAGCACGAAGATTTTTCCATCGACCACTTTCAGACCCAGCGGTTCAAACATGCCACTAGCAATACGCCGCCATTGCAGCTTTGTGATATCGGATGAAAAACCGCTTACCACCCAGACATCGCCATTCCATGTGGTGATGGCTAGGCTGTCGTTAGAGACAAAATCGAAGCCGCAAACACGCATATTCGCATCCCAAGGATTTGTCTTCGGAATCGGCAGTTGATCTACCACGAAAGTGGACATGCCCTCTGATTTCCCAAGAGCGCCAGTCGTTTGCAGAACTTCGGCAAAACGAGCAGGTCCCCCTTTGGTGAGAGCTTCCAGATCCGCCGGTGCGCCAATGACAGGTGCATCGCCGTTGCGATAGCCGATTTGTAGAGAAAGAGACTCTTTTCCAGCAGGAATGGAGCAGACCAACCGTCCGCCAGTCGCAGAGAAACGCACAGTGCTGGAAGATTTTGTGTGAACCTCAAGCCCCTTCGAGCTTTTTGCCTTGGTGCCGTCGGCTGTGATTTCCCATGAACCAGTCTCGTCAGCTACTAGCATCTGCAAAGCTTTTGGACGAGCACCTAGAGAAAGTTGCTGCTCCACTCCGCTTTCGGATTGTTTCATGCATTGAAGCACAGAGGCGCCATGAACCTTACTGGAAATGACGACCACACTACCGTGAATGCTGTGCCCCAGAAATTGACCGTGCGATTTATCCAAATTCCCATGCCCAGCAATGGGGCGCTTATCATCAAAGGAACCATCTGCATCGGCCCAGCCCATGGCAGAAGATGCCACAAAGAGCGGCTTTTGATTATTGATGGTCACCAACCCACCATGCGCACCAGTCCATGGCGTGCCAGCCCATTTGACGAAACCTTCATAAGCCGTCACCCAACGCAAGGTCTCGGTATCATACAGCGCATGCATTTTTCGATCTCCCAAATCCACCAAAATTCCCTTGAGCACGGCGGCATTTGGTTGTCCACCCGCAGCTTGAGCAAAGGTATTTGACCACGCGGGACCTAGCTTCATCTTCTCAAACCACTGAGCACTGTGAGACAAGCTGACGCAAAACGAAAAAATTCCAAAATAGAAAGGTGCCTTCATAATCATGTAAAATCCTTATACAGGAAAAGTAAGGGCATTCTTACGGGAAAAAGCTGCAGATTTCCATCAAAAAAGTAGCCCCGCCAGGATTCGAACCTAAACAGACAGAATCAAAATCTGTAGTGCTACCGTTACACCACGGGGCTATTGCGTCGCGCATAAGCTGTGCTTATTACGCCGGCGGGAGAAATTACACGGCTCAAGAGATTTCGACAAGAGAAAAATCCGCCATAAGCTTTTTTTCGCAGCACTACGACATTACTGCATGAGGATTGCCAATTTTTTATCCCGAGATCCGAAGGACTGCGCCAGAAAGTCGCTGCCAGGCTTTGATATGCAAGGCGTTTCATGGCCGCAGTGGGCTGCAGCCAACGATGCTGTCCCCAAGGTCTGAAATGCCTTGCGCATTATATCATGCCGGCGTCATCCTTCGGATCTCGGGTTTATCATAAAAAAACGTCGCACCTTCCGATGCGACGTAATCGAAACAATTTGCAATAAGTGCTTATTCGGTTGGTGGCAAGATCACGGCATCGATGACGTGAATCACGCCGTTGCTGCATTCTATATCGGCTTTGGTCACTTTCGCGGAGCCGTTAAGAGTGAGGCTGCCATCTTTGACGGCGAGTTTGATCTCTTTTTTGCTCAGTGCTGTGGCTTTGTCGAGTGTGATGGCGGTTTTCGATGGCACGTTTCCGCTAACCACATGATACGTCAGAATGTCGACCAGCTTTTGCTTGTTTTCCGGCTTGAGCAAGGTTTCTACCGTGCCAGAAGGAAGTTTGGCAAAGGCTTCATCAGTGGGCGCAAATACGGTAAGTGGGCCTTCACCTTTGAGTGCATCGACTAAGCCAGCAGCTTTCACAGCAGCAACAAGAGTTTTAAAACTCCCCGCAGCTACGGCGGTATCGACGATGTCTGTTTTTGCAGCTTTGTCTTCCGCTGTCGCGATGCTTACCATGGCGAAGAATCCAACGATTGATGTAACGAGTGTTTTCATTGATGTCATTTTAGTTAGTTTGTTTTGTTAGTTTGATTGTGCCCAGTTGCAGGCTACATCTATGCTTTCGCTGACATCAGAAACTTGGATGCAAAAAAGAATCTCATTTTCTTTTTTCCACACCTTTCGCCAACGAACGCCTCTGGTTTTTGTTAGAGAAACCCCCACACCAATGGCCGTGGTATTTTGGCAGGCAGACATCATGGCTGTCGCGAGGGTCAGGGTGTTGACCCACAGCTCCGCAATCAAACAGCTTCGGATTTCATGTTTATCCAATTGAGGTAGTGCAGCCCTCTACTTCGGATTTCGGCTTGAAGGAAAATCCGTAATTATTTTTTCGCAATAGCTGCAACTTTTTCTTGCTTAGAGCGAACAACACCGCCGACTTGTTCTTCGGTAATAACAAATGCCTTTGGGTTACTAATGGTGAGCTTTGCTTTGATTTCGATCACCACAGGTTGGCCCTGCGCAGTCACATCAAAGACACCACCATCGACAGGGAATTCGTCGCGTGTGGGATCCAGAATCCAGAGCTGGTATTGGGAACGCTTTGCATCGTTTGCGGGCAAACCAGCGAGCACCAAGTAACCTTGTTGCTTTAGATCACTCCACAGCACTTCTCCTTGCGTACTCGCGTAATCGCCCGTGGTTCCACCGAATGGCAAGCGCAATAGGTCAGGCGTTTCTTGTATGAAAACCGTTTTTGCTAAGTCTAACGGAATTGGTTTTTTGCTGTCTGGCTTATTCGATTGAACCACGAGTAAGATCGCAAGACCAGCTGCGACGGCCCAGCCCCACCATGGGTTGTTTCGCGATGAGGCAGGAGTTTTCAACTCTACTAGTTCCGCTACAGCAGCAGGTGCCGCATAGGCTCGCGCCTGGGCGTTGAGGGTAGCCACGAGTGAGTCAGGAATCAATTCAGGCTCTAACAACGCGGCATCGATCTCAAGTTGAAGAGCGATCCATTCCAATTGCGCGTCTGCTGCAATGCCCTCCGCATCGGCTAGATCACGCCACATCTCCAGCTCCTGCGCGCTAAGATCCGCTAGTGCGAGACCTGCTTGCAGTTCATCTAAGGAGGTATGTTCAGGAAAAGGTTTCATCACAGGGCATCCGAATGAGAGGAAGGATTGTTAGGATTACGTAACAAAAGCGAGCGAATTTCCAATAGTCCACGTCGCAAAAGAGATTTTACCGAACCCAGTGGAATCTCGGTGTAGTCGGCGATTTCTTGTTGTGTGAGGCCACGTTCAAAATGCAATCGAAACACACGTTGCGTCTCCGTGGGCAGAGTTTTGACCAACGCAGCAATTTCTTCGTGGTCAGGGGTGGCAATCGATTCCTTCTCGATGGCGGGCGTAAGTTCATCGAGATTGTCAGGCAAACCCACCAGTTCTGGGCTGCGTGACTGCTTGCGCGTCCAATCGATCACACGGCGCCGAGCAATCATTCCGACAAATGTTGTTTCTGTTCCTTCGGCAGGATCGAAGCGTGAAGCACATTTCCAAATTTCGGTGAAAATTTCTTGCACCAAATCCTCTGCAACTGAGTGAGAGGCAACGCGGCGTTTCACCAAATTCCACACGAGACCACCGAATTCCTGAATGCATTGCTCCATGGCTCCAACATCATTTTGAGCCACCCGAACGAGTAGCGAATGATGAACTTGCGATGTTGCGGTGCGTTGCGTCAAAACAGGTGCGTTAGTATTAGCCTCACGAAGATTCCTGTCAACTGACAAGTGCTGCATTTTTCGCTGAGCCAAGCTCATGAGCCAACGGGGCCGCAAACGAATGGGCTCACAATCACGGTCTTCCGCCGCATGATCGGCAAAGGGTTGGACAGATGTAGCACTGAAATTCACTGATTGGAAAAGGTTCTTCAACTTCATCTTCGTTGAAAACTTTTTTTTGGATGCAAAAAATAAAAATTGGGCAGGACTTTTCCGCAATGAGGCAGTCACTTTGCATGGCATGGGGTAGGACGGCTCTGTGTATCTTCTTTAAACCTAGAATCCGCAGTTGATGTCACCAATCCAAAGTT
>JAIYDP010000162.1 GCA_027487435.1 Verrucomicrobiaceae bacterium | reverse complement strand
CACCGAATCCACGCTGGTGTAGAGAATCGTCGTGCCCTCGGTGATATGCTGCGCGCCAAATCGCTCAATCACCTCTGTGCCCGAAGCGATCACATTGCCCATGAAACGCACCTTCGCTCGCTGCTCGATCTCCGCAACTAGCTCAGATGGGAACGTAGAAAATGTTGCAAATGGTTCACTCGTGATCAGCCCAGCAATCTCCCAATGACCGGTCGTCGTGTCTTTTCCTGCCGATGCTTCCGCCATATAGCTGGCGGCTGCTCCTGGCAAAATATCAGGAGACGGTGGTATCGCATCATTCCATTGGCGCAGAACATCGTAGAGCCCAAGACTCGCCAAATGCGGCAATCGCAAGCCCTCTCGTGCCATCAATTTCCCTAAAGTATCAGCTCCGAGATCGCCATACATCGCCGCATCGGCAGCATTGCCACAACCAACCGAGTCCAGAACAATTCCAAGTGCGCGCATCTGTGGAAGATTCAATCACATCACCCCGCAAGCGCAACTCCCGATTCTCCCTTGGAGAAGTTCAGGAAAAAAATCCTCTCCCAGCCCCTTGCGCTTGAATGAAATGGCACTACGTTCCCGCGAATGTTTCGCTGTGACCAAGGAAAATGCCGCACTCCGCGGTGGATGACGTTCGTTTTAGTACTAGCAGCTTGCTATTACAGTGGCGCTGGCATTTTAGCCCTTACGCAGACCGAAGCTACCATGCTTCACTTCGGCTTTCGCGCAGGTCAGGAATGCATTCTTCTTCATGCGATTGGCATCTTTTACCTCGTCTTCGGCATCGCCTTTTTGCTTGCTGCTCGCGATCCCATCAATCACTGGCGCATCGTCGCTCTATGCACCGGGAAAGTCCTCATCGTCTGCTTGTTCACTCTCTACACAGGCATAACCAAGGATTTGCCGGATTCGTATCTTTGGTTTGCATTGCTTGACGACTGCATTTGGCTCATCCCGCTGATGATGATTCTCTGGCAAGCTGTGCAGCTCAAAATGGGCCGACCTCCCCGAAATTATCTGCCTCTCACCATCGAGCAAGCCGCAGCCAGCTACAAATTGCAAGACGGCACCACGCTAGAAGATGCAGCCCGCGAACAACTTCTCGTGCTGGTTTTCCTGCGACATTTCGGCTGTACCTTTACCCGACAACTCCTCCGCTCGCTCGAACAACTTGAACACCAAGCACGCCAACGCGGCGCCAAACTTGTCCTCATCCACATGCTCGAACGCGGCGAAGAGCGTCGTTTTATCGATGACTCCACGGATGTTGCCCGCATCGCCGATCCTTGGTGCGAGCTTTATCGCGCTTTCGGCCTTGGCAAAGCAGGCTTTTTGGATCTCTTTGGCCCCCGCGTCTTATACAAAGGCTTCATGGCCATCGTTCGCGGGTGTGGTGTCGGCCAAATCTCCGGCGATGGTCTGCAAATGCCCGGAGCTTTTCTCTTCCGCAACAACCGCATTGTATCGCGTCAAGTCGCCACCTCCGCCTCTGATCTGCCCCAACTTGAGCAATTGTTCCTTCACAGCTCCGACGAAATCTCAGCGTAGTGCCTTAGGTAATCCTCCCGATAAAGAAATCGTCCGATTCCACAGATGAGCCTCGCTTTTGCGTAGCAGGGCGATGGAGCCTTGATTTCCGCCCGAAGGGCTGTCGTTCCCCTAAAAACGGAGGGAAAATCAACATCTCGGGGGGATCGTGGCTTTTAGCTGGTGGGGAGCAGGACGAGACCACCCGAAACGGAATCCCATGATTTACCAATATTCCAGCAGGGGGAGGCTTGCACCTTTAAGGTATTCGGGCGGAATTACGATTTTTGCATGGTAAAATGTCATCGGTGCATGTAAAATGTTCATATTCTTGCAACAAAATTGCATCGGTTGGCGTCCTAAGTTCATATTTTTGCGTCCTAAGTTTATATTTTGACAAACTAAGTCTGTATTTTGGCATACGCAGCATGTCGGTTGTTAATCTATGTTGATCGGCTGATGAACCTAGCTACTTTTTATGTGAACCGATTAAGTAAATTGATCAAACGACATAGCTTTAGTTACAAAAAATTGTGATGAACTTTTGCTTGATCGTTGTCCGACAAAAAATCATGCAACTTGGGGTCTGAAATGCCTTATACGGAAAATGATCGCCGCAAATGGCGCGTCATCTTTCAAATCTAGGGTTTAAGCTGATCGAAGTACGCTAGGGAACGAAAATACGATAGGTAGAGATTTTCACCCGCTAAGGGTTTGGGTTGCGTCCAAATTCGTACAACGCGCTAGTAGAACATGGAATATCCGCCCCGTAGCAACGTTTGATTTCCCGATCAAATGGCAGGCTTGAGATTGCGGCTTTGCCGGGGGAAATCGGCATTTATGCTGGCGTATAGCGCGAGCGCAGATTGTCGAGGTGATGCTGGAAGTCGGGACTCGTGCCTGTGGCTTGCTCGATCAAGCTTGCGGGATCGTGGATGGCTCCATGGCGATGGATGTTTTCTCGCAACCAGGTGAGCAGAGGGGTGTAGTTTGCGTTATCGAGCGCAGCGCGGTGGGCGGGGGTGGAGGTGAAGGCGCGCATGAGCTGAGCAGCGTTAAGATTGCCGAGGGTATAGGTGGGGAAATAGCCGAAGGAGCCTAGCGACCAATGAATGTCTTGCAAGCAGCCGCTACTATCGGTCGGGGGTGTCATGCCGAAATATCGCTCAAAGGTGTCGTTCCATGCTTGTGGTAGATCGGCTACGCACAACTCCTTGCGGAAGAGGCGACGCTCAATGTCGAAGCGCAAGAGAATATGGAGGTCGTAGGTGGCTTCGTCCGACTCGACGCGAATCAAGTCGTATTCGGCGCGATGCAGGTGGGTGAGGAAGTCGGGGAGGGGGTGTTGACGAAGCTGGGGGAAAAGTTCTTGGGCGCGGGCATACCATTTTTCCCAGAAGGCACGGGAGCGGCCAATGCTGTTTTCCCACAGACGCGATTGGGATTCGTGAATGCCGAGCGATACCGCATCGCTTGCTGGCATTCCCGGGTGACCGCTAGGGAGACCTTGTTCGTAAAGGCCGTGGCCCGCTTCGTGGAGGATGCCGAAAAGCGAGGAGGTGAAGTCGTTTTCATCGTAGCGAGTGGTGAGGCGGATGTCGCTAGGGCCGAGGCTGGTGCAAAAGGGGTGCGCTGTGGTATCGATGCGGCCCGCGAGAAAATCGAAGCCGATGGAGGCGGCGATTTCTTCATTGAGAGTTTGTTGAACGGAGATCGGGTAAGGGCCAGCGGGCAGGGGGACGCGGTGGTGGCGAGAGTGGGTCACGGCCTGCTTGGCGATGGTGGCGATCGGGTCAGATAAGGAATCGAACAAGCGCCCGATGCCTGCGGTGGTAGCACCGCGTTCGCAGGAGGAGAGCAGGGCATCATAAGGTTCCTCTGGGTAGCCCCAGAGTTCGGCTTTTTTTCGGGAGATTTCGACGAGGGCCGTGAGGTGCGGAGCGAAACGTGGGAAATCATTGTGTTGGCGCGCCTGTTGCCATGCGTGCTTGGCGAGGGTGCTGGTGTGCGTTTCCTCGGCAACCAAAGAAGCGGGCAGCTTGGTCGAAAGATCGAAGCGGCGGCGCATTTCATGGAGTTCGGCAAGAGCAGTGGGGGAGGAGGCTGCGGAATCTGCTTCATCGAGCGCAGCGGCCCATGCGGGTGAGGTGGCGAGTTCGTGGGCGCGTGAACTAAGGAGGGCAACTTGGTCTGCCCGATAGGCCGCTGCATGCTCGGGCATGTAGGTTTCTTGATCCCAGCCGAGAATCGCGGCGGAGGTGCAAAGCAGGTTGTGTTCGCGGGCGAGTTCGTGGAGTTTCATAGAGGTGGAGAAGTCGATGGTTTATGGTTGTAAGGTGGTGGCGCGGCTGGCATTACCAAAGCGGTTAACGGCAGTGATGGCTATGGCTTCTGCATCGGTCATTACGATGCTGGTGATGCCGGCATGGAGAATTTTCACGGTGCGCCATGTGCCTTTGATTTTCATTTGGCAGACGATTTTCTTGATGGTTGCATCGGGCTTATTCCAGCGTAAGTGAATCTTGCCGTTGGAGCGTTGAGCAAAAGCAACCAGCGGTTGTGGTTGAGTTTTGCTGCTCCATGGCATGGGAGGAACTAGGGCGGGAGTGGGGTAGAGTGTGGCGAGGCGTGTGGCGATGCCGTCGCGGTCTTGCATGAGCGCTTTCACGCTCCAGTGCAAGTGGCCATGATAGGTGCTTGGATTGGTGCGGCTGAGCTGGACTTGTTGGAGGATTTCCTTGGTAGAGCGCGATGAATCCTCGGGGCTTTTGATGCGGGATGTCGCGATGCCTGGCCATACGGGGCGAGTGCCTTGAGCGCGCCACCATGGGAGCAGCAGGGAGTAGGATTGCGGGCCCTCGATGCGCCAGTAGAGCTGCGGGGCAAGGTAGTCGCACTGGCCATTCGCGAGCCATTTTCGGGCATCGCAGGCGAGGTCATCGTAGGCATTAAGCTGCGCCGTAGTGCCTTCGGGAACGCCTGGTTTCCATATTCCAAAGGGACTAATTCCGATGCGTAGCCATGGTTTGATTTGCTTGAGGGATCGATACATTTCCGCGACGAAGGCATCGACGATCGCACGACGCTGCGCAGGGGATTTTCCATCGGGAAAGGTCAGTCCGTTTTTCGGATAAGGGTAAAAATAATCATCGATATGAATGCCATCGACATCGTAACGACGAGCCACATCCTGCATCGCGGCTAAAGCTCGCTTCTGGCTGCCAGGGTGGGCGGGATCGCACCACAATCCATCGGCATAGCGTTTTACGAGTTCGGGCTGTGCTTGGGAAACATGATTGATAGAAACAGGTTTTTCCGCGTTGGCTAGCGCGCGAAAAGGATTGAACCATGCGTGGACTTCGATGCCGCGTTGGTGCGCTTCTTGAATGCAGAAGGCGAGGGGATCATAGCTAGGTTTTTGGTTCATTTTCCCACTGATCCATGCCGACCAAGGTTCAGTGGCAGAGGCGTATGCGGCATCGCATTCGGGACGAACTTGAAAAATCAAGGCATTCATGTGAAGCGACTGCATGCGATCGAGGATGGCCGTCAGTTCGGCTTTTTGTGAAGTTGCATCGAGGCCGGCTCGGCTTGGCCAGTCGATATGATAAACAATCGCACACCATGCTCCACGGAATTCGCGGGGTATGGCAGCCGGAACCTCCTGAGATGCGCGGAAAACTTGCGCATGGCAGTGGGCAAAAAGCAGGATGCAGAGAATGAGACGAATGGTCATCCGTTGAGTGCGGCCAGAGTAGGTGGCAAGAATAGGCCGTCTTTGCGGATGAGTTTGCCATCAAACCAAATTTCGCCACCGCCGTAGTCTTTGCGTTGGATGGATACCAAATCCCAATGGACTTGCGAGCGGTTGCCGTTGTCGGCTTCTTCATACGCTTGGCCAGGGGTGAAGTGGAAGGAACCAGAAATTTTTTCATCGAAAAGAATGTCGCGCATGGCATGGCGAATCTTCGGGTGAACACCGAGGGCGAATTCACCAACGTAGCGGGCTCCTTCGTCAGCATCGAGAATTTTGCTGAGCTCAGCATTTTTGCCATCGCAAGTGGCTTTGATGATTTTGCCTTTCTCGAAGGTGAGTTCGACGTTGTCGAAAGGAATGCCTTGGTAGATGCTGGGTGCATTGTAGCGAATGACCCCATCGACACTATCGCGGACAGGCGATGTAAAAACTTCACCATCGGGGATGTTTCGCTCGCCACAACTGACGAGAGCGTTGATGTTTTTGATGGAGAACCGCAAATCCGTGCCAGGGCCTTTGATGTGGACTTGGTCGGTTTTGTTCATAAGCTTTTGCAGCGATTGCATCGCTGGCTTGAGCGCTTTGTAATCAAGCAAGCAGCAATCGAAGTAGAAATCCTCAAAAGCCTCGGTGCTCATGCCTGCTTGTTGAGCCATGGAGGGCGAAGGCCAGCGCAAAACGCACCATTTCGATTTTTTGACGCGATGATCGGTAACGGGGCGAAGTTTGCTCATGGCGAGAGCCATTCTTTTCGCAGGAACATCGCTGGTTTCTGCGATGTTGAGCGTGCCACGAATGGCGATGTAGGCATGCATGTCCTGCATTTCTGCAAGCATGTGTTTGGCCATCAACGCGTATTGTGACTCGGTAGCCCCATAGAGCATTTCGCGAACGATGCGACTATTGTGCAGGCGGATGATGGGATTGCCACCAACACTACGCACTTCTCGGAGGAGGGCGATGCCAATGCTTTCTGGGACATCGTGCAAATCGATGAGAATATTTTCGCCTTTTTTCAGGGAACAAGAATAGCGAACGAGTTGGCGAGCGAGCTGATCAATACGTGCATCGTGCATGGTGGGCAAATGTCCAAGAGCAGAGCTGTGCTGTCAATTCGAAAACCCATGAGAGGCTGATCGCCGCCTAAAATTTTGACAATATCGTTGGTTGACTCTATCTCTATTCTTCGTATGCTAGCGGCGCCACGCGGCGCGCTCTAGGCGTAGCCCGCAGAACATCGTAAGAATTGAAAACTATGTCAAAATACGCCATTAACGGATTCGGCCGCATCGGTCGCAATGTACTTCGTGCCCTCGCAAAAATGGGTGATGCGGAACTTCAAAAAGTCGTTGCCATCAATGACCTTACCGACAATCACACTCTCGCTCACCTCTTGAAATACGACTCCACACAAGGGAAATTCGACGGCGAAGTCACCTATGATGAAAAATTCATCACTGTGCGCGGTCACAAAATCCATGCGCTTGCAGAGCGTGATCCTTCGAAATTGCCATGGAAAGAGCTCGGTGTCGATGTCGTCCTCGAGTCCACTGGTTTCTTCACCGCTCGTGCGAAAGCCAATCTTCACATCGAAGCAGGCTGCAAAAAAGTCCTTATCTCAGCTCCTTCTCCGGATCCTGATATCACCATCTGCATTGGCATCAACCATGAGAAATACGATGCCAGCATTCACCACATCGTTTCCAACGCATCTTGCACCACCAACTGTTTGGCACCGCTTGTTAAAGTGTTAAACGATACATGGGGCATCGAGCGTGGCATGATGAGCACCATTCACTCCTACACCAACGACCAAAACATCCTCGACCTTCCTCACTCGGATCTTCGTCGTGGTCGTGCGGCTGCGGTGAACATCGTTCCATCCTCCACGGGTGCTGCGCGTGCGATTGGCGAAGTCATTCCTGAGCTCAAAGGCAAGCTCAACGGTGGAGCATTCCGCGTACCTACACCTACGGGTTCTTTCACCGACTTTGTTGCCGAGCTCAAAGCTCCTGCCACCGTAGCGGAAATTAACGCAGCATTCAAAGCCGCTGCCGATGGCCCAATGAAAGGCGTGCTCGAATATACCGATGAGCCAATCGTACTTACCGACATTGTATCGAATCCACACAGCTCCGTTTTTGACTCCGAACTGACTCTCGTCATCGGCGGCAACATGGTCAAAGTTGGCTCATGGTATGACAACGAATGGGGTTACTCCAATCGCGCAGCTGAAGCGATGAAGCTGCTCGCTGGCGGCTAATGCCTCAATGCCTCTTTACGGGGCAAGTCGATTCTAGATTCACCGAGTGAAACCGGCTTCCACAAGCCAATCACTCGGTGATTTTTTTATCCACTCGGTGATTTTTGATTCTCTAGCGATGAGTGGGAAATTTCGTGCCTTCTAACCACGCGCGAATCACTGCATCACTGGCGGTAATGTTGCCATGGACTCGATACTTCGAAATTTGCAGCGCCTTGGCTTGATCCGCATCTTCTTGAACCACGCACCAAGGTTGCGATCCAGATGCATGAATAAAGCGAAAGTCATGGCCCTTGTTTTCTGGCACTACGATGAAACCCACGTGGGTATCTAGGCCAACGATGTAAATGCCAGGGCGATTTCGCGAGATCTCTTCGCGGTACGTTTTATAGGCACTTGCACGGACTTGTAGTTCGTTTTCTGGCAAAAATGTTCGAAGAATGTTCTGCGATGCCTGCTGCGCTAAGGAGATCCTTTGAACATGAAATCCCGCGCCTTCCATAATGGTGCTGATGAAATATCCACAAGCAATCTTCCCGCCTCCGGGTTCTTTTGCTGTGCCGTTGAAATCCCAGGGAGTGCCTAACCAGCAAAGCATCAGTTCAGGCAAATTGTATTCTAGCAGCTTGCGAGCATCGACGATAACCGCTTTTTTAGCAGCAGCAGTCCCGGCCTTGCGATAGCGCTCAGCATGGACCAAGCGTAATGCTTGCAATTCCTTGCACAATTGATTCCAGCGTGGCGCATCAGGCACTGGCCCAGGTGTCACTTTTATGCCGGGAATCATTCCTCGCCGTTCAAAGAGATAGCGATGAATTTCATTGCGTTTGAAATAAGCAATGCCAAGCGGGATAACAAGGAGGATGCTGAGGGCCAGGATCCATTTCCAACGGCTGCGGAGTGGTTTTTCGTCCACAGATTCCTTTGCTTTGCGCGTTGATCGAGGGGTTCGCGGTGCTCGTGCAGCGGCAGGAGTTTTTGGCTCTTTTTTCGCTTTTTTCTTCTTCCTTGGCGCAGGTGATCGCTCTTCCTTTTGGGGAAGATCTTCAGGGGCAGCTTGGCTAGCTTTTTTACTCATACGACATAACACTCTCTGTCAATGACGACGAGGTTTCGTGGTTTACACCAACGGGTAAGGGCCATCTTCATCGACACCCACCCAGCCTAGGCGATCAAAGGCCTTTAGGAGTGCGGGCAGCAATTCCTCTGAGTCTTCTTCACAATGTTCGATGGTCGCAGAACTGGTCAAGCCATCAAAGCACTCGATGCTGATCACGGTTTCACAGCCCTCAATGCGCAGCCAATCCCCCCAATTCTTATGGTCATGCTTGACGTTAAAATCCTGAGCACGTATCGCCGTAATTACCTTTTTCAAAGGTGTTGGGGCGCGATCTTCTGCAATTGTCACTACGATATCCATCCGCGCTTTTTTTAGCAGAAGGCGTAGCGATTCGCCAAGCAAGGACTTTGTTTTTTTGCGATGCTGACGGCGCTGTTATGCCCCGAAGCCTGAAACGAAACTTCAAAAAAACTTACAGCGCTCGAATTTCGGCATGGGCGAGATTTTTTCGATGAAATACTTCCTGCGCGACGGCGCGGACGTCTTCTGGCGTGATGGGTTCCAACTTGGCAAGTTCTTCTTCTGGGGTGACCACGCGGCCTTCAAAAAGCACGGATTCGGCTACCCAAAACATCTGCGCGGAGGTGGACTCTAGGGCGATTTTGTGGGTGGTGAGTGCGATGCGCTTTGCACGTTCGAGCTCCTCATGCGTCGGCCCTTGGCTGACGAGTTGATGGATTTCTTTCTGAATCACGCCAAGTGCTTCTTCGCGGCCCTCGGGGTCCAAACCTGCACAAATTTCCAAACTTCCCACATCCGAGAACAAGGCTACGTCTGATCCTACGTTATAGCATAGTCCTCGCTGCTCCCGCAGCACTTGAAATAACCGTGAACTCGAGCTTTCCCCGAGTACTAAAGAAAGCAGGCGCAGCGCGTGTCTGCTTGGGTGATGTCGTCCCGCGGTTTGCCAGGCCAGGGCGAGTTGCAGTTGTTCCGTGTCGCGATGTTCAATCAAGGGAGTACGCGCGGACGAGGGACCTTGATAGCTGCTCGTTGCGATCGTTGGAGCATGCGTGATTGGAGGAAGATGGGGTTGGATGATTTCGGCAAATTCTCCAGCAGAATAGGGACCAGCCGCTGCGATGACGACGGAATTCGAGAAATGGTGATCTTGGCAGAATGTAAATAAATCGCTGCGAGTGATGGCGGAGAGCGTCTTGTGTGTGCCGGTGATGCGTTGGCCAAGTGGATCGGGAGACCATAATGCGGCGGAAATCATGTCACCAATGTGGTCGCCAGGATTCTCTTCATACATGGTGATTTCCTCGCGAATCACATCACGCTCTAACGCGATTTCACGCGGTGGCAAAGACGAATTCCACATCATGTCCGAGAGAATTTCTGCAATGGAAGGCAGGCAAGCCGCTATACCACGGGCATCATAGACCGTGTGATCTTCTGTGGTGCAGGCGTTGGCCTGAGCGCCAGTATTTTCTAGATCCAGAGAGAGTTGGCGGGCATTGCGGCGAGCAGTGCCCTTGAAAGCCATGTGCTCCATGAAATGCGCCAAGCCCGCGAGCTTCGGGGGATCATGGCGCGATCCTACAGGGAGGTAAATTGCCATTGAGGCGCACTCCGAGTGTTCGAGACTTGCTGTGGCAAGTCGCATGCCGTTGGGCATGGTTTGCCAAGCATAAGGGCTGTAAGGAGATCCGTAGCGTTTCATTCGAACATCATCTGGGCGACGATAGGAATATCGCCCGGGAGGGTTACTTTAATGTTCGGGCGGGAAGATGCAATGATTTTTGTCGCCACTCCGATGCTTTCCAATGCCGAAACTTCGTCAGTTACCGTCATTCTGCGATCTTTGACATTCGCGTAGGCGCGCCGTAGGAGGTTGGCGCGAAAACATTGGGGAGTTTCCATGAACCATAGATCCTTACGTTCTACCGCATTTCGGGTGAAGCCTTCATTGTCGGCTCTCTTGAGTGTTTCCGTGACTTCACGTGCTAGCGTAGCCCCACCGTATTGCTTTGCGGCTACGATGCATTTTGTGATATCCTCCACGCGTATCATCGGTCGTGCACCATCGTGGATTGCCACCAATGTGGTGTCTTGGGGCAAGGCAAGAATACCCGCTTCGACGGAGTTTTGTCGATTGCTGCCGCCATCGACTCGATGAACTTCTCTGCCGAAAATCACAGATTCAAGTAAGGCAAATCGTTCCTCCGTGGTGACTACGATGATGTGATCAATCAACGGACATTGCAAAAAAGCTTCTACCGAATGCTGAAGTACGGGCTTGCCGCACAAGTCTGCGGTAAGTTTGTCAAATCCCATACGTTGGGATGTTCCTGCTGCGACAATGATGGCGGTGGTTGGCATACGCGATTGGCTCACGCGAAACGTAGCAACGAATCGACAGTTGGCAAACCTTTACGGTTGCAAAGAGTGGTCGATTGGCTGATGAATCTGCTGTGAAATCACAAAACACCAAAGGTAGTCTTTTTTTGACGGGGATCGGGCTTTCGCTCTGCGTGGTATCGGGGCTGTTTCTCTGGCTCATGACCCGCAGCTACCTGCGTTCTCGCGCGATGACTCAATGGCCGCAACATTCCGCGTTGATACTCGAATCGAGCGTCCGACGCATCGATTGGGCCGAAGGCATGCCGCCTTCCTACGAGCCGCATGTGTTGTATCGATACCGAGTTGCGGACGTGGATCGCGAGAGTGAAAGACTTGGCCTGCGGGGTAGCCCACGATTCAAAAATCAACAAGAGGCCGCGTATATCGCCAAGGATTTCGTCGTCGGGCAGGTGGTAACTTGCTGGGTAAGCCCTGCTGATCCGACCTTGTCGTTATTGAAGTTGGACTCTCGCGCAGCAGGCTATTCGCTATGGTTTCCAGGCTTGTTTTTCCTTGGTGGTGTCGGGATGATTTACGGGGCGTGGAAGCCTAGACAAGTGAGCAGTATGTGAGGGTGATTTCTTCCCATTGCGGTTATAGAGAAAATAGAGGAGAGCCCGGGGAACATGGATTGTAGAGGGTTTCGCGGATCTTTGCTTCTTGGATGCCAGGGCCGATCAGAACTGCGGCGGGAGCGATACTTTCTTGGTATGCTGTTTTCACAATACGAGGTGATTCTAGGGCGTCATCAGTTCGATGAAAATACGCCATTTCTTTCTCTGAGATTTGGGCGAGACCTTTCACTCGTAGGATTTCACGGGGTAAAGATATCAACCAGTGGCGCAGTCGCTCTTCACTCATCATCGGCAGATCGATTTGTATGGCAGCGTGAAGATGCCGATGAGGAATTGGTTGCGAGATTTCGGGGAGTGGTAGGTTCTGGGCGATGGTTCCTTGAAGAAGTAGATCCAAGAACTCATGCATCGTGAGGATAGGGGCATGAGGATTGAGGGTGCCAAGATCCTTCAACACATTCTGGCGTTGTTTTGCAGAGGCATTTGCACCGCGACTGGTAAGAATCGCGCTTGCGGTGCGAGCTTGAGCGCGTTCGGTTTGGCGATCCCCGGGTAGCCAGCGCTTGCCCCAACGAGCTTCGTTGATGACGGTAACTTGCACGACGGTACCAATGACTTCGCGTAGTGATGGCGTGAGGGAGATGGTTTCGATGAGCCGATAAGGATCTGTAGTGCCATTTGCCTCAATCAAGAGCAAAACGGGTTGCGTGGTGGGGATCGCTAGAATGGCGCGAACAAGTCCATCGGCATCGTCACAGCACACGCAGCCTGCTGCGAGAGCTTTGATTTCAGCTCCAAGTCCCTTGAGAGAGTGGGCATCGATAGCTGCATTGGCAAAGTCATTGAGAATGACGTAGGGCTTAAGTTGATCGGCACCGAGTTGTGGGAGTAGATCGCGGATGAGTGTGGTTTTCCCGCTACCAAGAAAGCCTGCTACGATGACGACAGTAATACGATGCGTGGGTGACTGCATAGTTTTTGGAAGCAAGGCTGCTGTTTAAAGTTTTTCAAGAACGACGAGAGTAATGTCATCCTTTTGGCGAGCACTGCCAGTGAAATCTTTGTGGCTATTTTGCATGTCCGTCAGAATGCTTGCGGCACCTTTGGTAGCTCCTTGGAGGAAGCATTCTTTGAGGCGATCCATACCATAGTCGTCATCGTCGCTGTTCACAGCTTCCTTTAGTCCATCGGTATGCAAAAGCAAACAATCGCCAGGTTTGAGGAAGATTTCCATGTCCACGGTTTTGCGTTCGAAGACAGGCCCTTCATCGATACCTATGGCAAGCCCTGGCGAGCGGAGTTGCGTGATTTGTCCAGTTTCGCGTTGGAAAAGCAATGCGGCATCGTGGCCAGCGCGCGACATGGTCAGCTTGCCACTAGCTTCATCGAGAATCATGTAGGTCAACGTAATAAACATGTCTTCGCGGATGTCCGGAAACATTTGGCGGTTGACGTGGGCGAGAACTTTCGTGGGGGATGTTTCATCGAAGGCGTAAGCCCTAACGAGACTTCGACACATACTCATCAAGAGTCCCGCAGGAACCCCTTTGCCTGAGACATCGGCAATGACGATGCCCCAACGATGGTTGCCTAGGTTGATAAAATCATAATAATCGCCGCTGATGAGGCGAGCCGAGATATTGATTCCAGCGATCGCGTAGCCGGGAATATTGGGATTCGATTGAGGAAGAAGAATTCGTTGAACTTCGCGCGCGTTACGCAGTTCGTTTTCCAAGGCGCGTTTTTCGTTCGCTTCAATGTGAATCATGGAGTTGCCTAGGGCAAAGGAGGATTGTTCGGCGATGGAGCGAAATACCGAAAAATCGTGATCCGTGAATAGGCCATGTTTGTGTTCGCGGGCTACGATGAGCACTCCGAGGTCTTTGCCTGCGTGGCGAAGCGGTGCTGCCATGGCTGCGACATTCGATTCGTAGGAGACGAAGGAATCGCGCATGCTGGCGTGAGATTTAACATCGGGCACATGAATCGGATAACCACTGCTCAGACATGCACCGAGCAAGCCTTCGTCAATGCCTTGGTTGGCAATACGAACGTGGCTATCCAGAATGCGTGCGTCCTTTTGGGCGCGTTTCATGATTTCCAAGGGGACACCAATGAGTTGCGGGCAGTTCTCGCTGACGTATTTGGGTATCAATACTTGTCGATTGACGTTGGTGAGATAGATCGCTCCGCCTTTCGCTCCCACGACATCAACCACTCCATTGACGATGACGTGCTGCAAGCGGCTAGCAGAGGATTCTTTTTCGATCGATTCACCTAAAGTATGCAGGAAATCAAAAACGCGATCTTCTTCGCCAGCAATTTCACGGTTTTGTATTGCCAGCTTTTTGGCCTTTTTGAGGTTGCGCATCCCCCAAAAACCAATGCCGCAGGCGGCTACAAGGACAATGATGAGAATGATGTCGTGCGTTGGCATGGGCGGGAGATGGTGCAACTACGCACTCTCAAGATTCGGGTTTTGTAGGAGGATGTTGAACTTCTTTTTCTAGAATTTCAAGTACGGTTTCGAATTTTCGAGCATTGGATTCACTTGTCGCTGCCAGATTTTTGTGCGCATCCAAAACTTGGATGCCTCGCTGATCCATGCTGAGACGAACGCCTCCATCCCATGCGCGCAGTTGCAAACGTATTTCGGCAAGATTTTTTTGCCATGGAGCGCTTGAAGGGTTGATTTCCATCAACGCATCTAGCCCGAGATCTTCCAAGGAATTGGTGTTTTTTTCGTTTGCTGAGGCAATTTCAAGCCTGCCTCCGCCTGCTTGCTTGGTGAGGCGAAGCGAAAAACCTGTAAGGGTGCCCATGAAGGTCGAGTCCATGGCAGTGCAAGCCTCAAGATCAATGACTAGGCAGCGGCAACCATTGCCCAGCAGGTGCTCGGCACATTGCTTGAGAGGAACGCTTACCTCAAAATTCCCTCTACCACTGCATCGAATCCAAGAAAATCCATCGAAATTGCCGAAGTGTATGTCACTATGATCGATCACGTTATTGCTGTTTTAACATCCGCGCTAGCGATGCACGTGAGAGAAGTAGCGAATCTCGCGGATTTGGTCAATGGGAAAGGCAAAGGATGAGAAAAAGGCAGGCTTTTTTTTCATTCTTGTGATCCTCGGTTGCAGAACGTGGAGTGTTGACGTATCGTTGGGCAGATGGATTTTTCGAATAACCGTAGCGACACGAAAGTATTTTTCCACTTTGGGAAATATCCTGTGGGCTATGCGCTTTTGTTTACGATGCTGCTTACCGCATCGATGCTGCTGTGTGCGGTGCGAGGCACCTTACTTTGGAGTTCGGATTTGGCTTTTTCTACGGCGGATCCCATTTCCGTTTCTTGGTGGCGCGTGGTATCCTATCCATTTGTCGTCATTCCTGATCTTCGCGGGATCGTGCAATTGATTTTTCTAGGCTACTTTGGCCACAAGCTCGAAGAATTGATGGATCGCCGAGATTTTTTACTTTTGCTTTTGTTCTTGTGGCTCGCGCCGCCATTGCTGGCGTGGTGCTGCATGCCGATAGGAGCCTCTTTGTGGATGGGGTGTGAGATCGTCAGCTTTGGTTTCTTTCTTGCGTATGTGTGTCACGCTCCAAACCAGCCGAGTTGTTTCGGTATCGCGCTCAAGTGGTATGGAGCTATTTTCATTGCAGCGGATGTAATACATCACATAGCGACGCGGATGTGGCCGAATGTATTGGTCCACGCAGTGATGTGGTTTGCAGTTTGGTGGTGGATGAAACGACAAGGATATTCTTTGCCGTGGCATCTCGCGAATGACATCGGTTTTGATCGGTCGCCTCAACTGCGCTCCTCGCGAAAGCCTTCATTCGAGAAAAGACCACCGAAGATTCGCCCACGGACGACAGTTCCGTTGCATTCATCCTCTGCGGTGGATCGTATTCTCGATAAAGTCAGTCGAGAAGGGATTCACTCCCTCACCAAGCAAGAAAAGAAGTTGTTGCAGGATACCAGCGATGAATTGAAAGGGTGATCGCGTGTCTGATTTGGCTATCTTCACGCAACATGGTCAATGGATCAAAGGGTGATAGGATCACCGGCGCTAGTTTCCCTCAGATGGCCGACTTGCGAGAAGAAGCGAGGTCTGCCCGAAACATAAACACCTTCATTGATCGTTTCAGTGCGCTGGCTGAAAAAATCTTAGGTTCGACCGTATCACGAGCCATTTTCGATGAAGACATCGATTTGCTGGCCGACATAGACTTTCTGGTCATTTGGTGGCGTGAAGGAGAAAATGATTTGTAGCACGCGGGTATCAACACGTTCGGTAGAGGCGCCAGTGAGGCTAGCTTTCGGCACGACATAAGGTTCGGTGTATTCGTACGTTAGGTTGATGGGGCGATCTCTGTCGCCCTTGATGTGGGCAAGGGCATTACCAGGGTTTTTGAGGCGCGAGGCGTTTTGTTCATCGATGTCAACACGCGCCTGCAAAAGGTCGGTGCGCCCGAGGATGAGGGCGGGATTCTTTGGGTCCGTGCCAGCCCATTCGCCTGCACGAATTTGAAGTTGGAGGATGGTGCCATCGCGTGGGGCACGCACGGTAAGACGGTCGAGAAGTTGTTTGGTGCTGAGCAGGCGAGCTTTGGCTGTGGCTTGTTGGGCATTAGCGGCGAGCAGTTGTGCTTCTGCAACGGTTAAGTCATCGCGGCGTTGTTGCCAGTCTTGCTGGATGATGGCACGTTTGTCGGTTACGGATTCGAGGCGATCAAATAGCGACTTGGCGCGTTCGAGTTGGGCTTGGAAAACTGCAATGTTGGCGAGAGCCTCAGAGATGCTTGCTTCGGCAGTAAGAAGTTGGGATTGAAGTTCGCGGGCATCGAGTTGGAAGAGAACATCATTTTTTTTCACCTGCATCCCGACCTTGATGGGGACATCGGTCACGAGTGCTGGAACAGGTGCTGCGATGGTGACGTTTTCGCCGTAGGCCTCAACGATGCCATTGGCGGCGATCATCGATTTGTGAGGACGTGCTGGTGGTGGGGCGGGTGGAGCAGCGGGAATGGTCGGTTCGTCGGCTTTGATGCGCGTGCTGATATCGTAGATGGCAATGATGCCAAAAATGGCAAAAGCGATGCTGCCGTAGCGTAGGATGAAGCTGAATATGCGAGCGATATTGAGGGATTTCATGGGAGTATCTGGTTAGCGATGGTGATCAAAATCAAACTGAGAGGAAGGTACGCAATTGACGACACTGCCATCGTTCATGGTAGCAATCCGGTCGGCGTGATGGAGAATGCGGTGATCGTGTGTGACAACGATGGCACAACGTCCTGGTTCGCGCACGAGGTCGCGGAAAAGATCCATGACGCGCAGGCCATTTTCGGCATCAAGCGCGGCGGTGGGTTCATCGCAAATGATGAGCCGAGGGCGATGTACGAGAGCACGGGCGATGGCGACGCGCTGTTGTTGTCCGCCAGAGAGTTGGTTGGGGCGTTTTTTCCGGTGTTCGGCGAGGCCAACGCGATCGAGCATTTCACGTGCTGCGGGCAAGGCTTTGCTCATGGAACGACCCTGAATCATTAGCGGAACGCAAACATTTTCTTCGCAAGTTACGGTAGGAATGAGGTTGAATTGCTGGAAAATGAAGCCAATGTTGCGAGCGCGAAAGCGGGTGATTTCACGACTGCTCATGGTGTGAAAGCTATTTTCAAACACCTGAATTTCTCCTTCATCGGCACTGAGTGTGCCGGCGATGATGCTGATCAGAGTGGTCTTCCCGCAGCCTGAAGGTCCTAAGAGCATGAGGATTTCTTGATCATATGCCTGAAGATCAATGCCACGTAGCACTTCGGTGCGTCCTGCGCCTTTGCCGAAGCTTTTGCGCACGCCTTTGACAGTAATCTGGATGGATGCTTCAGACATAGGTAATCAACCACGGAACACGATGGCGGCATCAAGCAATGCGACTCGTATGATGCCGAGAAGGGCGGCGAGGAAACAAATCAAAATAATGATGCCGAGAACCGCGAGGGGTATGACATCTGGCATGTAAAAGGGTGGTTGCTTGTTTGAGAGAGCGAAGCCGCCGAACTGAGAAGCGAGGAGTAGGCCAATTCCGTAGCCGACAAATCCCACGACTCCAACTTGACAAAATAACATGCTGCAGAGCTTGAGGTTCGATGCGCCCATGGCTTTGAGGGCACCGTAGTGTTTCAGGTTATCGAGCACGAAAAGATAAAACGTCTGGCAGGAAATGGCGACGCCGACGATGAATCCGACGAGGACGGTGGTGCCGAAAGAAATCGGGATGCCGGTATTTTTCACATACCAGAAAATGGTGGCGGTGTTAAAATCGCGAGGAGAAGATTTGAAACCAGTGTTGACGTAGGCTTTGAGGCCGGTTTGCGCTTCGATGCGTTCTGCGACGGAGTCCGGCGAGATGCCATCTTGGTTTTGTACGAGCACGGCGGAAAGCATTTTGCGTTGCGGCGGCGCGTAGTTGATCGCCCGCTCATACGTTGTCCAAATGTAGGGCCCGCCTGTGAATGAGCGCATGGCTTTGCAAATTCCGACGATGCGCGCTTCCTGATCGTTGATTTCAAAGGTGCTGCCGATGGTCAGCGGAACCTTGGGATTTGGCGACAGTCGCACCGTGGCGAGGTCATCGACGATGACTGCATTCGGTTGACGCAGTGCGGTAATTTCGCCCTCTATCATCCGCGTCGGAGCACCAGCAAAGGTGGTGGCATCGATACCAAGCAACTGAACGACTGTGAGACTACCATCGTCAAGGCGGACATTTTGCACACCTGAATAGAGCGGCATAGCCCACTCCACGCCATCCACACTACGAACGCGGGTAAGATCCGTATCGCGCATAGCGATGGTTTGATTCACTTGGCGCACCTCGGTTTCGACGACCCAGATGGGCGCTGGCGCATTTTTGATCGTCGCCGTTGTCCAACGCATCAGTCCACAAAACACCGAGCTTTGCTGAACCATGAGAAATGCCGCGAAGGTAACCCCGAATACGAGCATCATGTACTTGGTGGGGTCACCAAATAACATTTTCAGGGCGAGGCGAAACATGATGTCGGGAATTGTAGAAGCATATCGAGAAAATGCAAACGCGAGATTGGCTCAAGGATCCATGTATTTAAGGATCGGATGATTTGGCATGCGAATGGATATGACCTCTTTCATCACTGGCACAGAGGGCAGAGAAAGGAGGTTGCAGAGAAAAAGACCCACCAGTGCCATGATTGCGCAACGCCACCACGGGAAAAGTTGAGAACTGACTTGCAGTTTTTGCGGGGCATCCCAGATGGCCATGCCTTGGCGACGGGCAAACCACCACGAGAATGCGTGGCAAAATGGCATCACGATGGGAAAAAATGCGCCCATGCCCATGAAAAAGCAGCGCAGGGCGCGGATCGTGGCTGTTGCGAGAGGTAGACGTGAGTTGTCACTGGTTGTCACGCGCAGGCCGAGCAGAAATTTGCCAGGAGTTGCGCCCAGATAGTGCAACATCAATCCTTCTAGCGGAATCCATAGCGGCATCGCAACGACGAGAAACATTTCCGAAAGTAGCCACTCCTTGAGCGGCCAGCCAACCATGGCGCAAAAGCCACAACTGAACGAATGCCAAAATACCATATCCAGCATCCGCGCGGTCCAACGTCGCCACAAGATCCCCGGCAAAAGTGTTCCCTTTGGCAGTTCATGAGGCATCGACTGCGGCAGCGGAGGAGGCGTTTCTCGCTCATCGTCATCCATTTCCCCCATCTTGGCAAATTCATGACGGAAGCTCTCGATTTCCCCGAGTGGCTTCCATTCGCTCATGCCTTCGTGCCATGCGTGGGTGTCGGCATCGAGTTCACTGCGATAGATGCGGGTGATGATGTCGTGAATGGGAAATGGGCCTTGTTTTTCGCCGTGGATGATAAGCCAGATGCGCATGAGGGTGATATGATGTTAGATATTGCGGAGGGATTTTGCGGCATCGCTACGTGCAGCAAACCATGCGGGAACGAAAGAGGCAAAAATGCACAGGACTAAGCCCATCGAAAAAATGAGCAGCAGTTCACTGGGGTTGACTACTGCGGGGAGTATGTCGAAGCCCGAGATTTTGGCAGGAAAAGGATCAAAACCAAACACGCGCAAACTGCCAATGAGTTTCCCTCGGATGGCAATAATACCGAGTCCGAAAACGACACCTAGCAGAGAGCCGATAGCGCCAAGAATGGCTCCTTGATAGACGAAAACGCCGAGAATTTGCCCCGGAGTAGCACCGAGAGCTTTCATGACGCCAATTTCTCGCTTCTTCTGGATTGTCACCGTGAACATCACCGCCATCATGGAAAAGGAAGAAATCAAGATGATGAACGATAACACAAAATACATCATCACTCGCTGTTGGTTGATGATGTTAAAAAACGACTCAAATTGCTCTTCCCAAGTGCTAAGATACCAACCAGGTGGCAGGTTTTCCATGAGCGATGGCAAAACGTTCGCCAAACGATACGGATCCTCGACTTTTAGCGCGATTCCTTGCACTCCATCGCCCAATCCCGAGAGACCTTGCGCCAGCGACAAAGGCATGAAGATATCTGGCATTTTAAGCATCATGCTCGATTGGAAAACCCCAACAATTTCAACTTCGCGGGGCAGCACGACATCCTTGAGTTCTTTCAACGCCTCGCTATCAAGCTTGTCTTGCTCATCTTCCAAGATCGGGCGCAAGGCTTGCGTGAACTGCTCCTTTGAGCCAGCGGCGAAACGAAAGGTGTCGTTGGTGGTATCATGTTCCGCTTCCGCGACTACGAACCATGCGTTGTTGATGGCGGATGCCTCAGAAGAGCGCAAAGAATCCGCAGAACTGATGGCGTAGAGCGCGTTCAGCACATTCATTCCTGCACGTTTCATCAAATAGCCGTTCGCATCTTCGATCCACTGTTTTTCAAGGAGTTCGCGAATGGCCGAAATCTCGTTAGGAAAGCGTTCACGCACGATGGGCTGCTCGGTGCTTTTGTAGGCATCGAATACTTGCTCAAAGTTCCTTGTGCTGTAGAGGTTGATTTTATCGCCGATGCTCCACGAAAACTGCTCGGCAATGAGAGAAGAAACCACGACCCTAGCATCAAGTCCCATGTCAGCAGTGGAAGAGGGGAAATTGGTCAGATCGAGAATTTTCGTGATGCCCTCGACTTGCTTTGCGTCTTCCGTCTCTACGGCTTGGTAGGTGATGGGACGCTGAAAGGTCATGGAATCCACTACCGCATTATCCTCGATGTGAGGATAGGCCGAAACAACATGAGGAAGGCTTTTTAGGGAGTCGATGGTAGCGGGCCAGCCTTGAATGGCAGCCGTTTGCTCGCCAGAGCCGACTTGCTGAAGAAGAATGTGTGGGCTAAATCCCAGCAGGCGTTTCTTTTGCTCCTGCTCCATCCCCGCATACACCGCCATGACCACGACTAACACTAGCACGCCGAGCAGCACGCCGCTCACCGAAATCATCGTGATCGAAGAAATCCATGCCCGGCGCGGATTCAGGTAGCGCCAGGCAAGCATGAGGCTGAAAGATTTTTTCATGGTCAGGGGTGTCATCGTGAAGTGAATCACATCATCGATGGCGTGGTATCATTTCTCGATCACAATGCGCGGAAACACCGGGCTTGGTTTTTCTATGCGATGTCCCTCGGGCAATAGCCCCCAGGTGAGTTCGCTATGTTTTTTGTCTAACAGACCCGGCAAAGCGATCTGCGCGGCGAGCTTCGCAGCGGCATCCGGCAGCACTGGCGAAAGCAAAACAGCGCAGTGCGCCACGCTTTCCGCCAGATGATAAAGCACCGTGGCGACGCGTTCTTTGTTTTCCGGATTCTTGTTCATGACCCATGGTTTCATGCGCTCGGCATAGACATTGCAATGCACCACGTGTTTGTTCAGTGCTTCCAGAGCCTTGGAAACATCGAAGCTGTCCATCGCCTCGCGATACGATTGCAGGGAATCGGCGAGGGATTGTTGCAAATCAAGATCCTCTTGCTCGAGCGGCAGGTAGCAGTGCAGCACGCCATCGGTGAAGAGCTGGCTCATGTTCAATGCACGATTGCACAAATTCCCGAGTTCGTTCGCAAGTTCGGTATTAAATAGCATCACCAGTCGTTCGACATCGAAGTCGCTATCGCGCCCGATGGTAATATCGCGGCACAAATAGTAGCGCAAGGCATCAACACCGAAGCGGTCGGCGAGTTCATTAGGATCGACGATGTTGCCAAGCGACTTGGACATTTTTTCGCCGCGGATGTTCCACCAGCCATGGACGAGCAAGCGCGGCATTTCATCATCGCCAAAGCCCATCGCATGCAGCATGCAGAACCAATAAATCCCGTGCGCCGGCACCATGATGTCCTTGCCAATGACATGAACTGGATCGATCCACGTGCGGGAAAAATCCGGCAAGCTCGCTTCCTTGCCGCCGTAGCCCGCGAAGCTGATGTAGTTGATGAGCGCATCAAACCAAACGTAAGTGACGTAGTCGGTATCAAAAGGAATCTCAATGCCCCAGCTCATGCGCTCCTTCGGACGGGAAATGCACAAGTCGATGCCAGTGTTGCGAGCCAGCGCGTTGACCAGTTCGGACTTGCGGAACGTCGGCAGGATGGCGTCATGTTTTTCTAAAAAATCCTGCAACCACGCCGTGTGATCGCTTAAGCGGAAATACCAATTCTCCTCTTGGATTTCCACCACTTCGCCCCATTCCGCGCCGAAGTAGCCTTGCTCATCGCGATCGCGATCGGTGAGAAATTGCTCCTGCCGTACGGAGTAAAAGCCACTGTAGGCTTTCTTGTAGAGTTCGCCCTTGTCCTTCAGGTCGGTGAGGATTTCTTGCACGCAGCGCTTGTGCCGAGGGTCAGTCGTGGCAGCCCAGCCATCGTAATGAACGCCCGTCTTTTCCCACAGCGCGAGAAAACCTGCGGTGATGTGCTCGACATACTCCGCAGGCGTTTGACCTTGCTTCGCGGCTGTTTGCTCAACTTTTTGGCCATGCTGATCCACACCCGTGAGGAAATAAACCGGATTGCCGCGCAGCCGTTGGTAACGAGCTAAAACGTCGGTGAGGATTTTCTCATAAGCATGGCCGATGTGCGGCTTGCCGTTGGTGTAATCGATGGCGGTAGTGAGGAGCATGAGCGCGGGATGGAACAGGTGTTAGCGACGGTCGAGAATGGAATTCCAATGCTCGATGTTGTCTTTTTGTGATTCGAAGAGAGCGGTGGTATCGTCGTGAATGGTGATGGAGGTGATCTTATCGCCCACGCCATTGTGACGGCAACCTTGTTCGCCGGTATTGTGCTTGCCGGTGATATTTTTCACCACATCCAGCGGCGACGTTACCTCGCCAAAGACCGAGTGACGGCGATCAAGAAACGGCGTCGGCACCGTGGTGATGAAAAACTGCGAGCCATTGGTGCCCGGACCGGCATTCGCCATGGAAAAAATTCCAGGCTTATTGTGAAGGAGTTCGGGGTGAAATTCATCGGCAAACTTGTAACCTGGGCCGCCACGTCCGGTTTCGGTTGGGTCGCCGCCCTGGATCATGAAACGATCGATCACCCGATGGAAAGCTACTTTATTGTAATACCCACGCTTGGCAAGGTTGAGGAAATTGGCGCAAGTGAGCGGAGCTTTTGAAGCAAACATCGTCGCGCGGATGTCACCGGCGGTGGTGTGAATGGTGATGGTAATATCTGACATGGTGCGCATCCATAGCGCGGTTTTGTTGATTGGTAAATGCCTGATTCAGAAAAATACACCCTCCACAAAGGAGGAAAGGCTTCCAGCAGGTCTCGGCAAACAAGCGTCCTCGCCCGTTGTCTTCGTCCATTTCCTACCTAAAATGATTTTCCACAGATAAAGCGACATCTCAGAATGGCGAAAATGGAGCGCGGAATTCATTCCGCATGACGAGACTTAGAGACTTGGAGCGGAATGAATTCCGCGCTCCGATTTGCCTGTCATTTCATTTCCGGGATTTTGTTTAGCAGGCTGCAAAGGGCGAATACCGCCGTTCGTTTCCAATCTTGCAACCTACTAGGTGCAAAATCTTCCGTCCCAATGGGACGACTCATACCAGACCACGGTGCAACCGTGGTTACATCCCACACGCAACCCACTGCGTCCCAACGGGACGAATCATCGAGGGGGCAGCATCGTTGATGAAATGCATTTCAGGATTTAAGTATGCTCATGATGAAGCGTCCTGTCAGGACGCGATGGGTTGATTGGGGGCGTGGAGCCCACGATTGCATCGTGGGCTTAGATAAAGCGTCCCGTTGGGACGGGTGAAGCGTCCCGTTGGTACGGATGAAGAATCTCGATGCCAGCACACTCTCTATCTCATTTCGCTAGCATCGCTTTTCTTTCTCTAGGAAGTTCAAGTGCCATATCCGTAATCTCTTCAACGCGTATCAACATGATCAGAGAATCCAGTGAAACCTCCCCGATGATTGATGCGCCCCAACCATCGTGCAGGGCGAGCCGTGACATCTGTACAGCTCGATCAAAACATCGTACAGCTCAATCGCAACGTCTGTACAGCTCGCTCGTAACATCCGTATGTCTCGATCACAACATGGTATGGTGCGCTCAAAACATCTGTAAGCCTCGATCAAAACATCTGTAAGCCTCGATCAAAACATCTGTACGTCTCGATCAAAACATCTGTACGTCTCGATCAAAACATGGTATGGAGCGATCAAAACATCTGTACGTCTCGATCAAAACATCTGTATCGCTCTCCTTATGTCTGTCACGTTTCATGGAATGACGATGCGTGCGGGTGAAAACGGGGCAAGGCGTGACGCCACCCCATACCGATTGCCCCACACGTTAGGGGCCTGGCGGAGAAAATAGTCGATTCGAACGAATTTCCATGGCTACTGGACTGCATGAGAGACTATTGAGCATCGCCATTTGAGCTTCACGGGTTAGTGGAGTTGATCGCTTGGGTCAATGCTCGTACTGCGAAATCCATTTCTTCGGCTGTAGCGCATAAGGGTGGCATCAAAACCACAGTGTTGCCAATGGCTCGCGTTAAAAGCCCGTGCTTTCTTGCTGCGAGGCAGACCTCAGCGCCGGTACCAACTTCGCCATGCAGCTCCACACCGGCAATCATGCCTAGGTGACGTACTTCGCGCACACCGCGCAGATGGGAGAATGTTTGCACTAGGGAGGAAAAAGTTCGACACTTTTCCTCCAGCAATTCTTGTTGGAGTTCTGTGGCAAAAACATCCAAGTTCGCCAGCGCTGCCGCGCAACCGAGGGGATTGGCCGTGTAGCTGTGTCCGTAGTAAAAGACATGTTCCTTGCCGAAAAATGCCTCATAGATGCCTTCTTTGGTCAGCGTAGCAGCCATCGGCAAATACCCGCCGGTGAGTCCTTTCGCCAAACACAAAAAGTCAGGGATCACCTCTTCCTGCTGGCAGGCAAACATTTTTCCGGTCCTGCCAAAGCCGGTCATGACTTCGTCGAGGATCAGATGGACATCATGGGCGTCGCACCAGTGACGCAAGCAGCGCAACATTCCTGCGGGCCAAGGGCGCATTTCGTTGACTCCTTGAATCATCGGTTCCAGCACTACGGCAGCAATCGATGAGGCATCCCTGCGCTGCAATTCTTCGACACTGCCGACGAAATCAACCTTCATGCCCCAATGCCGAAAACGTCGGAAAAACAAATCCACTCCGCCTAACGAAGCTGCTCCGAGTGTGTCGCCATGGTAGCCATTCGCAAAGGCGACGATCTGCTGCCGATGCTCCTGGCCGCGTTGCATGCGGTACTGCAATGCCATTTTCATCGCGCATTCGATCGCAGTCGATCCATCATCGGAATAAAACACCCGCGTTAAGGTGTTTGCGGGGAAAAATTCACACAAGCGCTGCGCCAAAAGTCCCGCAGCTTCATGGCTGAAGCCCAGAAAGGAACTATGGCAAATCTTTTCCATCTGCTGCCGTAATGCGTCGAGAATGTGTGGATGGCTATGACCGTGAATGTTTGTCCAGATCGAGGAGTTGCCATCAAAGTAGCGCCGCCCCTCGGTGTCCCATAGCCAAACGCCTTCACCGCGTTCGATCAAAAGAATCTCATGATCCTCCGCACACCAGGCACGTTGTTCGGTGAAGGGATGCCAAAGGTGCTGCCGATCTCTCTCGGCTCCCTGCTTGGTCTTCTCATTCATGCTGCATAGGACGCGGGATGCCGTGTTCCTTTTCTAACATGACATCAATTCGCTCAATGATATTCCATGAACCTTTCTTGCGCTGGTAGCGGCGCCATAACAAATCACGTAGCGTCAACCAAAGATCCGCAGACGGGGAGGGGATATTCTCCCACTCGGGATCTGTTTTTAACGTTGTAGAAAATCGCCAATTCCCTGCATGGTAGTTCGCACGAAAATACCGCGTGCCATCTTCTTTGCTTTTTTCCCGCCATTCGTGAAATTCCATGCGCTCAACCTGTTGTTCTTTCTTCTTCCTGACAAGCACAAGTTGTTGTGCAATCTCATAGGAAAAAAGATTTTTCAGAAAAAACATGTTTCCCTTGCTGGCAAATGGGCGTAGCCTCTGCTGATGAATGTGGTCACACTCGAAACGATCGACGTAATCATGAATGAATTATGCCTGCGATTCGACGATGGCGTAGAAGTTTTCCTGCCACTCGAAATGCTACGCCGTGCTTGCCCCTGTGCGCGTTGTCAAGGCGAGCCGGATGCGCTAGGGCGTGTGGTCAAGCCCATCGTCGAATACACACCAAAGGCCTTTGATCTTCGCAACATCGAGCGCATCGGCGGCTATGCTTTACGACCGATATGGGGCGATAGCCACGCGACTGGCATTTACTCGCTTACCTACTTGCGCGACCTCGCAAAATTTACTTGAAGCACCATCCGTGCGATCAATCACCACAGCGGCCAAAGCTGTCTTCCAGCTAAGCGCCGACTCAACAGCCAAAGTCCAAATAAGGCAAAAATCCATGTCGGTAGCCAAGCGGAAAGAAAGGCTGGCATGTAGCCCGATTCTCCCAAAGCGAGGAAGATCGATTGCAGTAGAGTCAAAATGATCGCACCAATGACAGCAAGCGCAATGCCGCCAGAACCGCTCCGACGCGTCACATACATGGCCAAAGGAATCCCGAGCATGGCAAACACCAAGCAGGAAGCTGGTTGCGAAAATCGAAAATGCCATTGCGAAAGATAGCGCATCATATCCGGACGCTGCCACTCCTCCGTTGCTTCTTCACCCAACATTCCCGAGAGATCCGGTAAACCTAAATGTCGTATCGGGGCACCCGTTTTCCAGATGTTTGCTGGAGTTTCCGACCACTTTTCGCGAAGGTATGGCTCAGGTGGAGAGACAAAAACCGGGGCTTCATTTTTGCAATGCGTTGTCAAAGATACCCCTGTGAATTCCCAACCGCCTGCTTTCTCTCGCCAGTAGGCACGCTCGGCGTAAAGTCGTGTATGAAGAGTTCCATCATTGTTCAGTGATGTCACTTCTACGCCGCGCAAAGGTTCGCCTTCGAAGTAATTGCGTGGTAGTTCCGTAACCTTCCACATTCTCCTTCCTTTCTGGTGGTAGTGAATGATGTTCGCACCAATTTTCGCTTGTTTGCCGCGTATTTCGTCTAAAATCGTGTTTTTCATGCCACCTGCTTGGGGAGCCCAATGATAGTTCAACCCTAAGGAAATCAACGTCACCATGATCGCAGCTCCATAGACGGGCATGAGAATTCCCATCATCCCACGTCCTGACTGCAATGCAGCCACCAATTCCCGCGAACGCGATACGCGCGACATGCACAGCAACACCGAAAGCAATGTCCCGAAAGGCAATAACACATGGCAAATGGACGGCAACATCACCGCGTAAAAGCGCAAGATCCCCCAAGATGTTGTCGCGTCTGCCAATCGGCCAGCATTGGAGGAAAAATCGATCAGCAGATACAGACTTAAAATACCGCCGTAGCAGATACCGAAACTAATCAACCACTGCCGAGCGAGCCAGCGAACCAACGTGCCACAGCTCGCATAGAGAAATGCGGCCAAGCCCGGTATCAACAGCACCGCTGATAGGATCCATGGACGCAAGTTTTGCATCGCCACATCGGCATCGGGAAAACCACGTAGGTGATTCGCCACCATCGCCGATTCATGACGCGCAGCTATCCACGACAAGGCACTCCCGATCACGAGCAGTAGGAGCGCGATTCCATATCTTCTTCGATGTTGCCAGCGTGACGTCAATTTTCCAGAAACTACGAGCCGAATCGGCAGATAGCAAGCATTTCATGGATCGAGGTATGTCAGCTTCATTCGAGCAAATCGAGCACGGCCAGTCACGCTAGGTGTCGCGTCCTCTAGTGTCACGATGTTCCATCCCGCAAAATCGCTACTTAGCACCGTTTCTGTACCCGTGAAATCTGACCATTCCTTGATGTCGTTCGAGAACTGCGGCATGTATGTTACCCCCGTGGCTCCCATTCGGCGGAAATATTCCATTTCCAAACGTCCCGCAGTATTGACTGTGATGATGGGCAAATCCGAAGGGATGGCTGTCGAGAACGGATCAAGTCCGAAGGCATAGCAGGTCAAATGATCTACACCATCTTGATTCAGATCAGCGTTCAAGTCCACTTGGGAGTCTTCCATGAATTCGTAGGCCCACAACCAATAGGGGCCGCCGCCGTTGATTTGAATCAGAACGTCGCCTCCAGGCATCAAGTTCGCGCCCTGTTCTCCGTAAGAACTAAAATTCCGCGCCTGATCTGTCAGCTCAATGTACACATCATAGAGTTCCGTAGGATACTCTTTTGGCACGATAACACTGCCCGTCCAAGTCCCGTTGGTAATCGTACCTGCTGTGCGCGAGACGTTGATTTCACGAAACATATCTGACGATGGATGCAATAGATACGCGCCAACTTCTGCGACTCCGCTGCGGGTGTCAGTAACAGTCATGCTCACTTGCAGAGTCACTGCATTGCTGTTGACATTGACGTTTCGTGAACTGATCGAAAAGGCTGATAACACGGGAGCTAATGTATCCGTGAGACCGGTATTGCTGACTGTCAGTGTTGGCATCGTCATCAAATAGGGGAGACCACTTCGTGCATTTCCCCATTCATAAACATTACCATCCTCGGTTTCGACTGTCACTGTCGGTTCCAGTCCGCCAGGTGCGATGTAACGTGGCACTTGAATGGTTCGCGTTGCAGCAGTAGAGCCAACAGTAAAATTGACGCCTGGTACAGTAACGAGATCAACAGCAGCACCATTCGAAGATCGAATCAAAGATGTTACATCAATCGAGCCCTTCGCTCCCTGCGTTCCCGCGATTGTAGCGGAAAAAACCGAAGTCTGT
>JAIYDP010000446.1 GCA_027487435.1 Verrucomicrobiaceae bacterium | reverse complement strand
GGGGGGGGGGGGGGGGGGGGGGGGGGGGGGGGGGGGGGGGGGGGGGGGGGGGGGGGGGGGGGGGGGGGGGGGGGGGGGGGGGGGGGGGGGGGTGAGATGCGGAGTTGTTTGGAGCACCAAAGGGCAAGCAACTTCATCAGGGAGGATTGCGAGTGGACTGAGATCGCTCCCGATAGGCTGCCCTGCGTCAAAACGATCGACATAGAGGAATCTGGAGCCATCGTCACCTGCGGCGTGAAATCGTATGGAAACGGATACCAATTTTGAATCTCGATATCAAGAGAGCTCTCGCAGGACGCTCTGATGCCACAAACCGTGTTAGCGCTCTCATGGCCGTCTCAGACAGCTGCAAAGCGCACAACGTCGACAGTCCGCTGAGATACAGCGGCTTCGACTCTCTCCTTGTCCACACTATTTCTGGAAACTTTGGAGGCTCTACAACCGAATCACGATACTTGGCAAACTCTCCGCTATTGACGAATCTTAGAGGGGAAGTCGTGTCAGCAATCCCAGCTATCCCAGCTGTTCTTGGCGGGAACATTTTAAACAAGTGAAATTTCCTTTTTAGTTAACGTTTATACAGGAACTGCGCCACCAATAGTACATGGTTTTGTGCCTGCAGGCCGCTGTGTCTTTCTGTACGACGATTGGACCCCATTTTGAATGTGCTGGGGGTTCGATAGGACCACTAGGGCGTTTCACAACGTCACGCCACAGGCTTCGTGGTCCACGAATCAATCACCTTGGCCCGCTCTCGTTTCTAGCGTCTTTACTGCACTCTGCCCCCCCCATTTGTAACACTTGGCCCTAGTCTTTGCATTATTCGTTTATTCACGATAAAACGTAGTGCTTCTTTCTCATCGACGCTGGGCATTTGAGAATGTTCAAGTCCGCTAGCCAGACGCCCGCAGGGCTCATGCATTGTTCTTGTTGAAACCCGGGAAATGCACAAGCTCACAAAGTAAACAATTAACCCATGCAAGACGAACATAAACGAACTTCAGACTGTGGATGGCCATGCTCTAACTTACACTCACAATTAAAAAGGACTAGGTAGGTCCGTTCAGCGAATCAGAGTCGATAGCTCGTTTCCCATTGTTCGTCTGCAAAAGTAACAAAGTCCTTTTTCCTATTTTGTTAAATTCAGAATTGGATGCCGTTCCTTCCAAGTGCTGCCTTCCCCACCCTGAGGAAATATCGGCCAAAGGGGGCTAAAGTTTCACATATCTTACGTTGTCTTATTCTGTAGGACAATTCGATTGTCCTGAATTTGTTTCTCTGCCATGTGTACGACCACCTCATCGGGTTCTTCCCAATGTGGCTCGCGTAGTCTTGCTCCTCCTTATCTGACCTCGCAGACCCAATATCGTCAAGTCAGTGCACCACCCACCTTACGTTACAGATTACTTTTATTGGATTTTCTGGGATTATCGCCTGCGCCGCCTTCACCTACGCTAAGGACCCCTCTCTCTCTGGAGCCCTCACACCAGGCGCGTATCTACTTTTTGCAGCTGCTATTTTGTTGTACCAGACTTTTGACAATCTGGATGGCAAGCAAGCTAAGCGAACGAAAGGCTCCTCCGTTCTCGGCCACTTGTTCGACCACGGTACGCCCCCCCCTCTCTCTCTCTCCGCCGGTCCCCTAACCGGTCAGGTTGCGATGCGTTCGTCTCCGTCGTACGATCCCGACCTCTTCATTCTCATCCGCCCAGCTCGCGTGCCTGCCCGTCTTCTCCGCCCTCGGCGTTGGGGTTGGCGCCAGGGCCTACGCGCTCATGCTCTCAACCTGCGTGATGTTTTTTGCTGCGGCGTGGGAGGAGTTCTATACTGACGACATGACGCTTGGGTACATCAACGGCCCCATTGAAGGGCTTCTGATGACCCAAGCGCTTTTGGTTGTGATCGCGCTGAAAGGTCCCATCAATGTCCCTTCGTGACTTCGCGTAGGGAAGGACATCATGTCCGTCCCATTTGTCGCCCTCCCCATCGTAGGGGCGTACGATGGCGCGCGGCTAATTTGGGACATCTCCATCTACCTCTCCGCCGCAATAACTTTAATGAGCGTCATTAAAGTTGCGGTGGGCAGCTCCTTTCGCCAACGTCTGACCGCTCTGCAGCAAGCCTTAAGGAGCATCCCCAAGATGCTTCACGCACTCGCCCATTTGCTCCCCATGGCCATCGTCACCACCTCAGCGCTTTGCGGTGGACCCACATCTCTTGATTTTATATTCTTCAACTCATGGGAACCCCACCCCCCTCCGCCTCACCCCAAAGTCGCGCGATACCCCCTTGGCACGTCAATCAATTCGTTCCTCTTCCACGGCGCCGCGTTCGTCTTTATTTCTGTACGATATCTTTCCCGTAAGCAATAATTGACCCCCCTCCCCCCCCCAGGTGCGCCTGATCGTGAGCCACCTCAGCGGCATCTCCTACGACATCATCCAACCCATCGCCTTCCTGCCCGCTGTCGCAACGGCTAACGCCGCCCTTCGCCATGCGGGGCACCCCCTGTGAGGCCCCCCCCTCAGTTTTGAACGTCGAGTGATTGATGTTTCATCTTTTTGTTTTGGAGGCTGTTCGACCTAAATTTAGTTGATGACCCCCCCCCCCCAGCTCCATGGATGAGGCCACCCTCTCAAACGCCCTGTTCGCCCTGACCGCGCTCGTTCTGTTTAATTACGTGCGAGGGGTCATCTCTGACATCACATCAAACCTTCAAATCCCTGTCTTTTCGCTCAAGAAATCAGAATAAATCACATCACATGCCCCACACGTCCAATCAGCCGCCCTTTTTGTGAGACGAGGCGAAAAGTCCCCATCGCAGGGTCAACCGCACGGCTGCGGCCATCACTGCCCCTTCGATCCCATCACCGATCAAAAGCGCCCTCATGTCCGTCCTTTTCACAGCGCGGGGAGGGGCAGTGGACGCGGCCGAAAAGAAGAATTTGAGTTCATTACGACCCTCTAGTACACTTGATAAACTTAACAGATCTTTTAATCACACCGCGCGCGCGTTGTATTTATCCCGCAGCGCGTCAAGCGTCGAAAATGTCGACTCCATCTGTTTGTTCAGCGCCGCACCCCCCCCATGCAACCTTTCTTGACAGATTAGACAATTCTTTAGCGCCAAGGGCCGTCACACGCTGCAAGTCGTCCATCGGACCCCCCCCCCCCAGATTTGACAGCCCTCTGACCCTTTCAAAAGACGTCCCTCTTGACGACCGCGGGGTCGAGGATTTTGCACCCCCCCCCCCATGCTCGCCCAACCCAAAGCTCCTGCCCCATAAGCCCCCCCCCCCCCCTTCTACTTGTGAATGCCCTTGACCATCTTGTCGAGTTCTTTCTCCCATTCGTCCGTTGACAGCTTTGTCAAGTCAAGCGCTGACACCGCAGACGCAATTTCGATTCTACAAAGGGGGGGGGGGGGGTTGGGAAAGAGGGGGAGGGGGCTTACGGGCGAGGGGCTGCAGGAGGCTGAGAGAAGGAAAGCGGAGGCTGGACGGAGGAGGAAAACGAGGGGGGGGGGGGCTTGTTTGAGCGGGGAGGGTCGGACTGAGGTTTTTCCAGGGGGTGGTGGAAAACATGCCCCCCCCCCCCCGCTGCTTGAGGGGGCAGTGACGGCCCGAACGTTGGAGTTGGTCGGCTCGGCGCAGGCGCTGGGGCGACAAGGGGGGGGGGCTGAAATAACGCAGGCGCAGGTGTGCGCATTTGGGGGGGGGGGTGCCCCTCCCCCTCCCTTGTTCGAGAGGACGCTGCGCGAGGAGGCTGAATTCGATTTCTTTGGGGGGGGGGAGGCAAAAAGGGACCGTACGTCTGAATGGGGTTTGATGCT
>JAIYDP010000401.1 GCA_027487435.1 Verrucomicrobiaceae bacterium | reverse complement strand
GCTGGTCGTGCGCGCGGCGGGAGGTGAGGGTGCGGTCGAGGTCGGCGACGAAGAAGTTAATGACGTGGCTAAAGTCATGGCGCGCAAGCGCGCCGAGGGTTTTGGACGCTTCGCTTCGCACGGCGACGGCGACGCCGGCGTGAAGGCGACGGAACAGCGCGTCGGCGACGAGTTCGAACGTGGGGCGGTCGATGGGGGCGGAGGAGGCGTACGCGGCGGCGACGGCCTGGCCGAGGGCGTCGTGGAGAAAAAACTCGGGGGAGTCGTCGGTGAGGTCGTCGATGGTCTCGATGTCGTCGGAGGTGGAGGGGAGGGCATCATGGCGGCGGATGCTGACGGAAACGGGGTAGAACTCTTCGATGATGGCGTGAAGGAGGTCGATGACGGCGGTGGCGTACTTTCGCGCGAGGATGACGAGGGTTCGCTGGCTGAGAAGCAGCGCGGATTTGTCCTTTGGCGCGATGGGGGTGTGCGGGCCGTCCCGATGAACAATGGCGGAGATTTGAAGCCGAATGTCTTTGCCCACAATGAGCACAAGCTGAGATCCCTCGCCGTCATTCCGCGAGCGAAAGGAATCGTTCATGCTTTGAAAAACTGGTTAAAAACTATTTAAAGTGGAAAATAGAGCTAACAGACAATCTGTCGTCATTTGGGGGGCATGCCGTTCTTGTTCGGAAGTAAGAAAACTCCCCCCCAAGCCGAGGCCCCGCCCGCTCCTGTTGACCCTCCAATGGGGGGGGGGCTTTTCTCCGGCATGGAGCTCAACTCCCGTCTCCGATTCGCCATGTGGCCCCTGACGGCGCAGAACGGGCCGCTGAAGTTGTTCCCGCCGATCCCGCCGGCTCAAACCCCTCTGGTTAGACGCCCTTCCCCTCCCCTCACTCCTGAGTGTTCAACTTCCTCTCGACCCCGCCCCCGCCTGAGCCCATAGAGCAGTCAGGCAGTGCGTTTTCATTTGTGTCGAATACCGCGTCAACAGAGACCTCCTCTGCGTTTTCTTTCGTCTCCGAGCCCCTCCCAACGCAAGACAACCCCCCCTCCTCCTTCTCCTTCGTGTCAGATGCTGCATCGCCAGCAGAGGTCCCGTCCGCTTTTTCATTCGTCTCCAGTACCCTAAAAACTATTTTTTAGATAGTTTAACAATGCAGCCCCCATCGAAGAGCCCCCCTCACGCACGCCGCCCGTCTCTTACGTCCCTGTCGCTCCGGAGGCCGACCTGCACGAGGGTGCCATCCACGCCGCGGGTCCACCCCCCCGTAGCCGCCCCCATGACTTAACAGACGCCTCTAAAAAAAAGAAGAAAGGGCTCGCGCGCCGCCCCGGCTACGCCAAAGAGGATGACGAGGCCCCTCCGAAGCCGACCCCCCCCCCCGCTGCTACACCCGCGACGAAGGTTGCGCCGCCGCAAGTTGAAGCGCCCCCCCCCCCTCTTTTGTCGCCCAGCCAAGCCACCCTCCCCCTCCTGAAAGAGCTGAGCCTCCAAAACCGGCACACGATCAACCCCCCCCCCTTCCCTCCGTGCCGTCGCCACGGCCTCGCGATGTGGAATCGCCACATTCGGGGGGGGGGGGTAGTTTGTTCGCCCAACTGAACAAGTCCAATTCCCCCCCCCTCCCTGCCGCTGAGGCGGATGAGACATTCGCGCCGAAGGCAGACCCCCCGCGCGCTTCCATTTTTCAAAAAATCCATTCGGGAGGGGGGGGGGTCTCTCCGGCGTCAACTTCTATTTTTAGCCAGCTTAATGCGCAGAGCAGCGCGCAGCCTTCTGGAGGGGGGGGATCCATTTTTGGAAAATTGGCGAAACCAGCTGAACCTGCGGCGCCGCTGCAACAACCCCCCCCCGCGCGCGCTGTGGAGCCTCCGCCTCAGAGCACCCCCGCTCCTAAAAGCGAGAGTCCGCTCGTTATTCAAGAGCCGATGGCCAGCAAAGACGTTGGCCTAAAAGGCCGATTAGATGCGGTTGTTGTCGAGCTCGCGCGGAAGGCTGAGGAGCTCTTGGCGGAGGGGGAGGGGGTGGTTTTGGCGCTGAAGGAGACAGCGCGCATGCGGCAGGTCAAAAACGGGCAGCTGCGCGAGGTTTGCTTAAATAGTTCTTTTAAAGTCGCTCTTTGAGCGGTGAACTGACAGTGTCGAATATATTCTGTATTTATTTATTTATTTATTTATTTATTTATTTGTTTTATTCATTTTATTTATTTTAATTATTTATTTATTCCTTTGCAATTTAGTATTTTCTCAAGTTAGGCATCCGTGGGTGCTGATCCCACAAGGCGCGCGAGGCGCTAAAAAGGCTGTTAGCAGAGCAAGAGGCGGCCACCCTCGCGGAGCACTTTGACGTCGCCGTCGAAATCGACGAAAAAATCTCCCAAAATCGCAGGTCTTTAATTTTGCTTTAAATGATGCCAACCCCCAGGGAAACAGACGCTCTAAAAGACGAGCTCTTTAGTCTTCAAAATGATTTCGACGCGCTGGAGATGCGGCGGCTGGGGCTTTGCGATGGGGAGATCGACGCGCACGTCGCGGCGATGGACGCCCTCGAGCGCGCCAAGGGGGAGGAGGGGGTGAAATTTGAGGTGCGTAACGGTGGGGGGGAAGAGCAAAACTTGTTGTTTTATTCTTAAAAATCATTTTTAAAAGACTGCCTGCGCCTGACCTCCCCACCCCCTCCCCAGGACGCGGTCGATGCCGAGGGCCACGAGGTGGATTTAAAGCGCGAGGCGCTGCAATTTGAATCTGAGACGCTAACAACTAAACTCAATCTCGCTGTTAGCGCGCGCGACATGGCGGCGAGGGACCTCCAAGAGATCGACGACAAAGTGGGGGGCCTCGTCGAAGAGCCGCGCGCAGTGCTGGCGGAACAGTCCGCGCGGTTGGAGGGCCTCGAGGTTGGGGGGAGGGGGGAGGGTGGGGTCTTTTGAATTTGCACATTTGAGTTTGGTTATTTAAAAAATAAAGGCGGAAATTGAGGCGCTCGAGCGGCAGCTGCGCGAGCGGCGCGACCTCGCCGACGCCTGCCGCGCCGCCATCGCCGGCGCCAACGACCGGATTTCCGGCGCGCGCTCTAAATTCCTTAAACAAATCGAAATCGTTAATCAGCGCCGCTCACAAGCGGAGGCGGAAATTTCGTCCATCCGCGCCGCATCCGTACCCCCCCCCCCTCCCCCGACCCATCCCTTCCTCCGCCCCCTGCGCCCCACCCAGGCCGACCCCAGACTTAACAAGCATCCCCTCTTTTCATTATTTAGGAGTCCGTGCGCGAGAAAATCGACTCCCTCCTCGAGGAGGGGCGGCGCATCGCCGCGCGCCGCGCCG
>JAIYDP010000389.1 GCA_027487435.1 Verrucomicrobiaceae bacterium | reverse complement strand
CCTCTCGCGCCCCCCCCCCCCCCCCCCCCCCCCCCCCCCCCCCCCCCCCCCGCCGGCACGCACCGTCCCCCCCCCCCCCCCCCCTTCCCCCCCCCCCCCCCCCCCTACCCCCCCCCCCCCCCCCCCCCTGTGTTGCCGTACCTCCAGTCTCTAGTGGAGATACACATACAGTACATTTACATTACGTTGACGCTTCCTGCATCGCACATACAACACGCGCTAAGAGCCATTCCACATCAAGATATCCTGTAGGTGAGACCTGCGCTGTGTCATGTGATGAAGTGTATCAAATTCAGGTACCTGACGGTGTCAGTCCTTTTGTCTCCAACGTGACGATCATCCCCATGGTGGCGCTCGCTTCCTGCGACGATCAGATTTGCAAGCCTCAAACTCGCCATGTCGAGACAACTTTTTGCTGGTGTTGTTGGAGAGGAACGTCGTGAGGGCGTCATCTTCAGCAGAATGCCGAAGCGGCGAGTCCGGCATGCTGCTTGCTTGAACCGACCGGGAGCCGTGTCTTCGAAAATCTGGGGACCTGTGCGATAAGAATCAATTTTTCGAAGTCAGGTCATGTACCTGACTTCTTCCACGACTCCATCAGCAGAGTCTCCTCTCCTCTCTCGTCGACGAATAGCAGGAGATCCGGCCATGTCACGAGGAATGCTGCGACCTTGGTATTGCTCTGATCTTCTCTCATCTTCTCTTCCACCCCATCCGTCCCTTTCGTCTCTCGTCGGGTGCTGTTGCCTTCGAAATTCTTCCTCATAGTACGGAACCCGTCGGTCAACTCGCAGTGCGTCAGCTCCTCCACGACTACGCCCTTCACTTGCCAGATGATCGAATCGCAAATCTTGCGAATATCGATCAGGAAAATCTTGACGACCACCGTATCCGCGATCTCGATGGTCGTGCGCTCGGGAATCCTGCCCTCGCCCAAACCCGCTCCTTGAGTCCCCGCCCCGGTCATAGTGTGACTGATGATACTCCCGATCGACTCTGTGTTCGGCGCCATCGCGATCATAGCGGCTTCCCCTTGAGTCATAGCCCTTGCCCCCATCATGGTTGTGATGTTCAGGCGAATAGTAATATTCTTCTTCAGCGCCTCGGGAATATCCATGCCGCCCGCTTCCTCTAGAGAAGCCCTCCTGAGTTCTATTCCGCTGCCAATTTTGATCTACATCGTTCCCGTAGTCGACGCTTCTGGCTTCAACCCTCACATCCCGTGCGTCTTCATACCTCCTGAACCCTTCGAATGTTTCTGAAGAACCCCGGCCGCCATGCCCGTTGTACCCATCTTTGAGCCCGTCTCCAGAGCTCCTACCGCGGCTGTCGGAACTTCCGCGACTTACACGTGCGTCGCGCGATCCATATCGGTCTCGACTGGCTCCGTGCACGTCGTAGCCACGTGACTCAGCCTCTCGACTTGAACTGTGCAATCGGCCTCTGCTCTCCATCATCGTTGGCCGTGCGTCCTTGTAGTGCGCCTCAGCGGCCTGGATCTCCCCGTGGCTGCTCTCAATAAACAAACGGTCCACATCCTGCACACGGCCTCGATCTCGCTCTCTTTGCAAAATCTCCCGCTCGCGCAGGATGCGATGGCTGTCTTGATCGTCATCGTGCTCCTTGCGGCTGCGAAGGGTGGTCTCACGGGCGAGCTCCACCTCAAGCTCCATCTGCGATGTCAGCTAAAATCGAAACACTTCGCAACCATTTCTGTTTTTGCGTTGAACTTGTCCTCGCCCCAGACGTCAATTCCAAACTCCTGGTCAATGTCTTCTTCAGCTCGAGCAGGTACAGGACTGGGTTGTCAGCTGATCACTTGGCCGGACGCACGCGTCGATGAGCGGACTCCATGTCTTTGAGATCATTTCGAATTGCTTCATCGCGGAATCGGATCCTCCTTTCAACTCTACAAATTTGAGCAGGGCAACAACATTACGCACTTTTGGATCTCAAGTGCTCATATTTCTGAGAATTTGAATGCTTGAAGTCACTATACTCTGCAACGAGAGTCTTTAACTCCTGCATTGTCAACCAAAAACAGAGTGGATAAAAAACATCCATCAGATTCTTGTCGCGGTCGTCCTTTACGCCCTCCACTTCCTCAGACTGGATGAGCCATCTTGATCTTGACAGCAGGTCACTAACACGTAAAAAAGTAGAAGAACAGCTCCCACGAGAAGTTGAAGGACGCGTCGTCAGGGGACAAAATTTTCTCTGCAACATGACGTGAATGCCCCACGTCTTTCGCCTCAGTTCTCCGAGAGTCTCCCCGACCGTCCCGGAACTGATCTGGCATCGCAGATGGGGCCCGCAAGGATCCCAAGCCGTCACTACCCTCTGCCGCAGTCGAAAGTGCTTGTTGAAGCTTCTTATTTTGGGCGCGCAGTCGGCGAATCTCCAGCTTCAATTCCTTTAAGTTGAGAAGCGCAGAACGATCTGACGTACCTCAATAATACTTTCCTTGGGATCCAAAACAATGACTGGTTTGTTTCGAATGTTCTTCGCTCTGGACGCAAACTCGCTGGGTGGCGTTAAACTGAGTTCGATTTGGTCTCACAGCGTCCTGACGGACTCATAGAGATGAAACAAGGAAGGGGAGAGGCAAGCAATCATAAGAGTTTTGCACTTCCCGCCAATGGAGTCCATTAACAGTTCCGTCAGCTTGCTGTCACGGTATGGCACATGCGCACCCTTTCTGCCTTCGGACAACGTAGAAATCACTTTGCCAAGCGTAAAAAGGCTTTTGTTGATCTGACCGCTCTCTTTCAGCGTCTTCCCCGACGTATTTGTGTGCTTAAGCCGTTCCGAACCTTACCGCACTTAGCGCCGACACAACATTTGCTCACCCGCAAGATCAACAAAGCAAATTTTGCCATGGCGCTGCTGTGATGAAGAATTTGATACGTTGGAGTGAAGCTCGATTGTAAAGATGCAATGGGAGCGGTTGGACCGTGTGTTCATGTCATGCTGTCCGATTCTAGTTCGGTTGTAGCCTGCATGAATCAGGGGGTTTATGAGCGCCATTGCCTTTCGAAAATATTCGCATGACTTCTCGCTTGTTTGCGCAAGTGACATGAGTCAAATTCTGAACGTAAAATCCCCGAGAAGGATCCAATTTGACAGAGAGAACTTCCCCAGTGTTATTCACGAGATCCCGAACCTGTAGGATTACTTTTGACGCAAGTTTCAGCATGTGAACCTGCTCATTGTAGATCTCAAGGTACGTCGTTTGAACTGTGTACCGAAGATTCGTACGTTTTTCAATTTCCTTGAACAAAAATTTCACCGCCCGGGGAATCACTCCATCCTTATCTGTTGATCGTACCTCCAAGGTATCTGCGGAGGTGAGATGAGGACTAGAAGTAGAGAAACCTTGAACTTCTTCACTTCCTACCATACTATAAGTTTTCCCAGACCCTGTTTGGCCGTAGGCAAAAACAGTGGCCGAGAAGCCATCCAAAGCAGAAGTGAGCAATTCCCTGAGACCAAATCGGTCGAAAAGCTCTCCTTGTGAGCAACCGGACCCGAGGACGGTGCTGAACGAATACGCATTCGAGACACGCTTGCCTTCGCCATACTCTCCAATGACCTATCACACATAAGATCTACAAAGAATGATCCACCTGTAGCGTCTTGCAGTCTGTCAGACATTCAACTGCATTCAAATCCCCTCGTTCTCGTTCAAAAGCGGACTGGGGCCGCACCCTGCAAACGACACGAATGGTTTCAATAGCCTCATCCACATCATCGTCATCGTCACCGGAATCATCCAGTCTGACCTCTCTCCGGGCACGGGACATCGGACAAGAAAATTAGACGTTTCCAATGGGAAACAAAACTGGTCAAATTTGTCATAGTCAATCAAGCTCAAATCTACTTCGAAATGGCCCGTTGTGAGTCTCCAAATAATTCGCTCTAGTTCGATAGAAGCGGCATTGAAATTAACAGGGTTCATTGAGAAAGAGTAAGTTGCACGTAGAGATGGAGGAATTTCATGGCATTTAATCAAATCCAATTTATGGAAGGACAACGATTACAAAGGGCCCACAAGCGACGGCCGAGCAGAAAATTCGTCATCTGTCTCCGTAATCCCAGAAATGTATCCCAGCCTCATGGCAGCATCGTAGTCAGTTGACACGAAGAGCTTTGAATTGAAATCCTTGACGAATGACCCGTTGAACGTCAAGATCAGAGCCACGCCGGTCCACTCACAAATTGCTTGGTACGTCATAGGGAGCTTCATGGCAGCTTGGGAGTTCAGAAAAATCTCATCGAGCGTCATACCGACAGTGCAATAAGCGAGGAAGTCGATTGTTGAAAGAATTGCCAGCAAAAGCTTGTATCTGTACGATTCGTCTGATACCAGGGCAAACGTCTTGAACGACTTAATCTGATAAGAGATAATCCACATGTACGCTTCTAGGTCAGCGGCCTGAGTTGCGTGCACTCACTGATGTAAAAGACGAAGAAAAAGATCGCAAGCGTTGAATGGATGAGATTATTTTCGGTCTCGGAGACGGCAGCACAGCCAGCAAGCCCGACAGACGCGATGACAGCGCAAGTCATGCTAACATTTTGCCAATTAACTTTCTTTCTCATCGACGGATCCGAATCCTTGAAATATTTGATGTAGTCCTTGACAAATATGGCCGCTCGAACAAGCAACACGGCAGACGTAATCAGACCAAGTCGAAAAAACCACTTTTCGGGAGCTTCATGCCCTAAATGATCAAATTTGAGTAAGGGACTCGCACCGCAGTCCGAAATCATAGGAAGAAAAGGCTGCATAAGTCAGCGAGCAATCAGGGCTGACTTCTCACAATTACATGCCCCAACGAAACTGCTATGGCGTAACACAACAAAATTGTGACAGTTGGTAGCACAACAGCAGAAAGAACGATCTTGGAGCAGCTGTAATACGAAATAATCTTCATTTCCCAGTTCGGAACTCAATGCAAACAAGGTCGTTTGTACGCAATTTGTTTACTTTCAGAAGTACGACAGAGACAGGCGAGCCAATCCTATCTCTCGAATTTCGTCGTCATTCAAAGATTCCCACTCATTGAGAGGCAAGCTCTTTACTATGTTCCTATTGAGTCAAATTCACATTTGAGAACTACTGGAAAAACTGTTTTGCGTCGTGCACAGTTTGCATGCTCTCATCCAGCCGGAGAGCTTCGCACCTTTCCACCACAAGGGGGAATTCTTCTGGAAGGCGTGCACAAGCCATGCTGGAAACGAATGCATGTATGTCATGAACTGCCTATTCTGTATGATCTCATGGATTGGGCAGCATACGCTCTCTGCTGCAGAAATGGCGTAGGGCAGTGACGGATGCGCAGAATCCTCATTGATTTAGAAAAAATGGCGAGCTGTAACACTCCCAGGAGCATCAGACGGCCACTGCATCGTCTAGGAACCCGAGGGAGGTCAAACACGAACGATCTGCCCATTGAGCAAACATGGTAGCAAACATCAGACCTCAGTATCTTGTCGGTTCGAAACACCCTGCATACATCAATTGTAGGACATTTTCACTACATTTTGGCGAGGGTGTCGATTGCAATGAATTTTCTAAGATTCTTTTTCAAATAGCTTTCTGAAGTCTTTTCGTCTAGCAGTACGTCATCTGCGGTGGAGGGAACGGTGAGGCTCTTAAAAGTTAGAATCAAATGGGAGATTTGAACCCAATCGACTTTGTCAGCCACCCGATGGACAAGGCAATAAGACCCCATGCCAACAATCCTCGTCAGATCCGACGGGAATGAATCCGCAACCCCCAAGAACAAATCAACGCGGCCAGACCATTGCACGTAAGGAGGGTATACTTTCGCTTCTTCGCCGTACAGCCTAAAACATAAACTTGACATTTGTCGCTGCATGTGACTACTTTTGATGGTCGGGGATGAGAGTACGAGATATACCATCACAGCCGTCACATCCAAGAAGAATGTCGCCTGCGACTCGCTCACTCAATTCGGTGAAAACAGCTGCTCCCCAGTCTAAGACAAATGCGCGTGTAACGGCACTGCCAAGATGCATCTTGCATTTTTTGGAGGCAACTGCGGTGAGATGCTGTACTAGAGAGAAATTGTCGTAGAGTGCGCATGGAATAATCTCTCTGCTCATCAGCCGCCCTGACTGCGACCGAACGTCGACAGTGCACGAGGGTTCGGCTGCCGGAAGTGTAACGCTGTGATTCTTTAGAAAGTGTAGAGAAGCCCTAGAGAGAAATATCGGATCATGTCGTCCAAACATAAAACTTTGTCTGCGATCGTCGAAAACATGAACGTCCATGCCACAACTGGGCCGTGAGAACGAACAAACAATCCCACTCACAAGTCCAGCGCAAGCGCAAGCGACAAGCCTGTAAATCCTGCGCCAATAACCAATCCCACAGGGCGTGGTGCTTTCGTCCCGTCTCGTTTGATTGCCAGCGACGCCGCCACAGATTCATCCATCCATGATGTACTTCTGACGTGTGTACTTCCAACTTGGACATGAACGTCCTCGTTGGGCTTCGTTCGTGGTCGTTTCCTGCGTCAGCAGGATGCGGGGTCCTTGCGATAACGTCTGCATGGATCGGTTCGCCGAGTCTAGTGTCCGCATCTGTCATTTTTTGATCATTGAGGCGCCGTTCACATTCACAAAGCACTGGAAGCTGTGGCCATCACAATTGTTGTTCATGGTATCGGAAACTTGCTGAACTCTGTAATTTTTTTTCATCCATTTCTTATTTTCTGTACTTTGATTGGAGGAGCGGTGTAGACACGAAGATGCCTTCAACGGACGACCGAACGATTGTTGACAGTGCAACGTCCCTCTTGACCCCGCCAATTCCGCAGACATTCTGTCCCCTTCAAAAGTCCTTTCCATTGCCGCTCTATTCCTTGCCTTGGTCGTGTTCTATTTGACTCACCTGAAGTGTGCGTCCGCAGAAAACCTCTCATTTCGCAGTTCCAGGGCCCCCTCAGCAGCTATGGTGACCATCGGCGTACTGTTTGCTATTCTTTACACGTTTCCTGTGGTTGGGCTCAAGCGATTGTACCTCTTTCTGTTCTCCACCGACGCGACAGCCCCATCGGCGACGTTGCCGTTTTCTTCGCATTTGGACCCCTCATATACGAGTTTGTCTTCTTCTCGAGCACAGGTCTCTTTGATTGGTCCCCTACGCTGCTTTTGTCAGTCTCGCATGGGCTCCTTACAAGTTGCAATCGTTCAACTCAATTTTTTTATTCCTAAGCCGCCATTCTCCACGCCAACAACGCGCGCGACCTCAAAAATGACAGACGTCACGGCATTTCTACCTTCGCCGGTGTTCTTTCACCTATCAAGAAGTCTCCAGACGCCGTTCCAATTGACATCTCAGTGCCAACGTGCTTTATTTTCGATTGTTAATTTTCGGCGCTGCTCTCGTCGCATTTGTCGCCGCCGCTCTCCTTCGCTTCATCGCAGCTGGCCTGCTCGTCCTCGCCGTTGCCCCGGCCTTGCGACAACTCGACAAAGCTTTTTGTGAGGAGAGGCTCTCGAACCTGCCGCAACAGACCGCCCAATCTGCGCTGCTGCTGGACGTAGTTTTGGTCATGGGACTGCTCGTCTCGTCTATTTTTGGATGATCTGAGGACAATAATTGTACAAGTACATCAACGCTAATAATCAAAAACTGCATCGTCGCTGGGCGACGCAGTGTCAAACCCGTCCAACGGCGGCGATGCGCCATCGTCGTCGCTGAATGAGATCTCTTCTTCAAACTAGCGCCGTCAAGGAGCCCTTAGTCCACTTACTTCAAAATTGCGCTCATCTGCATGCCAAAAATTCCTCCTGCAGCTCCAGACCCTCAACAATTCAAAATGGAAACGATGAGCTCCCGTACCATAACTCGCTCACGATGATGGCGCCGACGCCATTGGCTTCGACGACCTGGCGCATCAGTTCAACATTTGCAGCCCCCACGAAGGACCCTCCCCCTTCCAACACAATTGCATGGCTTGGCCTCTTGGAGAGCACGACAATCCGCGCCCCCATCTCTTTCAACGCAGCCAAGACTCTGATTCGTAAATAAGGCCCATGGTTTCACTTTGACCTTTCGCGCGAGGGCCCGGGTGATACCGCGCATGTCCTTCCGCGCAAAACACTTGCAGCCAAACATCGCAAGTTCTCACGCACAAAATGATGGGCATTCTGAGAGAATTTGTTGCAGCATTGCAACAATCGTAGCCTCAATTCCCCGCAGATTTCTGCAAGGCGAGCCAACCTCTGTTGTGGTGGTTGCGACTTGTCAATTGACGGATGCAGCTGGAGTGTTGCATTGTCGAAATCGTCGTCTGCTGCAAGACGCAGCGCCTGAGGGGTCACGTTGCATGGAAGGCTAAAACGAAGGGAGCTTGCGGAGGGCTTTCAACCACGCGAACGCGCGAGTCCAAATCAACGCCAGTGGCCTGGCAGTTAGACGACATTGGGGCGAGAGTGACATGAAGGAGGGCGCGAAACGATGTGATGTCCGAAGTGGCGACAAGAAAAGAGAAAGAGTCGGAGTTTTGATTCAAAAACGCGATCACATGTCTAAATTTGTCAAGGCCCCTCATGAAAGGAGCAAACGCGATGTCACTTGCGGCCAACTTTGTCAAAATTGAGTCTGCATCAACAAAAATAGTATCCAACGGCTCCTTGATGTGATCCTTGCTTCGCTTCCGCTTTCTTGACGCATGCTGTCATGTGAGACGAGACTTAGCACACGGATACATCAAACTCAAACGGCTCTTCATCAACCCAAGACCAAGTCCGCACGACTTGGACAAGCCATTTGAAATGGACCACCTTCGCCCCAACCTCCAGCCCCCTTTCATATTTGGACGTCCCTGCCATGGAGCAAACGACATGCGTCGTGCCCTCGCCAACATCGCGCACAACCCGGGCACCGTACGCCTGTGCAAGCGGCACCGCAAAGCTGTCAAGGTCAAAGACACTACCCCCCGTACTACTTCTTATCACTATCGCTCGATGTGAACATGGTTGAGAAACAGATCTCCGCGCCAAGCAGCACTTGATGGCAAACCTGTCGCAGCAGGTCCTGCGGTAATGAGAAGCGCCACAGAGAGACGCAACGCAAACGCTAGATCCGATGACGTCGAGTGGGTTTTGAACTTGCAAAATGTGCGGGGGAACCGTGAAAAAGAAGCGCCGGTGAATTTCTTCAAGGATCTCTGCGTAGCGAATCAAGAGAACGTCATCGGCTGCTAGCATCGCGGACACATCCGTGGGGTACCTTTGGGTCAAAATGGATGGAGCGCACAGACACCCTTCGCAATCTTCGGGTCGGAGATTCGCATACTGGAGAATAAATTGAAAAACGAATCTGCAAACTCTGTCAATGCGTCGGAGGAAGGTGTCTCGTCGCGTGTTGATGGAGCGCTCGTCGTTGAAGAACACGTACGGGTCTGCGCGCAAAACGTTGCTTTGATTATGGGGGACCCATGCATCGACCTTATCATCAAGGCAAATGATCTAAAACCTTAGTGCGATAAAGGCTTGCACGTCAACCATTGATGGGGTGAAGGGGGCAAGGTTTTCGAACGTTTTATGGTCAATGACTCGATTGGGCTCTCGAAAAGCCGAACGGAGCTCATGCTCGCTTGCTTTCGGCTTATCCTGGATAGAGACATCCGCATGGAACAAAATTCCTTCTTTTCTGAACATCTCGCTAATTTTCGTGGCGTACCGCCGCTCGCCTGCTGTGTACAAATGCAGCGAGAAATTCCGAGACACTCTCTGCAAGAATTGCTGAACGCGCGGGCTGTAAAGTAAGCGCAGAGAGGAAAAGTATACCGCAGTTTTATGGTCATTACGAAAGGGCCGTCAAGAATAATTCGAAAATCTTCTGTGTTCTGCAAACGGGATGCTTCGTCATAGATTCTTTGACCAAATTCTCCATCTACTGTGTGCAGTAGCGTGTGATCGATGTCAAGAACAAGCCATAATAGCTTCTGCTGGAAGCAGCTCTTGATATTTTCAATTCTGATGCTTTCGGCAACCTGTAACTAGTCACACACTGGCCGAAGGGACTACAAACTTGAGGATTTACCAGAAGTTTCGCTTTCGCATTAAGGACTTGGCCATCTTCATGTTCAACTGAGGCCCCGCACTGTATACACATTCCTGCCACAGACAAGGCATGAACACATTCCATGTCTTGAAGTGGAGTCAAACAACGAGAATCCACAGGGAGAGTCACTCAAAATCATGATTTCTCGACATTGAGGAATCGTTCTTGCACATAACTGAGGTTTTCTTTCAAAATAGAAATTCTCTCCAGCGATCGATTCCAAGAGAGCGGAAGATGTGTAAATTAGAAATAAAGACTATTTGTTTCCACGTGTCCATGCATACTGACAGTTTCGGACCCGAATTCTCCGTCAATGATCCTGCTCTTGGCGTTGAGTCTGGTGTTTCATGAAATTTACACATTAGACAACAATCATGGGAGTCAAATTTTCTGGTGGAGTGATTCTCGGAGCAGATTCGAGAACGTCATCTGGTTTGTTGCCTTATTCGACGTAACTCGCTAGGAACCTACATTGCGAATCGAGTGTCTGACAAAATTTCGTATTTAGCTGACAAAATCTTCATTTGTCGCTCTGGATCTGCAGCTGACACACAAGCAATTGCTGACATTGTGCGGATGTACGTCAGCATGACCTCGTTTCGTCTCATTTTTTTTCTCTAATGTGCTAAGAGTCATGAACGCAGAGGACCCTTGTGTCCACACTGCAGCATATTTCATTAATTCTATCAATTACAGCAACAAGGACAACTTGACAGCAGGAATGATTTGTGGAGGTTGGGACCCTGTCAAGGGCGCACAGCTCTACAACATTCCTCTCGGAGGAGGCCTATTCGAACAGGACATTTTCATTGACGGTAAGTAGTGCGCATCGTGAAATCATTTTCTAGGCTCAGGATCCGGATACATTTACGGATACTGTGATGCAAACTATCGAAACGACATGTCCAAAGATGAGGCACTCAAGTTTGTCCGAAATGGTAACTCGCTGCTCTGAGTTTTTACTGAACCTTCAGCCATCTCTTTGGCCATGTCCCGAGATGGCTCTTCCGGTGGAATCATTCGAACTGTTCGTCCCTATTTTGAAAAATGACATTTTAGGTTGTAATCACAGCGGATGGTGTTGAAAAAGCATTGCTGGAAGGTGACAAGCTGCCATATGGCCCGTTGTAATTTCTGTACACATATCTGCCAACTTCTATCAACTCAGTACGTCACTTGAGAAAACGGATCTCTCTGAATCAAGTTCCTGGATTTTGTCAAACAGTCTCAACTTTCACTCCCGCCACATTTTCCCGCCACAATGCCTGCGAAGAGCAAGAAGTCTGAACCGAAGAAAGAAGAGGTTGAAGAGGAAGAGGAATCCCAGGAGATGGAGGGCGACGCGGAGCAAGACTCTGAAAAATTCGTGGCGCCGCCACTGGGTATAAAATGCAAAGCCGTTCTAATCTGAACAGACAAGAAAACGGAGGCTGTCTTTTTGGAAGCGTTCAGGGGACTCGATGCAGTACTTCTCCTTTCTTTTATTTTCATTTTTTCAGAAGCAACCGAGGACTATCCGTTTCTTTGATCGCAAGGTCTACCTCACGAGAAATGCGTTCAAACTTGTAGGGATACTACACCGTCCATGGCGACGATGCTACGTTCGTTGCGGAACATCTTTTTAAGACGCTTTCTGTCATCAAAGCTTGGGGTGGTGGTTCGTCCACGTTGCATGCCGTCGATGTGTCATGCTCCAATTTCGAAAGCTTCTGCAGGGAGTTGCTTCTTGAGAGAGGCTATCGTGTTGAGGTCTGGGCCCAACGATCGGGAGGCTCTTGGTCCCCAGTGAAGCGTGCGTCCCCTGGGAATCTTGAAGCCATGGAGGACGTGCTCTTCAGAAATCAGGACATGCAAGAAAATGCAGTCGTCGTTGCCGTCAAGGTTGTCGTTGAAAAGGGGGAAAAAGTAGTTGGCTTCGCGTTTGCCGACGTGTCCACTCGCCGTTTCGGCGTTTGTGATTTCATTGATTCTGACAACTTCTTCAACCTCGAGGTTGCGCTACGCGCCCGTTTCTCATCCGGCAGTCTGCTCTCATCAGAGCCTCTGCCAAAGAAATTGTAGTTCCCGCCGAGTGTTCGGACATTGAAGCGCTGAAGGATCTTGCCAGCCGCTCAGAACTTGCAATTTCGGAGAGAAAGGGCTGTTTGTTTGTGTTTGAATTCGCTAACGGTGTAGCGGAGTTTGGGGGATCATCTGTCGATAGCGACCTGGCGAAGGTTATCAAAGACGACTCTCGAACCATTTGTCGCCTTCTTTCGAGAGGTTCTAACAACGCAGATGCTCTTGAAGCAAAACACGGCCTTGCAGCCGCAGGAGCCTTGATTAAATATCTCGACCTGCTTTCTGATGACAGCTACAGCCGCTCTTTCTCCCTCACTGAGTTCAACCCCAACAAGTATCTCAAACTTGACAACGCTGCGCTGAGAGCACTCAATGTTTTTCATCAGCCAGGCGATAGTTTGATGATTGACACCCCCCCTGACTATGCAGCACACAAAAGTCATTGTCTTTATGGCTTATTGAACAAATGCAAGACAGCTGTGGGTTCCCGACTCCTCCAACGTTGGTTGAAGCAGCCACTGGTCAGTGCAGACGAAATAGATTCCAGACTTGATGCCGTGGAGGCATTTGTATTGGACACATCCACTCGTCAGCTCATAATGGTTCCTCAGCCTCTATGAAGCCTTTTCATTCGACAGGAGTCAAATTTGAGACATGTTCCGGACCTCGCAAGGATTGCAATTAAGTTTGAGAAAAGAGCGAAATCGTGCCTTCAAGTCGGACATCGCAAGCGTTGCTAAACAAATCAGGATGCATTCCGTCTGTATCAATTCGTACTGTCCCTAGATCCTCTCATTGGCAACATCAAGTCGATGGACGATCCCAGAAATGCCTTGTCTGAAAAGTTCGTCAAGCCTCTGGAATCCCTTTCAGGAGACTTCAGAAACTTTGTTGCGTTGGTCGAGAATACTCTGGACATCGAGGCAGTCGAGCGCCACGAATTCATCGTGAGCTCAAAACTCGACGAAGAATTGAAGCGGATCCATGACTTGAAGACGAAGACATACCGTGCCATGCAGTCTGCTGCTGAGGACGTAGCAGCGTACTTGACCTCTCTTTTTAACCTCTCCAGACTGCAGACAACCTTCACCTAGGCGCTGACAAAGTCAAGCTCGAGTCAAACAACGTCTTGGGTTTCTATTTGAGAGTGTCGCGGAAAGACGAGAAAGCGATCAGGGACAAGAAGCCATACACTCCGTTGGAGACTCGGAAAGACGGTGTCCGATTCACCTACCCTGAGTTTCGAAGCCTCAGTCAGAAGTACCGTGGGATTTGCAATGAGTATGAGGACCGTCAGCAAGAACTCGCCGAGAAAGCTATTGAAGTCATATGTACACAATTGCAGTGATGACCTCACTCATCAGCGTCCTACAGTCCCGTCGTGAAGGAGCTCTCAGAAGTCATTGCTGAACTCGACGCCATCCTGAGGTCGAAAGCTGGTAGCAGTCTCTGACTGAACAGCTTGGGGTTTGTTGCTGCAAATGCCAGGATCCCCTATGTGAGACCGACGATATTGCCCCCGGGAGGTGTCATTGAGCTTGTGGGCAATCGCCATGCGGTTGTGGAGGCCATGGAAGATGTGGACTTTATTGCTAATGATATTTGCCTGAATCCTTGTAACTTTTCCGCTATTTTTGTCATGAGGTAGCGAGTTCTCGATTTCATGTCATCACGGGCCCCAACATGGGAGGAAAATCGACTTTCATTCGGCAGGTTGGTGTGACTGTCCTCATGGCCCAAGTATGTCAGCTTTGCGACGACCTCTGACTGTCAGATTGGTTCGTTCGTCCCTGCGGATGGAGCAAAAATTTCTGTGGTCAACGCAATCTTCGCCCGCATCGGTGCTGGCGACAATCAAACAAGGGGCATTTCGACGTTCATGAGCGAGATGCTTGAGACGGCCACAATCCTCAAAGTCTTTCTCCCGTGTTTTGCTTACATGTCACCAGAGTGCCTCTGCAAACTCACTCATCATTATTGACGAGCTCGGGCGAGGGACATCAACTTATGACGGCTTTGGACTCGCTTGGGCCATATCAGAGTAAGTTTCCTGGTTACTTTATTGATACGAAGGCACATCATCAAAGAGATAGGGGCACCGACTTTATTTGCTACGCACTTTCACGAATTGACTGACATCTCTCGCCACCATGAGTGTGTTCAAAATTCTCATGTCACTGCTCAAATCATGGATTCGCAATTGACAATGATGTTCAAGGTCAATGTGAGATTCAACGTTGTCCACTTTGACGGTACAGCAAGGACCATGCGACCAGAGCTTTGGTATCCATGTTGCAGAACTCGCAAAGTTCCCGCAAAGCGTCATTGATGTTGCTTGCAAAATGTTCAGGACCTTACTTACACAGGACGCAAAGCGAATGGCTGAAGAGTTAGAGGATTTTGAAAACCCGACGAAGCGCCGTCGGATTGAAGCATGCAGTGTAAGCGCTCATCAAGACTCCCTTGATAATGAAAAGGAAGAGGAAGGGGCGGGAAGAGACATGCTTCGAAAATTTCTCTCTGCTGTTTCAGATGTACCGATGGACTCGATGTCGTCGACGGATGCGTTTGCTCGCGTGTCAAACCTTCGCAAACAATACTTGGATGAGTCAAATGCTTACGTAAGGCAGGTATTGTCGGATTCGTCCATGTAGTTCTACGCTCTGCGAAATTCGTGTTTAAAGAGAGTACAAACATTACAATGAGAAGCTTCGTTAGTTTCAATTTTCCAAGATTAAGAGTGGAGAGAGACCCCCAACTTAGGCCTCCATAACACCATCGGGCTTCTTCAAATTGAGTTTCTTTGCTTTGGGTCCCTTGCTGATGAGGGACTTGTGAATATGGGGGATAACACCGCCTCCAGCAATAGTTGCCTTGATCAGAGTGTCAAGTTCTTCGTCTCCACGGATAGCAAGCTGAAGATGGCGAGGAGTGATACGCTTCACTTTAAGATCGCGACAAGCATTGCCCGCCAACTCGAGGACTTCAGCACAGAGGTACTCGCAAATGGCGGCGAGATACACAGCAGAGGTTGCACCGACGCGCCCATTGCGAGACACTCGATCTTTCAAGTGGCGGTGAATACGTCCGACTGGAAACTTCTTCGTCAGAATCACAAATTACATCAGACCTGAAGACCCGCACGCAACGAGCGGGACTGTGGAGCTTTCTTCTTCTTGTCGCCTACTTTGGCGCCCTTTCCCTGCTCGCTCAGATTGCTCCAAGCTAAATTCTCACTGTGACGGTAGACATTGTTTGCGCGCGCTTTTGGACTTGAACTGCGGCTGTTCAGGTCAAGTCATTTGTTTGTGGCGGAGACAAATTCTGCTGAGTTGACAACATTCAAGTTTTGGCGCGAAGTTTTTTGGCGCGTCGCAAGAACTTTTCACGTTCCTCCGCACATGGGACAGAAACACAAAGGAAGGGGCATGACTTGCTCGGGACCCCGTTGATGGAACGCTGCAGCTGCACATTTCCAATATTACTTTACACAAATGAGGTGCGCCAGCGTTCACAGGCAAGAAGCCATCTCGTGAGGCTACGACAATCGAGTCGCAGTCTTCTCTGCAATCTTGTACAGAGAAGATTTCTCAATTTCTTGGATCTCTTTCAGAAGTTTTGCAACGTGGTAACGGAGATCCTGAAACTTCGCTACACTACTCTCCATTTCGAATATCGTACCATCATCGAGAGTCATCTCAAGAACGATCGATGGCTTCAGAGCTCGAGAAAGCAAGTTGGTTGAAATGTTCACATCAACCCGCCATCGAAGCTGCGAAAGTCGCCTTGTGCACGGATGAACGTGTTGAATCGAGTGCTCGATTTCAGAGCGGCTGCGTGATAAGAATCGATCTTCGAAGGACATACCATGCCCCAAGGACTGCACATATCGCAGCAACGAATGGTTCCGAAATCTTGATGGATTCCAAATCCTGTTTAACTGTTTCTTCGGAGGTTCTCTGACGCACTGCCAAACGCAACATGTGAACCACTCCGTCCAACACATCTGACCCGACGTCAAAATCAACCGGTAAACGGAATAAATCCTCGGAGCAACTTGCTTTTCGACAACGAAGAACATCAGCTGCCATAACGAGGATCTTCTTGAACACAGGCAGCTCAATCCTCTCAAGTGGCAAACTCCTCTTCACTCGTTCACTGATTGATGCCCCAAGAAAAGAATCAACAATAAAGCCATCCTTAGTTTGAAGCGGACTTGATACACTTCCACGACGCGCAGTAGTGACTGTCGCCGCCCTTGGACGAATGACATTGCCAGATGTTGCCATGGACTCAAACAGCCACAGGAAATAGTGATTAGGGTTTATTTTTTAGTGCAATGATTGTTGTCGTGACAGGAGGAAACCGAGGAATTGGCCGGGCTCTTGTTGATCGTCTCTTTCGATCTGGCCACAATGTTGTCATTGGTAGTGTTTGGACAATGCCTTTAAACAGTCAGCCTGCCGTTCAGTCCTTCACGGCCAGCAAGTGATTGAAGAGATTGCACCACAAGGCAGCATGAAACTGGATTGCATTGCATTGGACCTTTGCTCTAGAGCAAGCGTTCAATCGTTTATTCAAGTCTTCCATGCAAAATATGATTCATTAGACATCCTTGTCAACAATGCTGTTTAGCTACTTTTTGCTTTTGTTAACTCTCAGGGTATTTTGAACTGGAAGGGTCATGTTATGACAAAAGACGGCTTTGGTCATTTATCTTGAATGTTGCTTATTGTAATAGAGGAGCATTTCCAGGCCAATCATCTTGGCCACTTTGGGTTGACCTTGGGTCTACTCGATCTGCTCTTGAGCTCACCAAATGGGCGGATTGTCAATGTATCTTCGGAGCTGTGCCGGCATGGTTTTTCTTTTCTCTTTTGTGTGATCGTGTAGGGGAGTTGGACGTGCTGAATCCAAGTGGCAAAGAGGGCTTCAGCGCCTATAAGCAATCGAAGCTTTGCAACTTTCTCTTTACGTATGAATTGCATCGAAGATTTTCTGAACGGCGCCTCTACTCCTTTTGCGTGGACCCAGGAGAAGTTAACACCGACATAACTCGGAACTTTCCTTTTTCCAGCGCAATCAAAGCTTTGCTGAAGTTTTTTCCAGGGAGGAAATCTGCCGATGAAGTTTTTCGCTTCTTTAATTGCGTGCTGACCTTACAGGCTGCAGCCTCGATTCAGCAATTGTGCGAGGCAGGGACTGAGACCGCCTCTCTCTTTTCTGGGAAATTGGTTAGATACGGCGAAGTCCTTAGCTTTTCCACCGCTGGTGCTGCAGCCTTTTGTGACCATGCGTTTACGCGTCAGAGGTGAAGGAGACGCTTTTGGCCAGAATTATCCTCCGTGGCATATTATCTGGTCATACTTCTCCAAGCCAGTTCCCGAAGCTGTCTTTAGATCTCTGGGATGGTTTCATTTTGTTTATTTATTTATCTCACTTATCAAGCCAGCGAGAGGTGGTTTAACGGAGGGCCTCCTCCCCCAGCGGTATTGTAAGTGAGTGCTTTTCAATTCCCCCTGATTGCAAGATTTTCTAGTAAGGAGAGCGTGGCCAGTCGTTGGACATCATTTATGTGTCTTGTGATATTGATTTCTGTTGTTTTCGTTCGACTTCAGACGATGTTGGGACGTTGGAATTGGATCACCCCAAAGTAGCAATGCATTCATCGTTTTCTCATGGCATAGGCACTTTTCATTGGAGATTCTTGCGACAGCTTTTGCTTCAATTGTCGGTTGTTTAGGTTTGGATCCCAAGCGTTTGCTCATCAGCAAGTGTCTAGGAGAGAATTAGGATACCTGTTCGCAACCCTGATGAGTTTTCACTTGGTTGTGGTGTTGCTGTTTTGATCAACCGAATACGGTAAATCACTGGCACATCATTATGTGGAATATCGCTGTTATTTCTTCGTGGGTACATGTCCGATTGGGTTGTTCTAGATTCAGATGGTGCCGAAGTCCTTTCCTCGCCTCCTGCATTGGCTACACCTTCACGGTTGTCAAAATCAACATCCTGTCAATCTTTTCTCTGCGAAGTTGGCACTCAGACAGATCCAGATGCAGGCAAGGACGATTATCGCATTACAGAGATGAACAAGATCATCACGAAACTGGTTCAAGAGAATTCGAGATTAAAAGAGGAGCTTTGTGTACGCGATCCTTCGAAATTTCCGTCCAAAAATGTCTGCCCCCCAAGTTACCACGAAAAGTTGGACAATTTACAACAGAGAGAAGCTCTTTGGAGATCTGCAGCTGAAAATAGAGTGTGTGTGAAGAAGTCTACTGCCTTTGTTTGAGTGCTTATTATGCAGCCCCGAGATCAATCAATTAGCCTTGTTTTTCAAGTCTGGAGTGCAATATCGATTTTTCTCCACGTCGTCAGGGGGAGATTCTCAAGTATTTCTATCTCTTGAGTGCACCATGAACGTATTCCGGACATACGGGTTGACGAGCGATTTTTTTTTTCTTACCTTGCAGCTCTCCAGACTTTCTCCTTGGCAATGTTGTTGAAATCATGGAAACGGACGTTCTGGTAGACTTAATGTACTCCCCTTACTCTCTCAGGGAGACAACCCATTTGGCGTGCCATCGAAATCTAAAATAACGTTGTGTAACATTGAAATCAAGTTAGTTCGTAAACTTTGATTGAGCATTTTCGCACATTACTTGTGTCTCCGAACGAGACGATCGAATCCTCTTTCGTGTGTCTCAGACGAACTCAAAAATATTTTGTATTTATTGGTTAACGTTCCAAAAGCGATTGGAGAATGGCACTGGTGGTAGACGACAGTTTTGTACGCTGTGAGTGATCTGAGGTAGTCAGACGGGTTCGTCGATGTTGAAGAGTCGATCCATCAGGATGTTCAAGATCATATTAGAGTGTTGGAGACGCAGGTGGAGCAGTTGGCTGGGAGCACAAAGAGAGTCGAAACGATGAAGGTGGAGCTGGAGTCTCTGCGGATAGAAAAGGAGAAGGTTCGCGAGGAAGCACAAGGAATGTCTTCCTGTTGAATGTAATTAGTTAGAGCGAGAGCAAGGGGAGCTCTTTTGGCAATCGAAGGCAAAGTCGAATCTCTCTATTCGGAGGTTGTTTTCTACCTGCTATATCTCAATCATGACAGCCCTGACATTGGTGACATGTGCCTCTTCGTTAGAAGAGACCATTGTTACAAAGCATTGTGCTTTTCAAGCCCACCACTGTTCTTGAGCGTTGACTGTGACCAGTTTGTGAGGGAGCAGTACCAGTATGTATCTAAACGTTAAACTTATCCACTAGGGGCCCAGAATTCTTCATCGGCAGGATCGTTGTGTTGGATGAGACGGTAATTCTGTCGGTCCGAACACCCTCATCGTTTTATCTTACCGACAAGGGCGACGTCAGGAACCCGTTTGGCCTCTCACCGAGCTCAAAGGTTGCCGTCTGTCATGTTGAAGTGCATTCGCATGGATCATGGGCAACATTTTAGCAACTGTGACTACTTCGATTACGGAGATGTAAATTCTAACTCAAATGAGAAATTTGTGATGCGAAAGGAGACTAATTTGCATTACTTCGCCTTCTCCATGTTGTACAAGACAGTGCCATCTTGATCGTAGAACGTCATCTTGATGCTCTCCCCAGAGATTTCAAAGTACGAAAAACCACCATTGTGGTGGTTTCCAGAGATGGAGCCTGAGTCGGGACCCCAGGCATACTTCAATGAGCCGGAGGGAACCTTCGAACCATGGCGGCGGTTCGCATCCGTCTTGCAGCCAGCACCGCAAACAATGTAGTCAACGCCCCCTGTTTGCAAATGCTGGAGGGAGTGGTCATGACCACACACATAGAGAGACACGCCGTACTTCTCCAACAAAGGCTTCACATTCTCGATCAGGAAATCTGTGGGCCTATTTTGGGTAAGGAGCAACATCAAAACAAATACCCGTGTTCCGCAACGGAGTACACAGGATAGTGGCCGACGACGATTTTCCAATCTGCCTTGCTGCTTGCAAGGCTCTGCTCCAACCACTGGAGCTGCTGATCCGCCAAGTGAGTCTAAGAATATCAGCTCTCAAATTGCAAACTCGACTTGTGTTCGTTGCGGCTGAGTCATTTCGCCGTCGTGAGTCAATCCGGCGAGAATGATCGTGTCTATGAAGAAAAATTGGGCTTTCTTTGAAGTATTTGGTATAGTCAATGTTTCTGTGTAGTACAGACTGGGCATGTACCAGCGAGGAGACGTCTGGGAGGTCAAGAATAACATATCGAAAACTACCTTCGCATACTCGAGCTCGGCATTGACATTTCCGTAATGATCGTGATTTCCAGCAATCATATACCAGCGATTTTGGAGTTCAGATTGGTGATAGATAGTCTCGAACGAATCCTTAAACCGCACGTCGTCAGCTGTCTTCACACCGAATTCATAAAAATTGTCACCAAGACCAAGAACAAAATCAGCTCCAGTTTCTTGTACAACCTTTGCCATTGCGTCAGATACCTTCTTCTGGGCAGTTGTGGTATAGCGCAATAATGGGTTCGGCGAGCCTCCCTGATCCCCGATCCTACTTCGTTATCGAAGCAAAATCAACTGGATACGCAAGAAAGCGTAAAGTTGAAGGATCCTCTTCGACAAGAGTCTCATCAAACGGAAATGATGAGACAAGGCAGAGAGCCAAGACAAACGACAAAAATGTCTTCCTCATGGGGTCTTTGTAGTTTAACGAAAAGACCCTGGGGAAACTCGTTGTTAGATTTGTTTGTGAACGTTGAGATGTTGACAATCAGTTTGAGAAGACTGGAGCCTCGGCCCCCGGATCCTTCCTTGATGGAAATAAAGCCTCTTCTTTTGCAGCCGCCACCAAGGTATGACAGGAAGCCTTTGAAAGGCCTTCAGGAGTCACCAAGCCCATCTAGATTGCCAAAAACTCCTGAAAAACGAGAATGGAAAAGTGAGAAAGCTTTGTCGAAATCTGTTCAAGTTCTCCCATCTCTAAAATCTCCACCGAGAACCGCATCGAAGTCTCTCTTACCAAGTTTTGAAGCCGCGTGTGCGTCGCCGAAACGTGCTCCTTCAGCATCATCCAGACGCCATTTGCAGCTTAACAAGGATGCTGTCGAAATATGTCTTGATACAGATGATGTTACCTCTGGATATTTTTCGAGCACTGAAGAGATGGAAAAGAAACTGAGGAGGGAGTTTCGCGTGATGGATGATCTGTCAAGGAGAGCACATGCCCTTCAGATGTCATCGTTTCTCTCTCATAAGCAGCAAGAACAAGACGCTTTCGTTTTTCTCATATACAATGGATGTAAGCAAGTCAGAGAGGAGCTCGAGGATCGTGGTCATTTTGAAAACAAAGAGCCGCAGTCACGGCACTTTGATCTCTTCTGGTCGCTCAGCTGTTCGGACATTCCGTACGGCTCTCTTTCGAGTGCTCAAATTGTGAATCACTTTCCCAATACCGCTGTAGAGCTCGGGGCGAAAGTAGGTCTCATGAAGAATTTGAAAGCGCTTGACTGGTTCGATCGAGTTGATCACAAATCCTTCTTCCCTCGTGCATACTGTCTGCACAACCCTTGGGAGGTCCAAGACTTTGTATCTGATTTCATATTCGTCGAAGCGAAATCGGTTGTATTTAGAGAATGGGCTGATCCAGGGACTCACCCGCCATCTGTTGTAGCCTCTGCAATCGTATCGTGTAACCGATTTCTGAACAAAAGCTTGCTAAATCTTGACGATCTATGTGCGATTCGCCCTGACCTAGCCAAGAAGTTCCCTCGCTCATGTACCCCTCGACAATCCTCTCTTTCAGGACTGCCATTGGATCTTACATCCATCATCGATCGCATCAAGAGCGACGTGACACAATGGGACATGGACGGCAATCGAAACGTGTGGATTTTAAAGCCAGGGCATGGCAGTCGAGGCCGTGGAATCAGAGTAATGAATGATCTGCAGTCCATTCTTCGATACTCGGCTTCAAGAAAGTCATCCGTCATAGCGCAGAAATACGTGGAAAATCCGCTGTTGGTGGAGGAGCGAAAGCTAGATTTGCGGGTGTGGGTGTTGGTCACTGATTGGAATCCTCTCACGATCTGGATATACAAGGACTGTTACGTTCGTTTGTGCACCGAAGAGCATACGCTGGATAATCTTGACAATCTTTTTGCGCATCTTTGCAACAGGTGCGTTCAAAAGAAGAATGGGGAAAAATATGACGGGGGAGAAGATGAGGAAAATGGATGCATGTGGAGCTCGGACACTTTTTCTGAGTACCTGGAGAAGCATTTTGGCGAAGGGTCTTGGAGTCAGGTGTGGATGCGTATTCGTGGCATCGTTGTGCAAACACTTCACAGCGTTCAAGACAGCGTGGAAGGTAGACGAAATTGCTTCGAGTGGTTTGGATTTGATTTTCTCGTCGACTCGCATCTTGGCGTCTGGATTCTCGAGGCAAATATTAGCCCAGACACAGCAAGATGTACTGAGGTCCTTGATACGATTGTTCCTGCTGCTGTGTCTGATTTGTTCAATGTAATTCTGTCAGATTCATCAGATGAGCTGAGAGAGCGGCGATGGGAGCTTGTATTCAGAGGAAAGGTTGTGAAGTCTGAGATACTGCGAGCAAGGATGTGGGCCAAGAAACATCGTACTGCAGAGCTCCGAATAAATCGGCCTTACAGTATTCGTGACGCTCTTCTCCCTGTTGTTGGAAACGCATTCTATGCATCTGTGCTCTCATCTAGTGCAGCTGACGAAGATTAAAACTTGTACCATATTTACGTAAATAAGAAGTCGACATCCTACTGATTCTCGCGTTTCAGCTTCATTCCGTCGTCACGAGAAAGCTGGCCACAATCCTCGACAATGCAAGGCTGCAAAGGCTTGTCTGTTCCTTCCTCTTTCGCGATTTTCTCGATCTCCTGCACGGTCGACTGCCCCGTAATGACTTCGCCAAAAACGACATGCTTGCCGTCGAGCCAACTCGTTACAGCAGTTGTGATAAAAAATTGAGATCCGTTTGTATTCGGACCAGAGTTGGCCATCGACAAGAGGTATGGGCGATCGTGCTTGAAAGGGAACCCTTCATCTGAGGAAGGTGAGCGGTCAGAGCGGCGGTACCTACCAGCAAATTTCTCCCCATAGATCGATTCTCCACCAGTTCCATCACCATTGGTGAAATCTCCACCTTGGATCATGAAGTTCTGGATCACTCTGTGGAAGGAGGATCCCTTAAAATGGAGGGGTTTCCCTTGCTTGCCGATGCCTTTTTCTCCAGTGCAAAGGGCCCGGAAATTTTCTGCGGTCTTGGGAAGGTCGGATGAGTATATCTCCATGACAATACGGCCAACTGTCTCGTAAACGAAACCAATGACCAAAGAACCTGAATTTCCTCCGATAGAAATATCAAAGAAAACAAATTCATTCGGGCCAGGCCTCTTGTATGCAGGTTTGTCGTCGTAAAGACTGACTTTGCTGAAAATGCCAGCGTATTTTGCTTTTTCACGCTTTCTCTCCTCGAGTTCAAGCCTCTTGAGGAGCGCAACTTCTTTAAGAACATCTGTATTGGAAGGATCGATTCTCTGAGCTTTTTCGAGATCCTTGCGGGCCTCAGACAGATTCTCTGTAGCCATGTACGCCTGCATCGTGAATGCAAAAAAATCCAAGAAACTTGGGCGCGACGGAATAGCGCTTTCACAGAAGCAGGATTAAGGTCTTCCGCCCGAGTTGCGTACGAGATACATTCGCTGTAGTCTTTCAATTTGAGCGACGCAGCACACGCATTCAAATTGCACAAATATCGCAATTCCTTGTCGTCTTCATTCTCCTTCAGAATGTCTTGTAAGCAATCAACAGCCTGCAAGATAAAATCATGGTACTAGGCGTTGGATACCTTCCTGTAGTGAGTTCTTGCCTCACGAAACTATGAATCAGTCATTCTGGCACAATGATTCTCTCACGTTGTTTTCTTTGAAGCAAGAGTTTCCTGCGTCTTTCTCTCTCAAGGCATCTGCTCTCAGTTCCTACGTATAGTTAGAGCGATGGTCAATGAACCACATCATCTGATGACATGTTCTCGAACAACTCCAAAATTAAGATCCCTTATTCGTTAAAATTATTTGCCATGAGACCGAGCAAGATTGCGCCTATTGTGGCATTTCTCTCCTTTCTAATACGAATAATGTGTACGTTACACTTTTTTTTCTCGGAGCTCAACTTGTGTTTTATCGCTGTTATTTATGTCGTGGTCCACAGCAAAGCTTCGTCAGAGCTTTCTGTCGTTCTTTGAGTCTAGAGGTCACTTTGTGGTGAGATCATCGGATTTGGTTCCTCGAAATGATCCTTCTTTATTGTTTACCAATTCGGGAATGGTGCAATTCAAGGATTGCTTCACTGGGGTCGAGAAAAAGCCTTACAGTCGCGCAACTTCTTCTCAGAAATGTATCAGAGCTGGTGGAAAGCATAATGACTTGGATAATGTTGGACACACAGCGCGGCACCACACTTTCTTTGAAATGCTTGGAAATTTTTCCTTCGGAGACTATTTTAAAGAACAGGCTATCTTTTATGCTTGGCAGTATCTTACTCAAGTGTTGGGGATCCCTCCAAGCAAACTTAGCATATCCACGCACCATTCAGATGATGAAAGCCGCGAGCTATGGAGGAAGATTGCTGGTCTTCCCCACTCTCACATGTTCACCAAGGTGGAGCCCATTATTGCCAAACTTACCTATCAGGGCGATGAGGACAACTTCTGGTCCATGGGAGACGGCCCTGGTCCATGCGGAACATGCACTGAGATATTTTACGATCAGTTGAAAGAAATCGACGGAGACCGGTGGCTGGAAATCTGGAATCTCGTGTTCATGGACAGAGAGAGACTTGCGAATGGTGCTTTTCGGCCCATTCCTTCCCCTGTAGCGTTGTTGTTGTTGTTTCTAACAAGAATTGTGTGTTGACACCGGTATGGGACTTGAGCGCATCGCTGCAGTTCTTGGAGTAAGCCATCTCCTTTGCCCTGACTTCAAAGGGTTTCCCTTCCAATTTTGAGGTGGACACAATTCGTCCAATCATCGATTTTGTGGCTGTTTGAATTGCCTCTTTGATGAATTTACAAATGCAGAAACTTTCACCACATCCAGAGGCTTACAATCCTGACAGCAGAGATTATTACTCAACGTCTCTTCGGGTCATTGCTGATCATCTTCGCGCTTCATCGCTGCTGATTGCAGAAGGTGTGCATCCATCAAACGTAGGAAGAGGGTGTCATACTTCGATACCTTTTCTTACTCAAGATATGTCCTTCGTCGGATTATTCGTCGTGCGATCGCTTATGGGAATAAAATTGGTCTATCAGGTTTGAGACCAAATTAGATTCACCTTAACAGCTGACAGATCCGTTTTTGCATCTTTCGGCATCTTCTGTCGCAGCCGTGCTTGGAGATGCCTTTCCTGAACTAGTTCAGCGACGGGTTTTCTCATTTTCATGACCGCTTACGAGAGCAAGGACGCTATCTCAGCTTCTTTTCTAAATGAAGAAACTATATTTGGAGATGCCCTTCGCAGAGGGATGAAGCATTTAAATGATCGCCTCAAGCTGGAGGATAAATTCCCGGCAGAGCTCGCGTTTCAATTGCATGATTCCTTTGGTTTTCCGATTGACCTCTCTGTTCTTGTTGCACACGAGCGGGGTCTTACTTTGAATGTGGCTGACCTCGAGTTTTCTGAGTAGCCTAGATCGCCGAAGTAGAGAAAATGGTTGAGCAGCAGCGTAAAGAGTCCAGGAAAACGTGGCGTGGAGTAGACGGAGGACTTCCTGATCGAGTACTGTTGTTGCTGACTTTTTGACTTGAGAGGTGAAGCGTCTATCGTCACCAAGCTCGTTTGTTGGGTACGACCATCTGCAGTTGAAAACACGAGTATCGGAAGTGGTGGACGCGGAGGATGGTACGGCATTCATTGTCTTGGAAAAGAGTCCATTCTATGCGGCAAGTGGCGGTCAAGTCTCAGATGCTGGTGTTCTCAGGACGGGCGACAGGAATTTTCAAGTCATTGACGTCTTGAAAACTTCGCGAACAAACACGTTGAGGGTAGCTCTTGATGGCTATCCTGATACTCCTGTGAGCGATCTAATTTCCTCTGGAGACAGTGTCACTGCAGTTGTTGATTCCCGCGCTCGTGATCGTTCGTCTGTGCATCACACCGCCACGCATGCCGTCCAGGCAGCGTTAAAAGAGGTAGCATTCTCTGAGTTTCTAGTAATCTGAATCAGATGCTCGGAGAAAGTGTTCGCCAAGCAGGTTCACTCGTGGGACCAGATCGTCTCCGATTCGATTTCTCTTTTTCTCGAGCGCTGACCCCGATGGAAATCAATGCGTTGGAAACAAGAGTCAACTCCATCGGGCTTTCGAATCAGGAGGTCAAAGTTGATATTCAAGCAAGAGAGTACGCTCTTGCGTGTGGTGCTATTGCAATGTTTGGAGAAAAGTATGGAGAAGAAGTTCGAGTTGTGTCAATTGGAACATTTTCGAAAGAGCTCTGTGGAGGAACACATGCAAAGAATTCTCGGGATATGTTCCCTTTCGTCATTCTTTCTGAATCAGCCATCTCTGCTGGAACTCGAAGAATTGAAGCCGTTGCCGGCATACCCGCGATAGAGGTTCTGCAGGCTGGCTGGGCTGGTTTGCAATCTGTTGCGTCTCTTCTGAATGTCAAAACTCTCAGCGCTTCTTATTAACATAGACCTCTCGCAACGATGTCTTCTCAGCTGTTTCAAAGCTTGAAGCAAGAGAAATAGCTTCAGCAAAAGCTGCTGCGGCTGCAAAATTAGAATTGTCCCGATTTTATTGGCGAGCGTCGCCTCGGTCTCACACTTTCGTGGGCGGAGCCGATGCAATCGTTGTTCATGCGAAGTTTGCTGTCCGATAGTTTTGTTTACGCAAAAGGGATGTAGATCCAAACCATTTACAAGACTTAGCGCTTGGTGATGCTACCAGTTGTACAGTCATTGCAGTTCAAAGCCCAGTGGTCATCGTTGCAAGTGTGGCCGTCTGCATGGCTTGACTGACGCCGCAGGTCCAAAGGGGGCCAATGCAAGGGCAATCTTCAGAGAATTTACTGGTGGAAAGGGCAAAGGTGGTGGAAGTGACACGCTGTGTCGTGGCCGCATGTGACTTAATACATTTACGATTTACGTCCGCAAACAACGCTTACGGGCTCTTCAATCCCATTTTGCTCTCTGACTCGTCACTGCAATTGTCAGATTCTCTCTGAACAAGTGCCACGCCATCTGTGTCAGACACGGTCGTAACAACACTGTCGAGAGATAGGATCCTTTTGTCGCCGTAAAGCAAGAGGACAGCAGCAAGAACAGAAAAAATTGTCAGACACAACGCAAGGACTCTTTTCTCCACATGAGTCTGAATCCAATATCCAATCGCACTGGCTGACGCTGAGTTGAGCCATTGAAGTGAAAAAGCAGCTTCCGAATTGTGTCGATGCTGACATCCAAGGGCAGCAGTAACTACAGAGGGCAGGAGGCCTGTTCCATAGCCGCAAAAAAATCCAGACAAAACTTGCTGTGGACAAAAAGAGACAAAACAGTTTGGAAGCCAAGTCATCATCAGGCCAACGTCCAAAGAAACGAAGGCAGCTATAAGGAGGTGACGACGAGGTGGAGACAGCGAGGCTACCACAAGAGGAGTCGATGACCCTAGGAGAGCGGCGACCCCAAAACCAATCAAAACAGATGCTCTGGACACGGGAGTGTGAACAGTAAGCGGAAGAGCTCCGCTTCCAAAAGACTGAGTCATTCCGATAAACAGAAATACTGGGATCATATATGCTGCTGCGGGTTTATGAGCGTGCCGAAGCACAGACGTAAGCCGCCTACAAGTCGGCTCCAGAATCTTCGGCTTCGTAGGAGGTTTTGGGACAGCCAAAACTAGAAAAGTTCCCATTACTCCTATGCCAGTGAGTATGAGGAATAGGGAACTAGATGAGAGCTCAGTTTTTGCAGCAACAAACACAACAAGGAAGGAGAATGACATGTTCGAGCGAAGCACAGCATAAAAATTGGCGGAAAGCTTTCCCATTCTCAAAGAATCCCCCTCTGCCATTTCCGTCAAAAACGTTCCAATGGCAGTCCAGAGAACGGCACCACTAACTCCGATCAAAGCTGCGGTGACGAACAACAAGACGACCCTCAAAGTCGAAGCCATGAGGGCGTGCGATGCAACGAAAGCAATGTAGAAAAAGCAGCTCGCAAATATAGCGTTTTTGGGACCGAATCTTCGAACCACGGGAGCAGAGAAAAAGAGAGATGACAGCGCAAAGCAGCCGTAGAGCAGAGACAAGCTGTACGCTCCGACATCCCCATCCAACGCTGTAGCTAGTGACTGAGCAGGGTTGTACGATAGGAATATCAAAAACATAGAAAATCCAAGCAGCCGCGCCCTCGCAACAGCTGACAAATTCATCGCTGCCTCATTTCCACTTAGATAACAGTTAAAGAGACGATAATGTTGGGAGCATTCATTTTGAAGTGGCCATTTAAGCAGTTTGGACACGCATTTACTAGAGACACTGTTGCCAATCAAATAGCAGAGGGGATGCGCGGACATTGGTCCGACCTTCAATGCCGGATGATCCTGGCGGTGAAGGGCCGCATACCCAAAGTTGAAGCAGTCCGAGGACCCAAAGCATATGGAATGTAGCGGGAGAAGGAGTTTCTGTAGACAAGATTGAAGGAAGGATGCCGCATGTCTCAACGACTGCCTCTCGGCGACTCCTCTTCTAAAACGATTCGCGATGACAAGGAGAGGTGAAGAATTTATTCCCTGAGGGGATGGGATTGCGCGTTCGTAAATGGCAAGGTCCGAGCTCGTTTACAAAGCTCGTAGGAAAGAGGGCGGGGCGGGTCAGTGTGTTACCAACATGAATTTTCTTAGAGCAAACGCTTCTGCAAGCGGATCTGTTACGATGGCGGCCAGATCCCCCAACGGGACGAAGGGGGAAAGTGCGAGCAGCGCTGCGACGTCCATGCGATGATCTGCGACAACTGACGGAGACAGAGCTACTTGACAAAACTATGCTCTCTGGTCGTTGGACAGAATAAAGGGGTTGGGTGGGGAATTCTTCAAGAGATAAGGACCTGCTCGGAGAGATCTGTGCAATTGAACGGCAGATTTTGAAGCAACATGACCTTCTCTGGCAGCTACACAAATGTATGACCATCTCGTTGTCCACGTGATCCTCCTGCGAGATTTCAAGACTACCCAACCGTGCAGGGTCACCGTCGTCAAATCGCTTTCTGCAAATTGTTGATGTAGAGACCGGCGCCTGGGCACATGTATTGCTTTGGCCTCTGCGCATGTTCATGCGAGTGGGGTATTTCATCCGCGGCTGCAAGTCCGTTTAATGTCATTCAGCTACCGACAGGCAGTGCCTTATTTTTGAATTCAGTCAGCACGCAAAGCATGCCAACCTTTCAGACATCCAGGGCAGATTTTTGGTACCTCACGTACATCCCTTGGATTGCGACATTGGAGTCTGACAGACAGCTGAACATCCTTCAAACCCTCAGCAAGATTGATATTTGATTTTGATTTTGATTTTGATGGCATGTTTTCATGCACAAACTAAAACGGCAATCTTCCATCTCAAGCTTCATTCCGATTTCTCAAGATGATGCAGCAAATCGAAGACAGAATTCTATCTCTTCTACCAACCTGAAGCTCCAGAATTTGCTGTTTGCTATCATCGATCCTGTTGATCCGTTGACCACTTTCTCTCTGTACGGAGAGCAACTCTCTGAGGCCGACCTCCTTCTTATTGTTGATGTCTTAAAGCGGAGTGAAGCTCTCAAGTCTTTGGAGCTCTTTGGCATGAATTTTGGGGATGCATCGGGACATTTTCTTGCAGAATTTGTAAAGCACTCGACAACTCTAACATCCTTGCACATGTCTGCCTCAACCATCCCCTCGTCTTCTTTCAGATTGTTTTCAGACGCAGTCGCGAAGAATCGGTTTCTGACAAGTCTAGACCTGAGCGGGTCATTCAATTCGATTGATGACGAGTCCCTGCATTCTCTTTCTGCCGGATTGGATTTCAACAAATCTTTGTCTCACGTCAACCTCTCTGGTAATACGATCACAGATGATGGGGCCATGAGAATGGTCGATGCCCTCCTGTACCACAACACATTGAGGACTCTTTCTCTGAGTGGTAATGACATCTACGATCAAGGAGCATCATGGCTTGGAAGACTGCTACAATCTGTTCCGTCTCTAGAAGAGCTCGATGTCAGCAATAACTTGTATGAATGGCAAACGAGAATTCCTTGATAAACGCAGCATATCTTCCGTTGGGATGGATGGGCTCATCAGTGGACTTTCTCCAAGTTCTAACATTGTCAAGGTCTGCTCTATTGTTATCTCAATGAATAATTCAGATCAATGTCAGCCACAACAGAATCGACAGACTTCTTCCTCGAGGCCTGAGTGCGTTGTCAACATCGAAACACATGAAGTGCTTGGATTTCTCCTTTAACTTGCTGGTTGAGGTAGCTGCGTTAGGCTACGCAATAGTTTCTTCAGCATCTATGGAGCGCCTGTATTTGCAAAATAACCATATCAACGATCAGTCCTTTGCAACGTCTAGTCGATGGCTCCGAAACTTGCATCGCGTGAACAGTCTCGAGGTCCGCCTAATCCATCCTCATTTGAGGGGGGCTAGTGTCGTCTAAACTGCTAGGTTCTGGACCTTCGACGCAATTTTCTGACAGGTGAAGATACGTCTGAGGGGTTCTTACGCGATCAGATGTTGGAGTTATGGCAGTTGTGAAGTCGCTCACTCAAATTCAAAAGAAGAAAAAGCATTCTTCTCGTGGGCTTGAGCGCATTTTTCATGTGTCCCCAAGACCCTATTTGTGAGTGGTTTGTTTTAATATTTTTCCCTGGAACTCTTTCGTTGATACACGTCAACATGTCAGGGAGCTGGAAGAGAACTTTATCTCAGACGAGCTGTCGAAGGCGGTGAACGCGACGATTCGAGACGAACTCGCGGAGGCAGCCCAATGGCTGCGGTTGTATCGGCGGAAACAAGCTGAAGTGAAGTGGGCAGATTTCAGACGACGAGTAGATGCAATGGTTGACGGTATTCAAGGTAGTCGAAATATGTTGATTATGCGAAATGATGTTTCTTCGGTTTTCAGTCGTATCGCTCATCTCAAAGCTCGCTGGCACAACATTAAGAACTCAACAACTGTCAAAAAAGCGAAAATGAATATGTAATGTTGATGAAGCTCAATGATGACACGCTAGGGATATTCTGAGACAGAACGCCGCCGGACTGGAGCATATCGCCTTCTTGAAAGAAGAAGAAGCTCGACGCAGAGAAATAGTTAACATCATTCAAGCTCGCCTAGACGAAGTAGATGCGGTGCCCAGCTAGAGTGCGTCCCCCGTTTGTTTGGTCCGCATCTGTACCATTTCCCCTATCCTCAAGTAGACACCGTGCCACAGTAGCCCTGCAGCCTCCGCAGCCTCCGACTACTTCCTCTTTGGTTTTAGGGTTTAGGTGAGGGGGATGTTTACTCACATGCCAATGTCTACACGGCGCTCACGTTACAAATTTTTCGAAAATTATTTCTGACTTCAAAATCATTTTCTTAAAATATTTTCACGTTTCATTTCGCTCAAGGGAATCAATGCGGGTCAGGCGGGACGGGTGGGGTTTAGGGTTTTAGGTGAGGGGGATGTTTACTCACATGCCAATGTCTACACGGCGCTCACGTTACAAATTTTTCGAAAAATATTTCCGTCTTCAAAACATTTTCTAAAAATATTTTCACGTGTCAAT
>JAIYDP010000011.1 GCA_027487435.1 Verrucomicrobiaceae bacterium | reverse complement strand
CTCCCCGTTTTAGGACATGCACTTTCCCTACGGAAAATGGCACTCCCCATTTTAGGACATGCACTTTCCCTACGGAAAATGGCACTCCCTATTTTAGGACATGCAGTTTCCTATTCTGCCAAGCAGCTTGGAGGAAGATTGCTGCTTCATCCGTACACGCAGCATGCCCTAAGAAATGACCCTGCGGTGTGTAGAGTCCGCGGCCGAGAATCTACCCGATCTTCATCAGTGGCTGCTAGCTTTCTCCGCGCCAAGACCCGTGTGAGAGCGCACGGCAAGCTCGTCGAATTTCTCTTCCGCCGTATGCTCGCGCCCACCGATCAATGTGCCAATGATCGCGCACAAGAAGCCCACGGGGATGCTCACAATGCCGGGATTTTCCAGTGGAAATATCGCGCCTTCTTTGCCAAGGAAACCGACCGGGCTAATCATGATCAAGCCGATGGCTGAAACCAATCCGCCGCCAAGGCCACACAAGGCACCGGTGGTATTGAATCCGCGCCAGAAGACGGAAAAAATGATCGCCGGCAAATTCGCCGAAGCCGCCACGGCAAATGCCAAGCCGACAAGAAACGCGACGTTGACCTTAGGCCCCAGAAGTATGGCGAGCAGAATGGAAAGCCCACCTACCACAAATGCGGTAATGCGCGCCACGCGAATCTCCGCGCCTTGCTGTGGCTCGCGTCCATGGTGAATCACATTGCTGTAAAAATCATGAGCAAACGACGTGCTGGCACTGATCGTTAAGCCAGCAACCACGGCCAAAATCGTCGCAAAGGCTACCGCACAAATGAACGCGAAAAACAATGGTCCGCCCAGAAACAATGACAACTGCGGCGCGCTCATGTTTTGATTCGCGATCAATTGATCTGGTCCTAACAATGCCGCCGCACCAAATCCGAAGAACGACGTGAGGATGTAAAACGCACCGATGATCCACATCGCCCACACCACGCTGCCGCGCGCGGTTTTTGCATCAGGCACCGTGTAGAAACGGATCAAAATATGCGGCAGCCCCGCCGTGCCGAACAGCAAGGCGATGCCCAACGAAAGCATCTCCCATGGGTTTTTGTATTTCATACCCGGATCAAGGAAATTTCTCACCACCTCTTTGCCATCGACCGTTGATTTGATCTCGGAGACCGCAGTGAAAAAGGCATGGAAGCTGTAGTCAAACTTATGCATCACCATCACGCTCAACATGACGCTGCCAGAAATCAACAAGATGGCCTTGATGATCTGCACCCACGTGGTCGCCAGCATGCCACCAAATACTACGTAAATGATCATCATCACGCCCACGCCACAGACCGAGAGATTGTAGCCTGCCGTCGTTTGCATAAACGCCACATCATGCAGCAAGGTGCGGATCAATCCGCCCGCGCCGACCATTTGCGCGATCATATAAAACAACGAAACCGTCAGCGTGCTCAACGAGGCAATCGCTCGCACCGGACGCGCCTTGAGGCGAAAGGCCAGCACATCCGCCATGGTGTATTTCCCCGAATTCCGCAGCGGCTCCGCTACCACAAACAGCACCGTGAGGTAAGCCACCAGGAAACCAACGCTGTAGAGAAATCCATCGAAGCCGAAGCAAGCAATGATCCCAGCAATCCCCAAAAAGGAAGCCGCCGACATATAATCGCCAGCTACCGCCAAACCATTTTGCCATGCGGTGATGGAGCGCCCCGCAGCGAAATACGCGCTAGAGCCGGTATTTTTTTTGGCACTAAAAAACGTGATGACCAAGGTCGCCATCACAAACAACAAGAAAAAGGCAATCGACATAATGTTTCTATAGGGTTGGGAAAAATGATTTTTTAGTAACCAGCTTGGCGCAGGATTTCTGCGGCTTGGCGATCAAACTTGGCGGCTTTGCTGGTGTAAACAAATGCCATGATCCAGGTCATGAAAAATTGTGATAAGGCAAAGAGATACGCGCCATTCACCACGCCCCACACAGGTTTTTTCATCCAATCGGCATGCCATCCCACCAGCACCAGCAAGGACAAATAATACACGGTAAAAAAGATGCAGCATGGCACGACAAAGCGGCGCTTGTTGCGCAGCAGTTCTTGAAATTCAGGCATCGCCGCGATGGCATGCCAATTCGGTTCGCTCGTTGGGTTCATTGTTCCGTGTTGCTAAGGATTTCTGCGCATTCTGTCAAGAAGCCATTGTGCCTGCATAGCGAATGTCATGATCCACTAACGAAAACCAAGTGACGGAAGAATCACTTGGCGCATCCGCTGCCAGTCCACAGATTCCCCTGGCGGCACCCGTAACATCACGAGTAATGGCTCGGCACCACTCAGTCCACGAGTCGCACGGCGTAAACTTGCTCGCCACCAATACGTCTGTGCGGATGTAAACTGTCCTTCACCATCGTCAAAAAACCACAGCGCTTCCATGGTGACGCCATCTTTTTCCATGGTGATCCAGTTGGCTTGCCCCGAGGGCATGGCCCATTCTTTTTGGCTGCGGACACTCCAACCACTGCCCGCGAGGCAATAGTTGGGATCGTGAACCGCATGTCGGTTGCCACTGCCATCAATCACCGTGAGCATGATGGGCGATCCCCTACGCGGACGAACAATGCGTTGTATCGCCTTTGCTCCTGCGAGAAATTCCTGATCTGCGGCACTGAGCTGAATCTCTTCGCAAGTGAATTCCGCCCCTGTAAGCGGCATACTCTTCAGGCGGTCTTCTGCGGCGACCATCGGCAACATCGGCCATATCAGCGCCGTAAGCGCCGCGATACCGCATAGGATCAACAATACGTTGCGTTTTCTGCGTGGATTCATAGAGATCATTTTTCAGGTTGGAGTGCTTTTTTCATACGGCGAACAAGGTATAGGGAAAGGATGATACTGATGGAAGCAAGGGCAGGTCGCTCCCAGCCGTTCAAACCACCCAAGGTAAATCGGCTAAGGATCCATCCGGTGGCGGGAATCCAACACAGGGCAAAACCTGTCAAAAGCCAACGCAGCAGGGCCGGAACGACCAATGAGCCAAGAGCTGTCGCTAAGGCCAGATGATGACAGATCCTCAAGGAAGTCATGGAACCGAGCATACAAAGAACCGTCGCCAACACAATCCATGGCATAACTCGCTGGCGAGCCCTACGGTGCAGCGGATCGGCAGCCAGCCAGAGCGATACCAGCCAGAGCAAAAAAGCGATTCCGCCGCCGACGGAGTATCGATCATCACACCATGCCTGCCAGAGTGATGGCAGCGCGAGCACGCAGCTAAGGGCCGATAAAAACAGCCCAGCCGCTAGGTTTTCGAGACCTTCGTGGGTTGAGGATGATTCACTCATGAGACGACTCTGCGACGAATTTCGATAGCTTTTCTCGGCTCCATGGCATGGCACAGCCACTTCGCCATGCCCACAACTGCGGCGATTACGATCAATCCCGTAAGTCCGTGCCATAGCCCTTCTGCTGTTTCTACCCCAAAGGTGAGACAGAGTCCTGAAAGTGCAACAATTCGAATCAAATTGGCCACCCATGCCAAAGCCGGCAGCAGGAGAACAAAGATCCAGAAACGCCGTGGCTGAGAAAGATCGTGAATGCCAATACTAAGACCCACAAGCAAAGTGAGTTGCAGCAAATTCCACCCAGCGCAGGCGGGCTCGATGCGAATGGTTTCTCCAAGGATTTGCAACTCCGTTCCGCTCCGCAACACCGGCATTTGCAAGAGCTGAAACAATCCTTCCGTAGCGAAAGCTGCTGAGAGGCGGAACCACCAGCCGATTTGCGGCCATTCCATCACCAGCCATGGGAATGAAAACAACAGCACCAAGAGCAGACCCGCGACATTGCCGCTAGGGCGCCACCATCGCCTCATCCCGTATGCGGCAAAGGTTGTCCACGCCAGAGCAAGAAGCGTGAGTTGCGGTATAACCCAAGCAATTGCAAAAAGGATGCCCGCAAGCCAAGGCCACACGAGTGGCAAGCGCGGCTCTTGTTCGGTGCTGATCCTTTTCCACGGGATTCCCAACCAAAATGCCAGTGGAATCCCGGCTGCCAAGGGCAACGTATCGGCAAGATCGGCACTCCATGAGGTATCGCGCCACCATATCAACACGGCGCTAACGAGCAAACCCAGGGCAGCGATTTTGGCGGATTGATTACGAGATTTCATGGCTTTTTGGCTTCATCCGCATCGATGCGCAAAAGGTTTTTTCGAAACTGTGCTTCGTTAGGAAATCGTCGCGCGAGCTTTTCTGTCCATGCGCGCGCTTGCGGCCAATCTTTTTTTGCGAAGGCATCTTTCGATAAATAAATCATCGCATCCGTGGATGACTCGCCGAGATCGCGATAGATTCGTAAGGCTTCATCGCGGGAATCGATAGCCAAGGCACAGCGCGCTAGAATTTCTTTCCCGCTCACACTGGCAAGCAACTCCTCATTTCCTTTGACCCAGCTGCTCGCTTCGGCAGCATTGCCACGATCGAGCTCGGCAAGCGCCAAAGTCCATGCGGCGCGCCCGGCAAGCGGACTTTTTGCGATCGCTATGGCTGCCAATTGCTGCATGCCCTTCTCCACAGCTCCCGTGGTTAGAAGCACTTCTCCGAGGGTCAGTTGTGCGGCGGTGCTGAGCTTGGGCAAAGATTCCAGCCACTTGCGAGCGGCGGCGGCACCGTCTCTCATGATCAAGCAACGAGCGTAGCCAAAATCAAACCAATCGGGCGCAGCAGTTGGTGCTGTGAGCTTTACGTCACCCGCAACATCGAGCGCCGCGCCTTGCCAGCCGTGGGCGAACAAGGTTCCTGCAAGTGAAGCTGGTGTGGCGATCCATTGGGTAAATTCTTCATCTTGGGCGGCGGCGGAGGCTTTCCATTGATCGAATTCGCGCAAAAAGGGATGCGGATCTTGCAGTAGCGGGGGCAGTTCTCGCCCAACCAAGCCCTCGCGCGCGGAGCCGCCAGAAATCGCTCGCAAGTTCACGAATAAGCGTGTCGCTAATCCTGGCACCATTCGTTCCGCAGCAGCAGGAAAGCCCAAATCGACATTGTCTAGCGCGGAACGCCAATCAGCCCGTCGCATCGCATCGAGCAAATTCATCCACCTCACCTCAGGGCGTTGTCGCAAGCCGGAAATTGCCGCCATTTTTTGCTCCAATGCTGTGCTTACGTAAGCACCGTTTTGCAATTTGCCGATTTCCTGCATGACATTTTTCCAATCTTCTTGGACGAGTGCGGGAAGTGGACGCGAGAGCGGTACTCCGCCCACTTTCGACCAAAACCACGCCTTGAAAGCAAATATACCGACTTGCGTGACTTCGGCGGCATCGCGCCATGTATCTGCGGCGTTCGCTAGTTCGCCCATGCGAAGTTGAAAGTTGGCGAAAACATCGCGATGCAAGGCGCTCGCTGGGTCACTCAAGATCGCGGCTACGTAATCAAGGCGTGCATCCGCCATGCGACCCGCAGCTTCTTGAATCTGGGCACGAAAGGAAAGCAACTCCGCGCTACGTGGATGCTTGCGCAAGCCCTCGTCAATCACTTCCATGGCCTTCCATGGCTCTCGCGCATGAAATAATGCCAAACGTGTTTGGCGAAAGGCATCATCCATGCCTTCGAGCTTGGCTCCTTCCAAAAGAATCCGCGCTTCCTCCTTTTTTCCCTGCGCCATCAATTGATCGGCATGCACCATCGTCCACTGCGTAGGAAATGCTGCTTTGCCTTGCCACTTCTCTAACAACTTCGAGCAGTCATCCACGTTACGATTCCATAGAGCTTCGCGAGCTAATACAAGATCGGCCTTCTCTAACAACTCTGGGCTGAATGGGACTTTCGCAACCTGAGCCGAAGCTTGCTGGATCATGGCACCATCTCTTTTCTCGATCGCATCACCGAGTTCTGCCACACGAATCTCCTGCTCTTTTGCCTCCCTCACGCCGGGATCGGGGATCGCGGTCAGAGTGGAACGCGCCGTGAGATAATCTTTCTCCTTCATCGCCTCTGTCAACGTTGTGGCTGACCAGGCAGCTCGCTTGGCGATGATGCTTTGCCGCCAATACCATACCCCTGCTCCCGCTAGCGCGACAACTATGATGAAGGAAAGAACTTTTTGACGGCTGGGCAATGTCATCATCAACGACGACATTGCCCGATTTTCTCGCCAAAGGAAATAAAAATCTTATGCGGATCTGCGGCGTCTGCAACCGGTGAGTAGGCTAAGCGCAAGGACGGCACCCATGGTTAATGAAGGCTCGGGTGCACCTAAGCCCACCAAGTTTTGCACGTTGGCTTTTCCAATTTCGGCGGCAAAGACAAGGTCGTTGTAATCTTTGTCGCCACCGCCCCAAAGGTCTTCGAATCCGATGATAAGATAGGCGGAACCATCGGGCGCAAGACTGACGGCGTGAACAATGCCGTCGGCATTTAAGCTAAGGTCGGTCGAGTAAAATCGCTTGCCGCCTGATGCTCCATCGGCAATCAAGAAGAAGTCAAGGGATGTGCCTTTGGCAAATTTCCCAAGATCGACGAAATCGCCCGCGACGAGTGGCTCATTGGGGGTGCGCACGGAAGAACGGCTGCCGCCCAAGCCAGTGTTGCTGGAAGCGTTGGGGAAAATCAATGCGGCATCATCACCGTAAGGACCTTTCCCTGTTGTCGAGATCCCGAGCGAGTTGCGAAAGGCGGCACCTTCGCTAAGGAAATACACGCGTACGGTTGCATCGAAACCTAAGACCAATTTCGATGGATCGAGTGAGATCGAATTGAAGTTGGCAATGGTTTTGTATTCCGCAAGCCTTTGATCAGAAAGTTTTAGCATTCCAGGCAGAACTTCTTTTTGGAAGATCTTCGATGCTTCATCTGAGGCGGCGAGCTGAACAGGGGCAACGATGTCCAAATCAAAGGGACGGGCTGCAGACTGAACTTTGCTAGGGGTTTGACCAAATGCGCTAGTGAGAAAAGCGCAGGATACAACAATGGTGGATATAAGTCGCTGTGACATGCGCATACGATGCAGGAAATTTGGCCCGACTTCAATCCCCACAAATGAGTGGAATTTCAAAACCATTTTCGCTATCAGGAAATGTCGCGATAGCACTCCCCAAGGCGGGTCAGTTGGCCCTGCTCATCAAAGAGCGCCGATGATCCAAGCGGTGCGCTGGTGGTCTTGGCGGGGAACCATGCGTAGCGCTCGAGAAAGTCGAGCTTTTCCAGCATAGGCAGAACTTTTTCCATGAAACGCAAAACATCTTCCGGCGTGTGTCGGTTGCTTTCTGCGGTCTTCGCGCTCCAATCGCCGACGGCGAATTCCGTGATCCAGATAGGGCAGCCAAAAAGCTTGTGCACTTCTTCTAAGCGCTTGACCAGCGATTCAGGATTCGGCCCGCCGTAGGAATGCACGCAAACGAAGTCCACGCGGAAATTGTTTTTTTTGACTCCGTCCATGAAGGCCAGCATCCATTCTTTATCCGGGTGAACACAACTCGGGCTGCCAAGTCGCAGCCCAGAATCCATCAGGATCGGCCACGCGGCGAGGCTTTCCTCGATGCTCATGTTGCCTTGCTTGGGGGCATCTGGTTCATTGAATCCGAGCAGTTCGGTCATGCCCGCTTGCTTCAGAGCCGCGAGCTTGCTGGCAAGGTCTTGTTGCTTTGGCCCCACGCGATAAACCATCGGGATAAAATCAACGCCTTGCGGTGTGTCCTCGGGGATTGCATGGTTCCAGGTATAAACCCACTGCGCTTGCAGTTTTTGTAAACGGTCAGCCCAGTTTTCGCTCTTGCTCGAAGCACCGAGACCTTTCTTTTTCGGTCGAGTGGGCGGCGACGCAGTCACTGCCTCGGGGCTGATGATTGTGGATGGTGAAACAGGAACGGATTTCTTTCTCAAGCACGAGGCAAGGGAAAATGCAGCAGCAGCGGCCGAGGATTGGCCGAGGAATTGGCGACGCGTGGACATGGTAGGTTTTTTTGATGTTGCACGTTGATCCGCTCAATTCGCGCAACGCCATCTCACCGACTTGCGGATTTTGCAGCAGAGCGTTCCTTGAGCCAAGCAAAGATCACGGGCAACAAAGAAAAGCCTATGATGCCAAAGACCACAAGTTCGAAATTCTCTTTCACCACCGGAATCGAGCCGAAGAAATATCCCACCGGTATCAACGAGCCAACCCAGACCAAAGCGCCGATGACATTGAAGCTCATAAAGCGACGCACACACATGCGACCCGTGCCAGCGACAAATGGTGCAAAGGTCCGCACGATGGGCACAAAGCGAGCGATGATGATGGTTTTGCCGCCGTATTTTTCAAAAAACTCCTGGGTTTTCTCGATGTGCGATGGCTTTACGATGCGTGGAAAAGTGCGTTGCATCCAGTTGCCGCTCGTTCGCCCAATCCAGTAGTTGCAGATGTCACCAAGCACCGCTGCGATAAACATCACCACCCCGCAGACCCACAAATTCAGGCTGGTGGTGTGGGCGACAGCACCGCAGGCAAAAAGCAATGAATCGCCAGGCAAAAAGGGTGTTACCACCAGCCCCGTTTCACAAAAAATGATCAAAAACAGAATCGCGTAAATCCACACGCCGTAGTCCCGCACTAAAATGACCAATTGATCATCGAGGTGGAGAAAATAATCCAGAATTTCCTTCATGCGCGATGAGTATGCGGAAAAATCGCATCTTGGCAATCACGAGCGTGTGACATTTTCAATTTGATCATTTCTTTCCTTGAAATCAGTGGATTCATAGCTCCAAAGTACGTTAGCCATTTTCCTAGCATCATTCTTCCCCAAACCTTTTTTGAGGACTCGGCGAATGGCAGCGGTCAACTTCGGATTTCGGGTTAAAAGCTGATTTTGGCGCCAGTTTGCCAGAGCAGACTTTCGGTTTCTGCGGTGGAGTCTAATTCATCGAGGAAGAGACTATACTCGAAGCCATTGCGGAGGATCATCCGGTTTTCATATAGATGAACATCGGCTCCTACGTAAAAGGAGTGGTATTCGTCGCCTTGCAGACTGGCACCGTTGTTGGCGAAAAATGGATCGGCTCCCGTGCCAAAGCCGCCGAAGAGGCCATTGGCTTGATCCGTATCGGCATAATGGTAGCGAGCGACAAGCTGAACGGCACCGGGCATCATCCAGTAGGTGGGCATAAGGGTAACACCCCAAGAATTGGCATCGCCGCGGGCGAGGGTGAAATCACCTTGGAAGCCGAAGCGGTCTTGCTGGAAGGAGAAGCCGGTAGAAACCACTTGTTTGTAGTTGAGGGAGGTGATCCTTGGGCGAGGCAGGACTTGACTATCGTTACGGTCAAGGTTGTGGAGGTAATTGAGATACCATCGGCTCTGTAGGGCGGGGCCGACTTCGGTAGGGGTGGTTTGCTCATAAGCGATGCCGGCATTGATGAAGCCATCATTTTTGATGCCGGGGAGCATGTCGTCGAAGTCTCCAGAAAACCAACCGAGGCTGTAGAGCCAGTTTTTGTTTTTTGCATCAAACATCACGCCGAGGGTATCGGCGGGTGCGATCATGTTGGAAAGCAGGCTGCGTTCTGCGGTGCGGAGATCGGCGTCGGCAGTGTTGTTTTCGCCTGTGGAGAGCGCGCGGAATTTACCCAGAGTGACGCCCGTGTTTTCGGAAATGGCGGTGCGAGCCTTGAGGGTCTGAATGCCGTTGACGCGGGAGGGGCCAGCGAGCTCGGCAACACCTGTGATTTCGGTGCGATAGAACGCTTTCAGGCGTGCACCAAGTTGGGCGCGGCGCATGGTTATGTCATCGATGTTATTCTTGGTGGTAGTAGCTCCATTGGTGGTTTCTACATCGCCCCAAACGGCGTTGCCTTCGAAGAGGCCAGTGAGAGAAAATTCCTGCACATAGGGATGATTTTCGTCCTTGATGATGGTGGTTTTTGCCCAATAAGGATCGAGAAGTTCGTGCGATTTCACCGAGAAAGCGGAGGGCGTAGAAGGCACGAAGGGCTTCATGGTTTTGCCATCGGCATTGGTGGCACCAATGGCACCGCTGAGGGGTGCTTGACCTTCGGGAAGCGGTGCAACTTTGACATCTTCGGCTTTTTTGCTGCCTTCGAGGATGTCGAGGGCTTCATTGGCGAAGGTAGGTTGTGCCAACTGAGAGAGAGCGGCAACGCAGAATAGAGCGCGGGTGTTCATATCGTAGAATGGTGCTGGGAATTATTTTTTGGCTTGTTCGCGTGCGGCTTCTTCACGCTCTTTGCGTTTCTTTTCTTGGTCGGCAGCGCGGCGGACACGAGCGGTGTATTGGGTGAGGTTATCGGAAGATTTCAAAGCCAGAGCTTTTTCAAGGTAAGGTAGTGCCTCCATGGTTCGGCTATCGCGCACGAGGAGCTGACCGTAACCTAGGTTGGCTGGATAGGCTGTGCTTGTGTGTTCGGCGGCGAGCAGGTAGTTGGTTTTCGCTTGGCCAATGTGGGCGCGCATGGCCTCTTCGTTGGGTGCAGCTTTGGCGAGTTGGTCGTAATAGCGCGCTAGCTCAAGGAGGATTTCCGGGTTGGTAGGGTTTTCCTTGGCGAGGCGATTGAGGATCACTCCTGCTTGGTCTATCTGCTTTTTCGCAGTTACTACTTTCACCTCGGCGAGGTCGAGAGCGATTTGATCTGCGGGAGCGATGGTTCCTGCCGCTGCGCGAATTTTTTGGATCAAATCGGCGGCTTCGTCAGTGTTGCCATTGTCGTTGAGAATGCGAGCCGATTTGATGGCTTGAGGCACGTTGATTTGAGAACTTGCCGCCATGGCGTCCGAGAAGGCGTTGAGAGCAAGTAGCGGTTGGCTTTGATCCATGTAAAGGTTGCCAAGGAGATTGAGGCTCTTTTCATCCGAAAGCTTCAGCAGGCGAAGCATCTCTAGGTTGAGGATGGCATCTTGTTTTTTTTCCATAGAAATGAAAGCGCTGGTTTGGCGCATCCAGAGCTGGCGGTCTTGGGGATTTTCTTTGATGAGATTGCCAAACATACTAGCGGCGTCCTCAAATTTCTCTTGCATGAGGAAGGTCTGAGCGAGGCCAAGTTTCCAGTCGCGGGAATTCGGATCGAGCAGGTAAGCTTGGCGGTAGGCGTTTTCTGCGGCAAGAGCGTTTTGTTTCGACATGTAGCAGTAGCCAAGCATGCCCATGACGCGGGAGGATTTTTCGCCGAGTTCGACGGCCTTTTGGAAAGCGGCCAAGGCATCGTCGAGCTTCGTTTGTGAGGCGTAGAGGTAGCCGAGGTTGGTGTAGGCGCGGCGGAATTTGGGGAAGCGGCGGATGGACAACTTGAAAGCGCGTTCCGCTTCGATCGGGCGCTCGGACTGGAAATAAAGATTGCCGAGGACGAAGACGAGAGCGGGGCTAATTTCGCCGGGCTGGAGTTTCGGGTCAGTAGGTTTTTCGGTTTCTTTGATGTAACGGATGAGTTGCTCCTCTGCCTCTTTGAATTTGGATTCCGTAAAGAGCACCTGCAGGCGTGTAAGTAAGGTCTGCTCCGTATCGCTGACATCGGGTTCCACTTCCGATAAGATGCCGTAGCTGCCTACGAAATCTTTGGCAAAGCCAGGCTGCTGAAAGAGATGGGCAGGAGCAATGAGGGATTCTGCGGCGCGTATCGTATGAGGAGCAAGCAGGGTGAAACCTGCAAGTAGTGCGATGATGGTGGAGTGTTTCGACATGATCAGCTGTTTTTGACTTCGAATGTATAAGGAATGAGGCAGGTGGATTGGACGGGTTTGCCGTCGCGAGTCCCGGGTTTGAATTTCCATTTTTGCACGGCAGTGATGGCGGCTTTATCTAGCTCTGCTTGACCTGAGCTCGTTTTGATGGTGACCCTGACGATGGCGCCGGAAGCATCTACAACGGCGGCAATGACAACTTTGCCGCCAATTTTATTGCGTAGCAGTGCGCTAGGATAAACGGGCTGGGATTTGAAGGTGGCAACGGCTTGTTCAGTGGCTCCAGAGGAATTCATCTCATCTTCGTCGTCTGCGCTGCCACCTCTACCTCCGCGTTTTCCAAAGCGTGGTATGTCCATGGCGAAATCGCCGGGACCACCTTCGCCCATGGCCATTTCACCGAGATCTAGGCCAAGGTCATTCGTGGGTTCGTCCGATGGAACTTCAGCTTCTTCAGGGATTTCAAGAGGCTCGGCCAAGTCATCGATATCTTCCGGCTCGGGTTCTGGTTCATCGGGAGCAGGGGGCGGCGGCGGCGGCGGCGGGGGTGGAGCGAAATCGACGAACTGAAAATCTTCTTTGGTTTCTTCTGCGTCGCTGGAACCAGCATTGATGATGAAAGAGGCAATTCCACCGACCACGACAAGTCCCAACAAGATCAGGATCCATTTGACCTTCTTGGGTTTATTGTCGGAAATAGGGTGGATTTGCCTCATGATGGAAATTTACTTGTTCGGCTGAGTGGCGAGACCAATTTTGGAAATGCCGTTTTTTCCTAAAATCGTCACGACGGCCATGATTTTTTTGTATTGAGCAGAACTATCGCCGCGCACCACGAAGGGGAGGTCGGGAGTGGAGGCGACCATGGCGGAGATTTTCGACTCAAGTTCTTCAAGCGACATCGGGGTGAGGTTGAGGGTGATCTTGCCTTCTGAGTCGATGGTGATGGCTTGGATTTTCGGTGCGCCGACGTCGGCGTTGGCCTTGCCCCCAGCCTTAGGAAGATCGACCTTCACGCCCTTGACGCCAGCGGCGGTCATGACGATGAAGATGAGAAGAAGAACGAGATACAAGTCCACCATGGGGGTGACGTTGATGTCGTCGAAGCTTTTGTCGTCAGCGGATGCCATAAAGAACGTAAGTTGGTAAGTTGATTAGTTTTCGCTATCGGTGAACTTGGGTGCTTCTGCTTCGTTGACTTGGGGGTAGAATTCAGCCATTTTGGAGACGAATTCGTCAATGAAGACTTTTACCTCAGAGGTGATGTTTTTGATGCGGTTGTTGAGGTAGGAATAGGCGAAAAGAGCGGGAATCGCGACGATAAGACCCGCCACGGTGGCGAGGAGCGCCGAGGCAATACCAGGGGCGATGGCATTGACGTTGACTTCACCTTCCTTTGAAATGATGGCGAAGGTGATCATCACGCCAACAACGGTGCCGAGGAGGCCAACGTATGGGCCGCCGGCGATGCTGATGGTGAGGTAAACGAGGCCGTTGGTGAGTTTATGCTGGAGATTCACGAGGCCAGCATCAAGTGCAGCGCGTATGGCTTGGATGGATCTGCCAGACAGGCCTTTGTGGCCTTGTTTGACGGAATTGACGCGATCCGTGATTTCATCGGCGCCGATTTGGTAGATTTCGTAAAACGGAGAGCGCTTCATGGCAGGTGTCTCACTGAGCTTTTGCGCGTCGGCATTCCGCTCCAGAGTGGTGAGGTCCGTGGCCAGCTTGCGCCATTCACGCATGAAGTCGTGGTTGCCTTTTTCGATTTTGTTTAAGTAGAGGAGTTTGCGTGCGGCGACAGTCCAGCCAACGGCGATCATCAAGACGCAAATGGCGATGGCAATCCAGCCGTCAAACATCATGTTTTTGGCGATGTCGCCAAAGAGCATGACGTGCTCGAGCGCCTTGTTTTGACCGCCAGGGTGCTTCATCTCGGCAATGATGGCTTTGCCAAGTGTGCCGTCCAAGGGCAGGGAGCCAGTGCCAGTAGCGATGGCTTGTCCAATGGCACCACCAGATTTGTTGATGGAAACAAAAGCGGGGTAGCCGGAACCAGTGTCTGACATGGGGCAAATACCTTCTGAAATCTTATCGGCAGCAGCAAAGAATACCGAAGGACCGACGAGGAGAAATGACCCCTCAATGGATCTGCCTGCGAAGCCAAAAGCTTTGCCGGAAAATTTGTGGCCGCCAGCAATTTCGCCGAGACGCTGGAGACCGAGGGTGAGCACTTTGACTCGTTCATCAATTTCTTTCACAGGCTCATTGACAGAGTTGAGGGCACTTTGATCGATCTTCGCGACGTTTTCCCGATAGATTTGGTATTCTGCGGGGTGCATCCGAGAGATGAGAGCCTTGGAATACTGATTGAGCATATCAGCAGAATACTTGTATTGCGCCTTGCGTTGTTCGACCTCTTTTTCCAAGGTTTTGATCTTGATGGTGCGCATTTCCTCATCGCGTTCGAGAGCGCGAAGTTCTTTGGCAAGAGCGATCACTTCATCGTCGAGCGTATTGATCTCGTTGTAGAGGAAGCGGCGCATATCGCCATTTTCATTGAGGGTCTTACTGAGTGCATCTGCGGCAGAAGTGATGCGATTTTTCGCCTCAGCAACGGGATCTTGGGCGAAAGAAAAAGCCTGCATTCCCAATGTGGCAAAAACGAAAAGCGTGGTAGTAAAAAATTTCATAAAGTAGCAATGGTAGAGTATTAGGGAGTAGGCAGTGGAAGATTGGTAAGCGATACGTCTTTTTCGGTAGTTGCGGTGACGATGAACTTGCTAATGTCTTTGGCAAGGTCATTGCGCTCGACGAATTTCCAACCGCTGGCGGTAGGGGCGGCGATGAGAGCGAAGCTAGCATCTTCGTTCACGGCATAGGCAGCAGCCATGCCAACGTAGGCGACTTGCATGTCGTATTCCTGACCGGCGGAATTTTTGTGAAGTTCTTTGCTGACGGTGATATTTTGTTGAAATTTTTCCACTTCTGCCATGATTTCCGTGAGATTGGAAAGACGTTTGCCAACGTCATCGGTTTGCTTGTCTGCGGGCAAGGCAAGATTTTTTTTCAAGGTTTCAATGCCAACCGAAATTTTCGCGAATTTGACGATGGGCGTGGGAAGGGTGGGGAGAATTTTCGCAAAATCTTCTTCCATTTTCCGCAAGTGGGCGGAGAGATTTTTTTCAGCCTGAATCAATTGATCACGTTGGCTGATCTTGTCCGTGGAGCCTTGGTCGGCAGCAGCAGCGCGGGCTTTGGCATCAGCGATTTGTTTCAAATACGTCTCTTTCTCGCCAAGAAGACCTTCTTTGTAGTTGTTGAGCACCTCTCTATCATTTTTCCAAGAATTGGCTTCTTCCTGCTTCTTTTGTGACGTTTCTAGCCACAAACGCAGATTCTCTCTTGATTGGTCAAGAGTCTCTGAAGTTTGCGCAGATGCAAGTAACGAAAATGATCCATGTAACAAAATGGTCAGATAAGAAATTTTCAAATGTGTCGGAATCGTCATAATAGTAG
>JAIYDP010000074.1 GCA_027487435.1 Verrucomicrobiaceae bacterium | reverse complement strand
GCGGCAACGACGGCAACGGAGAGGTTGACATCGCTCGAGTGGATGGTCACAAACTCGCGGGATATGGCGGCCACCTGCTGATCGACACGGAAAGAGACAGACTTGCCAATGACGAGCTTGCGAAGGAACTCACGGGATTCCCAAGCCCACGGCTAAAAGTTTAGGAACGACTTTTGCGATCGTGATATCGCGAGATATGGAAAACGCTGGTTGGTGCATGATGAACAGGGAGAGAGTACCTCATCCTTGGTTGCTCCATCCCGGCGACCCATGCGGGGGCACAGGATGCCGGAAAGAGTAACTTGCTTCTCAGGAGGGATTCCCGAGGCTACTTGCGCAGCGATGACGATCGTATCTCCAGAGATAACTGCTTTCACAATAGCCTTTCCAGACGACATGGTTGAGAGTGAGAGCCGAGAAATAAATTAACAATTAGTTAGTTGTGTCTGGCCAAGCTGGTTAAATCATGATTTTGGGTATCTTAGTAAGATTTTTGTCAGCTTTTCAGACATTTTTAACACTCAATATTTGAATTATTGATATTGGCATTACATCGGCCTTTAAAGACTAATTGTTACATAATGGAGAGATCCATTGGCCAATTCCTGCTGCATGTTCCTGCGGTGACTAGGTTCTTCGCAGCCATCAACATCGGCATTTACATCTTGGGATATCTTGTTCCAGCAGACTCAAGCCTCTCTGCTCTCGAGGCCCCTACACATTTCTGCATTTACCCCGCCCTCAACTATGAAGCGTTCCCTCAAGAAAGTAAGCCATCGTCCATCAGGTTATGGCGCACGATTCCCTCACACAACAGCTCATCGTTTCATCACTCATGCTTTTTTCCACGGAGGCCTCTTACACATTCTGTTCAACATGATGGCCTACTTACCCTCTGGCTCCGCCCTGGAGCGCCGCCTCGGCTCCCTCGCCTACTTCAACGTCATCATGCTCTTTGCCGTTCTCGATTCCCTCTTCTACTTCTCCATCGCCATCGCGGCCGCGCGAGCGCTGTCATACTCCCGCTTCGCCTTCGAATGCTCCATCGGCTTCTCCGGCGTCCTCTTCTCCCTCATCACAATCGAGTCGATGATCTCAGACTCCCCTTCCCAAAAGCACCTCCCCCCTCAGTCCCCTCGCCCTCACGCCTTGCAGCGTCATGGGCCTCTTCTCCGTCCCTTCCAAACTCTACCCCTTTGCTCTACTCATTGTCCAGCAGATCCTCATACCTCAAGTTTCTCGGTGAAAAAGTCTTTAACTGCCCGCAGGCATCGTTCCTCGGCCATTTGTGCGGCATCATTGCGGGCTACATTTGTTTCACTTCGCGCCCCCTATTTTCTCATATTTTAAGTCGTTAAAGGCCATTTAAGTTACATCCTCCTCCCTGCATCCCTCCTCTCTCGCGTCGAGGCCTCCCCCCTCCTCGCCCCCCTCACCCGCCTCGCCTGCTGGATGCCCCTCCCAAACTCCCCACAAGCCCCCGCGCCGTTCCCCCCCCCTCCCCCCCCCCCCATTCCCTGACGAGCCGAAGGACGACCGACAACACTTCGCGATTGCGGCAGGAGTTCCTCTCTTTCTTCTCTCGCCTGAGGTTCCTTTTTATCCTTCTTTTAACAAGTGGAAAAGAGAGTCGGTTGCAGCGCGTCAAGCAACCGGCGCGAATCCGCCGGAGGGGGTTGAAATGGCTCCCCCGCGTACCCGCACTCATGGGGGATCCACGTACATCGCAGTCGTACCTCGACCCTCCCCCTCAATTTTGACGCGCCTCGCAGCCGATTTCAGAACCCCCTCCCCATTTTGAGCCCGTCGACGGGTTGGAGCAGCTGCTTGAGATGGGGTTTGACAAGGCTCGGGCCGAGCGGGCGCTGCAGGAGAGCGGGGGGGACATTTCCATCGCGGTGCAGCTGCTGGACGCCGCAAATTAGCGAAGCGAATCGAAGCAAATCGAGTGAAAATCGTCGTAGGACCCCTCCGGAGTGGCTGTGGGAGTCTCTTCCTTTGGGATGCTCGCGATTGAGGGGATGAGGGGATGTAGAAGCTCTGCTTGCAATCAATGCTGTGATTAAATGGCGTTTGGGGATTGAGGCAGCTTCTAAATCTTGAGAATTGAAGTCGAGCGACTGAATGATTAGCCGTCTGGGCTGCAGAGCGACGCGACATACTCTATAAAAAATGGGTCGACCTATATTTTATAGAGTATGTCCGAGGAAGTTGTGTTCGCCTACTTCAAGGGCAGTGAGTCGGAGAGGTGGGCAAAGATGTCGGATCTAGACATCTGGACTGCAAAGGACGTCGACAACGTGTGGGCGTGGTGCCAAAAGTCTCGCTCAAACCTCCCGAATCGAAAAGCAATTGCAGGCGGCGGGGAGCTCCACAAGCTCGTCCAAATCCTCTACAACGGCTGCACCTACGTCGCAGAGCGCATCCGAAGAAGCCCCCTCGTCGACCTGACGAAGCACGAGCGCATTGAATTCATCGCCCCTCTGGCAAAGAAAATTCTCAACCGACGAGACCGCCTCGAGGCCAACCTGTCCGACGACGACGGCGACGATGGTGACGATGGCGACGACGGCGACGACGGCGACGATGGTGACGATGGCGACGATGGCGACGACGGCGACGGCAACGGCGGCGATGGCAACGGCGTTGGCGGCGGAGAGGACGACAGCGACGATGGGGGGGTCTTTTAAACATTTTGGGCGCTCTGCAGGGGCGAAGGGGTTGCGCCAGGGGTGAAGGCTTTGCGTCGCTCGGCGACGGGGGGGGGGGGGGGGGGGTGACAAGGGCGACCTTTTACTCTAACTTACATTCAGTAAAAAAATCATTAGCGCGCCCCTCCTCAGCGGCCCCACGGCCGGAACTCGCCGACGCTCGTCGCGCTGCTCCCCGCGCCGACAGACCCCCCCTCCGAGATGTCCTCGCCAACCCCCCCCCCACGTCCGAACATCGCCACCCTCCTCTTTTGTACAAACGAATGCAGCGCGAAGCTCCGCCGCACCTCCCCCTCCGACAGCTCCTCCTCGTCCTCCCCCCCCGCCAAAACGACCTCCCCCGCAGACGCGTCCGAGGCGCTGCTTGCGCGCGGTGGGCGCTCGCGGGGTATGGCGGCCCATCTGCGCGAGGCCAAAAATAGATTCAGCCGCCCCTCCTCGCGCGAAGAGGACGCTTCCGACGACGAAACCACGTCACCTCGTGCGCGACGGTCTGGAAGCTGCAGCTCCCCCTCAGAGATAACAGACGTCGCATCCGACTCTGTTTCAGATGGCGGCAGGTCCGCCGTATCGACACCCGCAGCGCGCATCTCCGCGTCGCTTCGCCCAGCGGCGGCGTCAATTTTGTGGACAGGCGGCTCCCACGTCTGCGCGGCGCCCTCCGCCAGCTGCGGGACAAAAGTTTGCATCTGTTTGTTTGCAACCAACGCGCGCGGAGGCGGTGGCGCGGCTACTATTTGAATCGGCGCTGGGATCGGCTGCGGAAGCGGCACGGGCTGTGGGGGGGGGATGAAGAGCGGCGCTGCGTTAGCCAGAGCTTCTGTTAGCGCAGCTGTTAAGTCTGCGACTGAAACGGCAGGCTGCTGCGGCGGCGCCGCAACGACAACTTGGGTGGGGGGGGGGGGGGGG
>JAIYDP010000036.1 GCA_027487435.1 Verrucomicrobiaceae bacterium | reverse complement strand
GGAGGGGGGGGGGGGGGGGGGGGGGGGGGGGGGGGGGGGGGGGGGGGGGGGGGGGGGGGGGGGGGGGGGGGGACGACGAGGAGGAGAGGGAGACCGTGACCGGACTAGATGCGGCGTCGACCAACACAGAGAAAGGGTCTGTGAAAAAAGACAGCGACTCAACGACGGAGCGGAAGGTGCGCGTTACGGCGAGGCCGCCTGAATAAGTCATCAGCTTTTCAGGGGGGGGGTGGTACGCATGATGGGCTGGAAGTATAGGGTTGTGAAGCCTTGAGGAGACGGGGTGAGACGGATGACCCTGGACGTTGTGGACATGTCGGCGAGGTAGCGAACGGGCGCGTAGTCGAACTGAGCGGTCGCGTTGCAATCCGTCGCTGCGAGGAGGTTGTTGACCCACTCGCCGTAGACGTTGCTGAGGCCGTCGTAGCACGACACTGTAAAGACAGATTGTACGCCGGCAGTAAGAATGGTAACCCCTGTTACTGCAAGGCTATTGGGCTGGCCAGCATTGACAGCTACGGGAAAGAAGGAGGTTGCTGCGGCACTCGTTGTCCGTCCGAAGACGCCGAGAGGATACGTTACACCTGCCGAGACGATTGACACGGTAGCCTGATAAGCCGCTGAGCCCTGCTTATACTCAACCCTCACGTCGTAGTCGGCCGAGGAGGAGGTCCTGAACGTTGTCGACGCGACGTTGCCCACCAAGCTTGACGTCCATTGGTCGATCACGAGGACGTCATCAACCCACGCGCGAACCCTTTCATCGGCTTCGGCTACTTGGACACGAAGTGCAGGTCCTGCAGCAACGACGAACGCAGGAAACGAGCACAAGGCTGCGAACCTCGCACTAAAAGTTGAAGTTCCAGTTGTTAACGATGGGTGCGGCTTGGGCGTCGATGATGAGGACGAGAAGTCGACTGTGTCCGGCGTAGCGGTGGCCATGGCTGTGGCGAGGCTGTCGTCCTGGTAGTAGGTCGCAATGACCCCCCGCACTGCCCTCAACAAACGAAGCTGAAACGAGCCGGCGTGGGACGGCTGAATTTGAAATTCTGTCGGGCTGCTGGAGAAGGGAGCTGCGGCGTATCGCTGGGTTGCAGGGATGGACCTGAATGAGTTCAACGAGTACAGCCTCGGCTTCAGTTGCAGTTGGTCTTGCCAGATTGGGTTGCTGAACGAGTCAACCGCGTCCACGGTGAAGGATGAGGACACTCCTGCGGTGAGGACAGAGACAGATGCGGCATTCAGCGAGTAGGATACAGAAGTCACGTCGGGGTAGACAACGAAATTGGATGTCTGAAGCAGAAGGGGAGAAAACAATGACGACGACGGGATTGCTCCGGAGCTGAGAGCGAGCGATGCGGCGGAGGGGGATGTAGCGTAATTGATCTCAAAGAACACGAAGTGGTGGCCGCTTGCGCAAGTATAGGTGTTGGACATTGCCGTGGAACCGCAACCTTCGCTCGCGCAAGCTCTGAGTTGAACGCCGTTGACAATGAGGCGGATGGAGTCTGCAGATGATGTGATCGTTGATTGAAACGTGATTGTCTAAGCAAAGTCAGCGTCAAGGCGTGCGAGCAAACGGAGGTCGTGGAGCAATAGAGGAGGGACTTGAGCTGCACAGTGCGTATGTTCAGCTCGCCCCCAAGCTCGGGGTAGTTGCTGGAGGGGGTGAAAGTCATCGTCGAGACCCGAAAGGAGAAGTCAGCGTCAATTGCCGTCACTTGTTTTCTCTTGTACACACACACGTCAACGCCTTGTGCTGCGCGATTAGCTCAAACGATGTGTTTTAAGTGGACTTGTCAGAGCTGCGGTCAATGAGGCGCTTTGAGAAGCCACCGTCAAAGTGGCCGTCACTTGAAACTCGCCCGACCCAGCCGACGTAAGGGCGATGGTTCTAATCGCTGCAGAGTCCTCCCCAAGCGGCATGGAGGAGAAAAATGACAGCGCGGCAACAGCCATGGGGGCAGTTGAGCTAAGCGATGCGCCGAAGGTGTCCTTGGCGGTGATTGAAAACGTCCTTGCGACCCCAGCGGTCATCGTTGAGATGACCGCGACGGAAGTTGATGAGAGTGTGGCGCAAGGTTGTGCGGCCGCTGTCAGTGTCAGGGATGGCGTTTGTGATCGCACGCTTGACAACGCTGACGGAGAAGGCAGCGGCAAACATCGCGTCGAACCACACGCCGAGTGGAAGGGAGTTGCCGTCGTGTAAGGGCGTGTACGAGACGGCAAAGGACGAAGAGGCGGAGATGTATGATGTCGAAAATGCGAGGCCAGGGTTCGAGCCGAGGGCAAACTCGACGACGCGGCTGTCGCGCTCTAAATTTGAAAACTCGTCACGGACGGTGACGCGAAAAGAGGCAGCGATGCCGACAGTTGCAATGGAGAGGCCGTTGCCTTGAAACGAACTTGTCGTCGAACACGCGGCGACTGCGGGGTCGAGGGAGAAGGCGCCGCATGAGGCAGCTGTTGGCGAGGTAGCGCACGTCGGTGCGGACGAGACGGAGATGAAGAGAGCGGCCTGCTGAAGGACCTTCTTGGCGTTGACGGCGGAGCTGTAGCGCAGGGTTGTGCGCTTGGATGAGCCCGTCTGCTTGTAATGCACCTCAAGGTCGTAATATCGCCCGTTTTGGAGACTTGCAGCTACAGCCGAGGTCTCTGTGCCCGATGGAGCGACCGTCCAAAAGTCAATTAGGACCTCCTGATCAAGGATGAGCCGCGCCCTATCGCTCGTGTCGGCAACGTGGAGGAAGAAGGTGTAGGAGGAGGCAGTCGTGGGCTGCATGGCGCCCCGCCATCGGATGGAAAATGAGTCGCCTGACGACAACTCGGCGTGGGGCATGGTGGAGGTGCCAGAGCTGAGGGAGAAGTCGATTGTGTTGGCTACTTGCGTCCCGACCGGTTCGCCGAGGTCCCTGTTGTCGTAGAAGGTCGCATAGAGGCCTGTGCTGTAGATTGCCCTGCATCGGACGTTGTACCGCTGTGACGAGGTCGGCCCAACGCCACTTGACGACAAGGACTTGCTGTCAGCACTCCACGTCGCGGGATGCAAAACGAGGGCTCTTCCCGTCGCAGCGCTGTAAAAGGCCACGTCGGCGTAAGTTGGAGTTGCGACAGAGTAAGGATTTCCGAACGCGTCCACAACTGTCATGGTGGCCAAGAATGTTTGGGCGGGCAGGTAGGGGGCGTCTTGTTGGAGGAGGGACCTCCTGAGGACGCAAATTGTGTTGGACGGGTCGCCTGGACGGACGGTGTAGCTCCACGGGTACGCGCTTGGCTTTGGGAAAGAGATGTCTTAGGGGTCAGCTTGGATGGGCTTTGCGGACCGTTGCCATTGACGAGGACGGCGATGGAGTACACGCCGGCGACAGTTGTGGCGGGGATGGAGAGCACGTAGCGGTTGGAGCCGTCGGGGGTGATGGCTGTGGCGGTTGCTTCGTCGAAGAGTCTTCGCATCAAACTCCGCCGCACCAAAAATGAGGCTGTTGTTGCATTTTTGAACTCGTTTCCGTAAGCGTCCCTTATGACGATCGAAAACTGAGAGCCAGCTCCTACCGTCGCGAGCGAGAGGCCAACGCCGGCTGCGGATGAGGTTGAGCCGCACGGAGCGCCTGCTGGTCAAAAGGAAGTGGGGTGGAGCAAACCCGGAGCGACGAAGAATTCGATTGGCTGAATGACCGTGATGGCGGGATTGCATTTATAGAACGAGCCTTCGACATCAAAATGACCGAGGGGAGGGGGGAAACTGGACGTTGACGTAGCCTGGAAGTTGATTTTGAACGAGTATGCGCCTTGGACAGTCGGCGTGGAGGAGAGCACTTGGGTAAAGGGGGTGTCATAAGACACTCCAAACGCGACGTTGACGGGGCCAAAATAAAACGCAACGGAGGTTGAGGCCCACTGGAGGTCCGCTGTTAAGTTCCCGGACACGTCCCGCGTTGTGTTGGGAAGAACGGCCGTCAGGCGGAAGGCCGAGCCTGCAACGACTTGGGAGGGGTAGGAGAGGACTGGGCGGAGGTCGTTGGAGCAGGCGATGTCTACGGCGTGAGGCGCGTTGCGGGCAGCTGACCCATCGACGTCGCCGCTGCCGGAGATGTCGACGCTGCTGCGGCTGGGACTGCAGGGACTGCGCGCTTAGTGGCGAGTTAGAGCGGAGGTACTGAAGGAGGGGATGAAGAGCGCGTGGGAGCTGAGGGCGACTGGGCCAGTTTTTAAAGTTGTGAACGTCACGCTGAGGGCGAAGCTGTCGGTCGCTTGGACGTACTCTATTCGAAGTGGGTACTCTGTCCCCGCCACTAGCGGGAAGTGGGCGATGCTGGGGCTGTTGCTGGAGGGGCTGGCGAAGTCGGCGGAGCAAGAGTCGATGATTTTGGTGGAGTTTAAGTAAATCGAGCAACAGTCGTCAGCATCGGCGAAAAGGGACATCGTTGTGTTTTCTTTGTGCTGGATGATGGCCTGCATGACGACGCTAAAATACTCCTTCGATGGCAGGATTTGAGGGATGTAAGCATCTGAGGGGAGGATCTCCGTCGACGACAAGTTCCTCGTCGAGATTGGGTTGTCGAAGAACGGGGTGGAATAGTAAGTCGCTGCAATTCCTACATCATTAGAAAGAACGCGTATGTGCTACCAGGGACTCCACTGTGACAGTCTGACTGGGCCAGCATGATCAGAATCAACGCCAGCAAAATCATCTCGTACCGAACCTAAATTAAACAATAATTTTATCTAAATTTGAGTTGATGGCATGGCAGATTCGGTCGCAAGTATTCGCCGTTATTTTTGATTCTAATTGCCAAGGTATGTGGGTGGGTATTGTCTCATGGGCGGTTGGGGCGACATCTATCGTGTTTTTGCTGACAGGATTCGCATGTGCGCTGAAATTGCGAAGATACCGTATTTCTGCTCTTATCCCCTTCGTCTTTGCACTCTACGGGCTAATTCTATCTTTCTGTACGTCAGCAGCACCAGGTTCCCCCAAAGATATACCCCATGACTTTACAGCCGCACTTATAGCAGGCCTTGTGACATTGACTACAGGTTCAATTTCCGAATCGATTCGAGCTCTGCTCGGCATCGTCATCGCTGGAATCATCACATTCTTTGCGGCAGGCTCTCTCTCAAATTCGTCGACTCTCCTGTAGCCTATCTCCGCCGCACCTGCGATAGCACAGCCTGAGCTGTAATTGTCTCAATCCACTCGAAGCGGTCGCCCTCATCATGGGCTTCGAGGAGCATCGTCAGCTTCGGGGCCGGCATCGACAACAACCCAGGTAGTTCGAGTTGAAATTGTTTCTTGTTGTCTGATGACGCAGAGACGAGGCACCCATGAAGCGGAAAGCTTTGCGAGAGTTGAACGCACTGGAGGCGTCAGAGCTGACGGGGCTGCCGCTTTGGAGAGCGGACGGGACTGAAGTGACGGCACTTACGAATTCGTCGAAGAACTCTCGCCATTGATTCTCGAGGATGACGACGAAGATCTTTTCGCTGACATCGCGATCGTCATAGCGGCGACGCGTGAGCCAGCCCGCCTTGCGTGCGAAGAAGCCAACGAGCTCTTTGCCGCGGTAGCCGAATTCGGCAGGCCTCGCTGCCGATAGCTCCTGCAGCTCCTTCACTTGGGCGATGGAGAGGCAGTCCTCAACATGCCTGTTCGGATCTGTTTTCTCTGGAATGGCCCTGTTGCAGACGGGACAGACGACCCCATCTGCCATTGTTGTGTACTTCTGACTAAGAAATGAACGTGTGGTGGCTCAGCCTCATGGCGGCTCTGGCGGGCTCATGCACGCTGCGCAGCGACGATGAAATCACTCTCCTGCTGAAGCTCAACGTCAAGCAGTGCTGCATCCTGCATTCGCTTCTCAACGACGGCCTTCATTCCGTCGTCGCGAGTTGGCACTCCTTCGTCTGAGAGCCCCTCCTCAGCCTGATGCGGCAGTACCCCGTCGACATTTTTCTGACGGCTTCGGGCCCGTTGTCTTCCAGAAAGCTCCTCAATGCAGAAAGAACGACCATCGTCATCGGCGCAACGCTCCATCCTCACCCTCCAGTCCAACGGCTCCGCCGTTTGCGTCGAGGCTTCTCTCTTCGGCGCCCCCTTGAAGCCCCTCCCACCTAGCCTTCAAATTCCTGTCGTCGTTTGTTCTGATGTTTTTGGTTTAGCCTCACGCCAACTCAGACGCGACCCCTCTGATCGCTGGGGTCCCTCGCGCTGCCCTCCCCTTCATCGCTTCGCTTCTCGCACTCGTCCTTCTGACCGCATATGTCCTCCAGCGCTATTTCCAAACGATGGATGCACCCACCCCCTCGCCAAAGGCCGCCTAACACACGCACGTTTATTCTACAAACAGAGCTACTCCACCCCCCCCCTCTCACCGCACGACACCGCCCCTTAGCGGCGGTAGCGCTTTTCCGCCCCCTGGTCTCTGGGCTGGCGGATTGGTCGGCGGCCTCGGTTGCATCGCAACTTCCGAATCCGTCGACCTTGCCGCCGCTGTCGCGGCCAGCGGCGGTGCGCCCTCAGCCAGCGGCGGCGCTCCAACAGCCATCGGCGGCGCTACAACAGCCATCGGCGGCGCGCCCACTGGAGGCAACCGCAGCGCGCCCACTGGAGGGACCTGCGCCGACGTTGGCCGGACGTTCACCGCCGCAGCCGCCGCGATCGCGCTGACGCCAAGCGCAGCTTCAGCGCGCGGACGGACGCCGTTCATTTCTGCGAGCCCGACGCCGAAATGACCAACCGGCCGCTGCGGGACCGCGTGCGAATCGACGGCGGCGGCTTCGCCAAGCGACGACGGAGTGATCTTTTGTTTCTGCGGCGTGAACGAGCGTACATGGAGCGGAATCGGATACTTTGGCGAGGTTGAGGTGGACAAGGCCCCTGCCGTCATGGACCTCGTAGAAGGCCTTTGGGGAGGAGAGGGCGGGGATGAGGAGGTAGGCGGCGCATTGGAATGTGACGTAAAACGCGTCAACGACTTTCTTGCGCAGCCAAGGGCTGATGAACGACGCGATGATGACTGTGATGGGGATTTGAAGAAAGAAGCAGCTGGGGAGGAGGGGGGGGTTAGTTTGTCGGCTGCGTGATGGGCGCACGTGTACACGTACGCAACGTAGCGGTAAAAGCGACGCTTCACAGGCCGTTTTTCAAAGCTGTGCGTGCGGAAGAGTAAAAACCTTGAATCCATCAGACAGGGGGGGGGGGTTGCGAACCAAAACACACCCATCATGATGATGTACATGGCGAGGAGGCAATATCCCGGCCAGGACTCGTAGAGGTAGAGGACGGCGGACTGGTCGGAGGTGAACTGGACGACGAAGGAGAGGACGTAGAAGGCGAGGAGGAGGAGGACGTAGAGGGCGAGCTCTTTTTTGCCGCTCAGCTTGGACGTGGTGATCGTCCAGCCCTTGGCGACGAGGAGGAGGAGGACGATGAAGAGGATTTGGCCGAGGATTTGGAACCCTGGGCGGGGGGGGTGAGGGGGGGTGTTGTTGGGTGGGGGGTGCGGGGGGGTGGGGGGGGTACAGCGAGCGGCGATTTCAAGGTTGGGGATGCCGACGCCGTCGGAGGCGAGTTGGACGAAATGGGCGACGAAGATGATGTTTGAGAGGAAAGTTGAGATGAAGGCGACGAAGCCAACAAAGTGGATCTGCGCTGTTAGAAGGACAAGGGGAGGGGAGGGGGGACCTCATGCAAACGTCCGCTCGTGTGCAGGCGATGGGCGAGGACGACAAGGGCGACGGCGAGGAGGGCGTAGATTACGCTAAATACGATGTACATAGTTGGGAGGCCTGCGCATGAGCGGAGAGGGGGGGGGGGGGGGAAACCTTGCGCATCGCAGGACAGTCCAGCTGAAAAAGGGGCGGGGTTCTGTGGGGGTGGGGGAGAGAAAAAAGGGGGGG
>JAIYDP010000004.1 GCA_027487435.1 Verrucomicrobiaceae bacterium | reverse complement strand
CTGTTTCTTGGAGGGGGTCGACTGTTCAGGTTGGAAACTTCAACCTTCGTCCGTCGAACAACCCCGCAAGTTCGGGCGTTGCTGCTTTCACTGTCACTGTTCCTTCTGGTCCAGTTGGCAGCGCTACAGTGATCATTTCTGTGAGCAGCCGTGAAGTTGGACGATTTACCTACACTTATTTGGACAACTCAGAGCCTGCTATCATTGGATTTGCTCCCAATGCTGCGTTGACATCTGGTGGTTCTCAAATGTCAATCGTCGTTCGCAATGTAAATGCGACGGCTTCCTCTGACGTTGCTGCGTCGCTTGATAACGTTGTCACTCTTACTGTGAATTCTATCTCCAGAATTAGCAGCAATGTGGTCCGCATTGTCGTGACTTTGCCGGCCACGGACCGTGTTGGCGCTGCAACGATTCGAGTAGCTCTGACGTCCAACGCTTCTGTTGTCGTGACTGCATCTGGTTTCTCCATCGTCCAAGGATGCAACTACAAGACTTTCTGCTCAGAAAGCCAGGGTGGCCAAGTCCCGAACAACCGCCTGCTGCAGCAATCTCCTCCAGTTGTCGCAGACTGTATTCCAATCTATTGCATTGATGCTGCTTCTATCGTTCCCCCTTCAATCACTTTTGTTAGTGTGTCAACAGGACCGATGACCGGTGGAACTGCGTGCTCAGTAGTCGCTCGTAATCTCATCGTGTCTTCATCGTCGGAGCTAACTGTGCGTGTGGGTTCTTCGACTTTCGCTTCCATTACTTCCTTTTCCACACTTCCCGGGGATCTTGTGTCAATCGCGTTTTTGACTCCTGCGGTGTCTTCCGCTGGGTTAGTTTCAATTGCAATCACTGGTGAACGCATCAACCTTGTGTTTCAATTCGCTTTTGAGACAGTCCTTTCGGGCCCTCCAGTCGTTCGAGCGTATGGACCCAACTCAGTAATTCAAAACGTGGCCACGGCGATTTCTCTCGATCTTGCCAACATTGCTGTGATTACGAATCGATCGAGCACAACTGCTGTTCAGTTTTCAGTGGGATCGTCGACAACCCAAATTCCCTCAAGAATCGCTTTTTCGTCTCCGCTTGGTACCAAAGTTGAATTCACATTGCCAGCCCAAGCGACTGCTGGAAACGTCACTGTCACTGTCACTGCCGCATCTTCGACAAGCACTACCTCCTTTGTTATCACAGTTGTGGCCCCTCCGTCTCCATCTGTGACGGCGTTTCCTACATCAGGCCCAACAAGCGGAAATGTTCCTGTGCTGATTCGAGCTGTGAATTTCCCATCAGGTGGTCTACGAGTAACTCAATCTGGAAACATTCTGCCGATTGTGAGCTCCCAGTCCGATGGTATTTCTGTTTCGATTTACATCAACACGCCACAAACTTCAGCCTCTACCGTTTCGCTTGTCGTGACTTCGCTTGCAGATTCGACGAAGACTGCTTCCTTCCAATTCCAGTACACGCAGTCAACATTTATCCAATCTCTGAGCCCCCGTGATGGTCCGGCAGCAGGTGGTACTGTTGTTCGCGCTCTTCTCCGCAATGCGGTTGGCGTCACTGCGGCAACTGTCGCGGTCAATTCAGTCGCTGCGACTAACGTGCGAGTCGAATCAGCGGGCGCTGATCGTGCATTGGTGACTTTCACTACTCCTGCAGCCTCTACTGCCGGAACAGTCACGGGAGCCATCACTGTGAATGGAACTTCCGTTACTTTCAGTTTCAGTTATATCCAGCTGCCTCCTGTTTTGAGCCCCTCGTCGGTTCCGATTGCTGGTGGTGTTTCAGTGGCCGTCACAGTGCCTGTTGCTTTCCCCTCTGCGGTAGCTGCTAATGTGACTCTCTTGCTTTCTGGAGAGGTCGTTGCAGCTGATAGCGTTACATCAACAACTGCGAGCTCAGTGACGTTTTCGTTCACTGTTCCTGCAGTATCATCAGCCCGAACAATCTTGTGCAGCGTCACGCTGGGCTCTTACACGAATTCCTTTTCTCTGACTTACTTCGCCCCACCAACGATGGGTCCTGTTCTTCCTTCCAGTGGGTCTATTCAGGGTGGTCAGGACATATCTGTCACTGTGTATCAGTTCCCGATGTCAACTCGCTTCCAGTTGTCTTGTTTATTTTCTGGCATTGAGGGCAGAATCCGAAGTCTGATTGTTTCGACCGCTGATGTCACAAGCTTTATCGTGAGGGTTCCAGCCTCTAATGTGTCGGGTGATGTGACTGCGATTGTGTCGACATCGGCTGTTCCCTCTTCACAAACGTCTCTTCTCTCTGCTTCATTCACGTACAATTACATCGCCCTGCAAGCTCGCGTTGTTGGAATCATCCCTGACAGAATCCGTGCGTCTGGAAATGCGTCAATGCTTATTTCGTTGGCAAACCTTCCGGTGGCCTCTTCTGTTTCTGACATCGCTTGTTCAATTGGAGGCATCCCGGCCTCTGTAGACCGCATTGTCTTCTTTGACTCGAGGGGAGGAGCTATTGTTGTTCGAAGTCCGTCGGGGTTGTCTGCCGGGTCGAGCGCGACCCTCTCGGTGACGGTATCGCAACAAAGTGCGTACTCCTCTGTGTTTGTGTTCGACGACCAAGTGTTCATTACTTGCATTGACAGCTGCATCCAGCCGGCCACATCGGCACCAACGATGAGGATCGGATTGGTTGGGTTCTCTGCTATTGCTTCCGTCGGAGACGTACGCGTGTCTTTTGGAACTCGCGATGGGACTGTTAGCTCCATCATCTCGTCAAACTCCACGACTACGTTGCTCTCTATCGCACCACCTGATATGTCCTCGTCTACTTTCACAGACGGCCTCTTGCAGACGACGTTGACGGTTTCTCTGGTGTCTGATGCGACCAAGGTAGTCGCTACACCTTTCCTTTTTGTTGCTGTTCCGGCTGTGGTTTCTTCGGCGTTTGATCCGTCTGGGACAAGGATTTTCGTACGGTTTGACTCAGCTACGAATAGCGGTGGCTTTGGACCCTCGCGCTTCTTTTGCTCCAGCGTTTTCGCCAGTGCATCGTCTCTTGGGTCTGGAGCCTATTGCAGTTTCCCTGAACCCCGTGCTTTGTTAGTTTATCTTGGGCGGGGTGCCACCATTCTTCCGTCTGATACTCTGACATTTTCGGGATCCATTCGTTCTCTTGGTGGTCTCTCATCAGGATCCACTGCATCCATCACGATTCAGGCGCCCAGCTTCCTTCCTTCACCGTCAATTATTGTTTTGACAAGGAATCAGATTGGTGCATGTGATGGAGCCGTGATTCGTGCGCTTGCCTTCTCCCCGCGTCCGATGCAGTATGTGTGGTCGTGCAGCAGTGATGCCTCTGTCAACAATTTGCTGTCTCAAGTCACGTCTGACGTAGTGCGTCTCTCCTCCTCTGATCTCCCGACGATTGATTTCACTTACGTCATCACTGTGCAGGCCCGGGACTTCCTTGGCGCTACGTCGGAACTCCGAACAATTGCCATTCAGAAGATTTCTCTTGCTGCTCCGACCGTTTCTATTCTTGGGCCCGCCTCTGCAAAAGCTGCTGATGACCTGATTTTGAGGGCTGACGTTGCGTTTTCCGCTTGCCCTGGTCCGAGGACAACCATGAATTTCACTTGGTCTAATCTTGGTGTCGACAGTGCTGCTGTTGTTCCTTCCAATGTCCTATCAGCGATTCGAGGCCCTCTCTTCTTCGTTCGAGGCCGCGTCCTCAGTGCCGGAGTGTACAGGATTGCGCTTGATTCTGTCGTGGCGTCGGATGCCTCACGAGCTGCCCGCAGCACTTTCAATATTACGATTGAAGCCTCAGACTTAGCAGCAAGATTTAGGTTTGGAAATCGAACTGTTTCTTCTTCAGCGCCGTTTGATCTCGACGCATCTCCGTCACGGGATCCAGATGTGGCAGCATCAGCAGCGCAGGGGCTGTCGTTCTCGTGGGTTTGCGTGACTTCAGATGGCTCCTCTTGTAGGTCTCCATCTGGATCTGTGCTCGCCATCTCGTCTGCTTCCGTATCTACTGTTGCAGCGAACAGCCTCACAGCTGGTGTGTACTACTTCACAGTTACTGTGTCCAAGGATATTCGTATCGCAACTGCTGTCCTGTCTGTTACTGTCATTGAAGCCGTTGTGCCGTCAGTTCTGATCTCTTCTGTCGATGCGAACCTCCCAATCGTTGATGGTGCTTTCCGGGTTTCTCGTTCGTCTCGTTTGCGGTTGTCTGCGACGTCCTCCATCAACGGGAGTCTGACTTGGAGTGTCGCTAACAACGCATTGGATCTCGCTGCTGTTTCTACATTAGGAGTGAACTCTCAATTCCTGGTCATCAGAGGAGAGTCCCTCGAGGCTGGAAGCAGTTATGATTTCACCGCCACTATCGTTACCCCTCTTGGTGCAGTCGGCACTGCTTCGGTGTCAGTCCGCGTGAATAATCCTCCTTCTGGTGGCTCATGTGTTGTGTCCACCAGCAACGGTACAGCTTTCTCCACTCTTTTCACTGTGTCTTGCTCGAATTGGGGTGACACGGATCAGCCTCTGTCGTACCGCTATGGGTTTTATCCTCGAGGTGACAATTCGTCTGTTGTTATCTCCGATGCTATTTTGGACCCAGAGGCGTCAACATATCTTGCTGCAGGATCGTGGACTCTCTTTGTTGTCGTTCAAGATTCGCTGTTGGCGGCGACAAGTTATCAGACCATTGACGTTGTCGTCAACGCCAACGCCAATGTTGACTATGGGAGCCTTATGTCTGATTTCGTTTCTGCAGGCCAAGCGAGCAAAGTTGCTCAGTTTGTAGCAGCGTATCGCCCACCAACGGCTGGAGCCTCTCGTCGCCTACTGCAGTCGCAGGCAGCGTCAGAAGTCCTTTCTTTACTCTCCGGGCTGCAGACTTCGTTGAGGGTAAATGTTATCACTCAGGGTCTTGCGGAGGAGACGATTGGGTCCCTCTATGTTGTCACAAGGACTGTTGTTGCGTTCAACAGCACTTCAACTGTTGTCGCTGCGGACGTGTTGAACACGGCCGTGACGGCCCTTGTTGGCGTTTCCATCTCTAACGACACGGCGGGGAAGGCATTCGATGTTTTGAATGCCCTGCACGTTGCTGCAAGGGCTTCGTCCCTCTCCGATTCAGAGCAGCGAACAGTTGTACCTCAACTTCTTTCAGCTTCTCGCGTTGTCGCCAGGGCTGTGCTCTTTGCCAGAGTGGAAGGGGAATCGTTGTCCTACTCTTTCTCCGCCTCTTCTCAGCTTGCTCGCAGATTGCTGTTGTCGAGCTTTTCAGGGCGCTCTGCGACTCCTCATTCTGGATCTGCTACATGGACGTTCCCGTCCACATGGCCCTCTGACATTTCTTCGGCCACTGGGTCGATCGACTTGATGTATCAGACTCTGAATACCCCCGTTGCGCGATCCTTGGCGGCAGCTTCAATCACTTTCGCGACTGCTCAGTACTCTGTCGCTATGGCAGTCTCGGCTGCATCTTCAGACAGTGATTTGTCGACCACATCTGTTAGCGTCGTTCTCCCAGTCGCTGCTGGCTCTCTCTCTGCGTCTCAGGCTCGTGCACTGAGCACCAAGGCTACCTGCCTTGTTTGGATCCAAGGAAACTGGAACAGCTCTCGGTGCACAGTTTCTGCAGCAACATCGTCAAGCGTCACTTGCTCGTGCCCTGGCTTTTTCCAGGTAGCTGCTGGATTTGATTCCTCTATCGTAGCTTGCGGTGATGGTCTTCGACAATCTGGAGAGGACTGTGATGACGGAAATCTTCTTTCAGGTGAATAGTGTCTAAGTTTTGCTGCCCTAACATGACAGGCGATGGTTGTTCATCTACCTGCCGCGTTGAGTCGCCGTACACTTGCACAGGTGGAAGTGTGACCACAACTGATGTTTGTCGTTGTCCCGAAAACAGATATGGTCCGACTTGTTCAATTAGTGAGCCACGCAGAAAGTGTGAAATTGACTCTCGCAGCCTGTACTTCAGCGGCGACTTGCAGTGGCAAGGGCAACTGCTCCTCTGTCGGAACTTGCATGTGTGAGGCGGGGTACTTTGGCGGGAGCTGTGCCCTCTCTGGTACGATCAGGAGCCAGGTTTCTGCACCAATTTCTGGTGCCTCTGGCGGTCAGATCCGTTTGACTGCGAGTGCGAAGGAGGGCATCGACATCCCGGCTGGCGCTTTCGTTGGAAATGTTACGATTGGTATTGTAGAGCTTGACAACACCGCTGCGCCTGCACCCGCGGACACCAAATTGAAGCTTTCTGGGTCTGTCAAGGACTTCAAGCCCGATGGCCAACGGTTCCTTGTTCCTGTCACCATCAAACTGGCTGCGGCAGATGCTACGATCCTGTCTCGAGCCGTTGGAAGCACATTTGGCATTTACTTCTACAACACCACTTCGAATGTGTGGGAGAAGGTGACGTTGGGTGCGGCTGTCGACACAGCAAATGGCGTTGTGTCCGCCCAGACGGACCACTTCTCGCTGTATGGTGTCATGGAGGAGCTGAGTGTCGTTGGGCAGACTCTAAATGTACTTGGCATTGGCGTCGGCGTTGGTGTCGGCGGTGGCGTTGGCCTCATCATCATTATCGTTGTCATTGTTGTCATGGTGCGTCGAAAGCGGCGAATCCATCAAAACACACAGCCGCTCCATCCTTAAGGCCCCCCCTGATTTCTTCCTGTCAAAAATGCTAACATCTCTCTGAAAGTAAATCAATCCCTCCTCAAGATTTCAGTTTGAATGTTGACCTCTTCACTCACTCACTACAAACACAATCAAGATGAAAGCTTATGACTCGTCATACAGCACCTGGCTTATCCGGCAGAACTTTCCGCGAAATAGGGTCGCCGGTGATTGGGTTGATGCCCTCCCTGTTTGCAAAGCGATGAAGCCGGTCAGTTCTGATAGCAGCGCGGTACTGGGCAGTTAGAACGCGGTTTCGAGCAAGGGCGAACTCGGATCATGTCCTCTTCAAATTGAGCGCGCTGCCCGTCGTTGTCTTGGTGAAATTCCATCGTAATAGGGTTGTACGGTGCCCTGAAAATCAGAAACTTGAGCTAATGCACTGACCCAGATTTGTTGCGAAGCGACCTGGGGCCCACTTGCTTTTGGAGGATGCGCTCTTCAACTTTTCTCGTTTGGCTCTCGATTTCATGATACCTTCTTTCTTCTTTCTCAAGAAACTCATCTCTGCATTGTAAGATATCGGATCTTTGTTATCAGAACCTCTTCTTGTCAATGGCAGCCATCTTACGCGCGATAGCAACGTCTCTGT
>JAIYDP010000314.1 GCA_027487435.1 Verrucomicrobiaceae bacterium | reverse complement strand
TTGAGTTTTCATTATCTCGACTAAATGTGCTGCGCTGGTTAATTTTTATTTTTCCCAAAATTCAGAATCCTATAGTATGGGTTATTGATGAAGCCGTCATCGGACGCATTTTGTTATGCTTTATTTTTATTGCAGGCGTCTTCTTATGGATCTGGGGGAAACATTTCGCCTGGAACCCCATCACCCTGCGCCGATTCAAGGGCTTCCGCTCCATCAAGCGCGGCTACTACTCCTTTCTGCTCATGGGCGTACTACTGTGTGTCGCCATGCTCGATCAAGCCATCGTCGGGCGCGAGGCTCTCGTCGTTCGCTACCAAGGAAAATGGCATTTCCCTGCGTTTGTGCGGAACAAACCGAAGCTCGATTTCCCCTCCAGCACGAACTCCACAACCGATTACCGCAGCTTGAAAGCGCACGTCGATCAGCAAAACAACGGCGACTTCGTTCTCATGCCCTTGATCCCATGGGACTCGACTTTTGATACCCAAGATCTGGAAAAAATCCCCATGATCCTGCGCGACGGCATCTACTATCGTGAAAAAAAATCCGAACCGTATCAAGGCATCGCCATTTCCGATCATCCCGATGCGCCAGGGAAAAAATTCATCGAGACCACCTTTCGCAAAGGCGTGCCGCATGGCGAGACGCTCTTTTTTGATCCCTCGGGAAATCCCATCGGCCAGCGCAAATACGAACTCGGTCAAGCTCTGCCTTCGGAAACGTCTCCCGCTTCCTCCATCCCTGCCAACGCCGTATTTCACATCATCGAATACTCGCCCACTGCGCCGAACTGGAAGAGCGGCCATCTCCTGGGCACCGATGCTCGTGGCTGGGATGTCGCCGCGCAACTTTTTGGCGGCTTTCAGGTCGTCGTGAAAGCGTCCATCCTCTACGTGTTTCTGACATTTTTCATCGGTATCGTCGTCGGCCTGGTCTCTGGCTACTTCGGCGGCATCTACGACCTCGTCACTCAACGAGTTCTCGAAATCCTGCAAAACATGCCGTTTCTCCTGATCGTGATGATCATCGCCGCCCGCGTCGGACGCGAGAACGTCAACATCTTTACCATCGTTTCGATTCTTTGCCTGTTCTCATGGATCGGCATCAGCCTCTACAAACGCACTGCCGCCCTGAAGGAAAAAGCCCGCGACTATGTAGCCGCCGCACGGGTCATGGGAGCTAGCACGCCGCGCATTTTGTTTCATCACATTCTCCCCAATGTGCTTTCTACGTCGATCACCTTAGTTCCGTTCACCGTCACGGCCATCGCCACTTCGCTCACCGCGCTGGACTTCATCGGCTTCGGCTTGCCTGACAAATACCCCAGTTGGGGAACTTTGCTCGAAAACGGTCTCAGCAACCTTGAGGCACCATGGATCGTGAGTTCCGTATTTATCCTGCTGTTTCTGATTCTGCTCCTCATCACCTTCGTCGGCGAGGCCATCCGCGAAGCTTTCGATCCGAAAAAATTCACCACCTATCAATGATCGCCCGACTATGAGCTGCATCCGATATTTCACTCGCACCTTAGCACTGCTGCTCGCGGTTCTCACGCTCAGCACTTGCGATCAGGGCGAAACATATCCCCCTCTGGATAACACCGCCGAGCGCCAAGCCTTCTACCAACGCTACAATCTCTCCAGCAAAAAGGAAACCATCGCGGCCATTGAGACTCTTGAAAAAGATCTCGCCGCGGCTACGGACGATGCTACTCGCCAAGAAAAATCCCAAGCCCTCGCCCTCAAGAAACATCGCCTCGCAGGCGGCGACTTTTTCCAATGGAATGACGAATCCGCGCTTCCACAAGGCTTGGCATGGATCACGAACGACAGCGATCCCGACATCGGCTCCCCCAAGGCGAAAAAAGGCGGAGTCTATCAATCCAACTTCCCCGGACTTGCCTACCCGCCCACCATTCGCTGCCTCGGAAAAAGCGCCAACAACAGCTTCCGCTCGAATCACTGGGACTACATCGAACTCGGCATGGTCGGCACGCATCCTAACACCGGCAATCTCATCCCGTGCCTCGCCGACCGCTGGGCCGTATCAGAAGACATGCAGACCGTCTATTTCCACATTGATGATGCCGCGAAATGGTCCGATGGCGAAGAAGTTGTCACCGATGATTTTTTCATGTCGTTCTACATTTACCTCAGCCCCTACCTGACCGAACCATGGTATCGCACCTACTACGGCGAGCAATTCAACGGTATCACAGCCTACGGCAAAGACTATATCGCGGTGAAACTCGCCAATCCCAAACCCAAAACAGCTTTTTTTGCCAATCTGGTGCCATTTCAAACGAAATTTCACAAAGAATTCGGCCCCGACTTCGAGGAACGTTACAACTGGCGTCCTCGCCCCACGACCGGTGCCTACCAAATCCTCCCCGAGGACGTCGTCAAAGGTCGTTCCATCTCGCTCTCCCGGGTCAAAAACTGGTGGGCTAAGGATCGCAAATATTATCGCAATCTCTATAACCCCGACAAGTTGGTCTATAAGCTCATTCGCGATACCGAAAAGGTCTTCGTTCTCTTCAAGCGCGGGGAAATCGATGTTTACCCCGTCATCAACAGCATGAAATACTGGCACGAAAAAGCCGAAGTCTCACAAATTTTCCAAGGTTACATCCAAAAAGCCACTTTCTACAACGAATACCCCCGCGCCCCTCTTGGCTTGTATTTCAATCAAGCCGATCCCCTCCTTGCCAATCTCGACATCCGCATCGGTCTGCAACACGCTACCAATTGGGATCGCGTCATCTCGTTTGACCTGCGCGGCGATGCCTCCCGCCTCCACATCCTCAACGATGGCTTTGGCAAATTCTCGAACTCCGCCATAAAAACTCGCGAGTTTTCCCCAGAAAAAGCCGCCGAAGCCTTCGCCCGCGCGGGCTACACCTCCCGCAATGCCGAGGGCATTTTCACCAACACCTCCGGCACGCCCCTTTCCTTCACCATCTCTTACAGCAAGTCCTCACTGCTCGACCAAGTCCTCCAACGCCTCAAGGAAGAAGCCAAAAAAGCGGGCGTGGAATACAAACTCGAAGCACTGGACAGCACGGCCAATTTCCTCAAAACCTCCCAAAAGAAACACCAAATCTGCCTCACCGCATGGGGCATCACCCCACCATACCCGGATTACTACGAGTTCCTTCACTCGAAAGATGCCTTCGAGCCTGGCACGCGCACACCCCGCCCGATGACCAATAACATCTTCACCTACGCCAAACCAGAAATGGACAAGCTGCTCGAAGCCAACCGCAATGCCACCACAGAAGAGGAAATCATCCGCTCCAGCCATGCCATCGAGGAAATCATCCACAACGAAGCCGTCTGGTCCCCCGGTTGGAAAAAAGAAACCTACCGCGCCCTCTATTGGCGCTGGGTTCAATGGCCCGATGATTTCAACGTCCGCATTTCCGATGAACCAGAAATGAGCTACGTCTTTTGGATCGATGAGGAGATCAAAAAAGATACGCAAGCTGCGATGCGCGAGGGGCGCAGCTTCCCCGAGACCAACCGCATTTTCGATACCTATCGCCAACGCCCCGCCGCCAGCAAGCAACCCTGATCCCTGCACATGTTGTTAGAAGTAAAAAATCTCATCACCGCCTTCGATACCGAACGCGGCTTGCTGCGCGCCGTGGACGACATTTCCTTCGACCTCGAAAAAGGCCGCACCCTCGGCATCGTCGGCGAATCAGGCTGCGGCAAAAGTGTCACCGCGATGTCCATCGCCCGCCTGCTCCCTCAACCGTCGGGCCGCATCATCCAAGGCGAAGTCTCTTTCCAAGGTCGCGATCTCACCAAACTCTCTCCCAAGGAACTGCGGAAAATCCGCGGCAATGATATCGGCGTAATCTTCCAGGAGCCGATGACCGCCCTCAATCCTTGCCACCGCATCGGCAAGCAACTCAGCGAGGTGTTTCTCCTCCATACGAAAATGAATCGCAAGGAAGCATGGGAGGCCGCGATCGAAATGCTAAAACTTGTCCGCATTCCTTCCCCAGAACTCCGCGCTGGCGATTACCCGCACCAACTTTCCGGCGGCATGCGCCAACGCGTCGTCATCGCCCTCGCCCTCGCCATGCGCCCCGATTTGGTCATCGCCGATGAACCGACCACCGCGCTGGATGTCACCGTGCAGGCACAAATCCTCGAACTCATCAAAAGCATCCAACAAGAACGTCAAAGCTCGATGATCCTCATCACTCACGATCTCGGAGTCATCGCCGAAACCTGCGATGACGTGCTGGTGATGTACGCGGGTCGCATCGTCGAACGCGCCCCCGTTTGCGAATTATTCTCGAATCCCCGCCATGCCTACACCCAAGGTTTGTTAGAGTCGATGCCTCGCCTCGATACCCCAGCCAAATCACGACTCCCCGTCATCCCCGGCATGGTCGCGGCTCTCCACGATCTCGTACCTGGTTGCCGCTATTGCCAACGACTCAATCGCGATGGTTCCACCCTTTTGCAACGCCCCGCATACCGCCAAGTCACTCCCAGTCATTGGCTGGAAACCTGCCCACGCTGCACCTCTTGATCTCTTTTCCCACCATGTCTGCTCTCCTGGAAGTCCGCGATCTGAAAATCCATTTCCCCGTCACCGGTGGCCTACTCAAGCGTCAATCCGGCTGGGTCCGCGCCGTCGATGGCGTATCCCTCGACATCGCCCCCGGCGAAACCCTCGGCCTCGTCGGCGAATCCGGCTGCGGCAAGTCCACCCTCGGTAAAGCCATCGTCCGACTCTACAAGCCGAACCACGGCTCCATCCGCTTCAATGGCCACGACATCAGTCACCTCAGTTCTGCGCAGCTACTCCCGCACCGCCGCGAACTGCAAATGATTTTCCAAGACCCCTCCGAGTCCCTCAACGCCCGCCACAGCGTCCGCAGCATCCTCGAAGAACCCTACATCATCCACAAAATCGGCACTCCCGCCGAACGCCGTTACTGGGTGGACGAGAGCCTCGAACGCGTCGGACTCCCTTCTTCCTCCGCAGACAAATACTCCTTTGAGTTTTCCGGCGGACAGCGACAACGCATCGGCATTGCCCGTGCCATCGCCCTCAAGCCGAAGCTCATCATCTGCGACGAACCCGTCTCCGCGCTCGATGTCTCCGTGCAATCCCAAGTGCTCAATCTGATGCTTGATCTCCAACAAGAAATGGGCCTCAGCTACCTCTTCATCGCCCACGATCTCGCCGTGGTGAAGCACATCAGCGACCGCGTCGCCGTCATGTATTTAGGGAAAATCGTGGAAATGGCAGATGCCGCAGAAATCTATCAAACTCCCCGCCACGCCTACACCAAAGCCCTGCTCTCCGCCATTCCCGAGCCAGACCCCAGCCAGCGCAAACAACGCATCCTGCTCGAAGGCGATGTCCCATCTCCCATCCATCCGCCGCGCGGCAGTGCCTTTGGCCACCGCATCAATCACCCGCTTTACGAGCAAACCATCGATCAACCGCTCCCGCTGCGCGAAATTTCCCCCCGCCACCTCGTCGCCGCCGATCCCTGCTGCCTCACGCCGGAAGACTACGAAAAAGTCTGCAGCTAGCCTACCGCAAAAGCACCGTGGCGGCACTTTCCAAGTGCCAAGCCCATCCCTCACCGCAAAAGAGCAAAGGACGCCAATCTACCGCGTCCGCTATAGTAACCTCATCACGTCCCTCACGTTACCTCATCGCGTCCCAACGGGACGTTTCATACAAGCCCACGATGCAATCGTGGGTTAAACGTATCCACAAATTCTCCGCGTCCCAACGGGACGTTTCATCGTGGGAGGTGCTTCAAGAAACCGTTTTTCTTAACGCTGCAGCCACACGAAGCAACCCCTCGATGAGTCGTCCCGTTGGGACGAATGATGTTGCGTGGGGGGACGTTACCAACGATTTCATGGTGGGCTTGTATGAGTCGTCCCGTTGGGACGGGAAGGCAGGCGATTGATGATCGAATGCCCATCCTACTCGCGGCTTATGGTTGCGGCGGTGTCGGAGCTGGTGCTGGCGCCGCACTTGCGGGGCGGCGGGGTTGGAAGGAGATTTTTGCGAGTTCTTTGGTGGAATCTAGGTCATCGCTGGCGGAGCAATAGTAGAAGCGGGTGCGGGAAATGCGGGTTCGCAGTTGGTCGAGTGCTTCGTTGCGCTCGGCGATGCTGACTTGGCGCTGGCCGGTGGTGGCTTCGGGTTCCTCGGCATCGATGATGTCGAGCTGGGTGGAGATGACGGTGACGATGGCGGGGGAATAGCGCCATGCGGGGTTGGCAATGGTGGTTGCTCCTTGCTGAGCCAACTCGGCGAGCATGAGCACGCGGGAATCATTGAAGCGTCCGAGGTTGCCTTTTTCCCAGCCGTAAGTGGTGAAAGTGGCCAGACGGGCGGCGGGGCTGATGCCGTTCTCCGCGAGGTCATCGCCCAAGATGGACTCGATGCCTGCGTAGCCAGCGCGGAGGGCACTTTCGATTTTTTCTAAGGCGTTGCGGACATTGGCGTTAGCCTCGCCGCGATTGCCCTCGCTGGCATGGGAGTTGGCATCATCATTTTCTAGTGCGGCAATGTCCGCCTGAAGCAATGCCAAGAGGGCGGAGTTGAGTTTAAACGGATCATCCTCGGGGCGGCTGGCATCCACGGCGACGATGAGTTTGCCCTGGGCAAGAGCCCGAGAAACGGTCAGGTTGGTAATCATGCGTGGTAGTTTAGAGTTTGGGCTGGCTTTGGCAATGATCTTTTTGGGGGGGATTTTTTTGTCGTGAAACGTCTGTTGGCCTGAAACAAGCTCTAACAAGTGAAAATGGCACTTTTCCTAGCAAATATAAGGGTGGGAACATTTGTATTTGGCACTTTACTACCGTGGTAAAGTGTCGCCGACAAATGTTTCCGGCACTTTGCCATGGTGTAAAAGTCCTGCCGACAAATGTTCCGAGCACTTTGCAACGGTGTAAAAGTGCTACCGACAAATGTTTCCGACACTTTGCTAAGGTAAACGAGCATCGCCAACAAATGTTCTCAGCACTTTGCCATGGTAGGGTAGTGCCGAAACAAATGTTTCCGACACTTTACTAAGGTGTACGAGCCTTGCTGACAAATGTTCCCAGCACTTTGCTATGGTTGACGGTGCCGGAACAAATGTTCCCGACACTTTGACATGGTGTAAAAGTGATGCCGACGATTGTTCCGAGCACTTTGCTATGGAGCTGAGGTATCGGGAACATTTGTATTTTCACCAAAAATCGGGCGTGATATGCAGGGAACATTCGCGGTGATAGAGGATGCAGCCTTTCCCAGAGGTGGGCGCAATGTCCTTCTGCCAAATGGACACGACATTGGAGGTCGGATCACTCGCCGGTAAATCGGCCAAACTTATTGAACTATCGGTTTGACAGCCCGTCCGCTTTTTCTACCCTCTCGCCGTCATGAACGTAAAATTTAAACATAATGTGCGTTGGCTCGCGTCGGCATCAGTCATCGTATCGTCCTCGCAATGTGCCACATCATCCATCCAGAGCTGCACCCGCAAATCCTGTAGCTACAATCCCCAGATTTGCAAAAATTGCTGCTGTGATTAAAACTTCCCAGCCAGCATCGCCGCCCGCATCATAACTGAATCGACCTCTAAATGACTTTTTTGTGAACATATTGTCACAATGATTTTCTATTCGCCAACTCTACAATCTGTATTCTAAGCACGGAATGAAACTTATCACCACAATCATAACACTATCAGCCTTGCCAATTGTTGCGGCTGACATCGCCAAATGGAACTTCACTGGCCAAGCTGGAGATCAAGTCTCCACAGCTTCCTCCTTTAGCGCCACTGGCACTACCGCATCCGCAGTTTCCCGCGGCACAGGTTTGACAGCGAGTGCTGCTGCCGGTTCGATTAGCTCGAGTGGATTTACCACCACCACCAGCATCGATGCCAACGACTACTACGAATTCTCCATCGCCCTGAATCCTGGCACAACGCTGGATATCGATACCATTTCTTTCGCAGAACGCCGCTCAGGCACAGGTATCCGTAATTTCACCCTACGTAGCAGCCTTGATGGCTACGCAGCCGATGTCGTTACCCCCATCGCCGTTCCAGATGATACGGCCACGCGGAACCAAACACTCACCCTCGGCAGTACTTTTGATGCGGTCACAGCATCAAACATCACGTTCCGCATCTATGGCTACGCTGCCGAAGCAGCCGGTGGCACATGGAGACTCGCCAACGAAAGCACCAAACTGGCGATGACCGTCGAGGGCACAGTAACCACTTCTGGTGGCGGAGGTGCTGACACAACTGCCCCCACCGCCCTCTCCTTCACTCCTGCCGACGATGCTACAGCGGTCAGCGAAAATGCCGACTTAGTGGTCAACTTCAGCGAAACCATCCAAAAGGGCACCGCTGGCAACATCACGATTAGAAAAACTTCAGGTGACAGCGTCGTGCAAACCTTCGGCGTGACTTCCACTGATGTAACCATCAGCGGATCAACCCTCACCATCAACCCAACCAACCCCCTAGAATTCGCCACAGCATACTACGTAACCATTGACGCAGGTGCCATTCGCGACAACGCCACAGTGCCGAACAACTTCGCGGGTATAACCACAGCAACAGCATGGAACTTTACCACTCGCAATGCTCCCGCTCCGAATGCACTGTTCATCAGCCAATACTACGAAGGCGCGAGTAACAACAAATTCATCGAACTCTACAATAACGGCACGAGCGATATCGATCTCAGCACGTATTCGCTCACTTTATGGAATAATGCCAACGCCGAAGGTTGGAAAACGGGAGGTTCTGCTAATACGACCTTGTTCCTTACTGGTACGCTTGCCCCAGGTGCTCACTACTTGTATTACAACAGCAGTGCCGTAGCTCCAAGTTATGCAGTTCCTGGTGATGTAATTACTGGTGTCACATCCTTCAATGGCAACGACTCCGTAGTCCTTTACAACAACACGGAAATTGCTGATGCCGTTTCCTTCACGAACACTGGTAACGAAGGTCTGGATAAATCCTTCTACCGCCTTTCATTCGCCCAAGGCTATGACACCACCGCAGGCAGCTCGGTGCTTACCTTTCCTCTGGTTTGGGGCGAAAAATCGCTTGCCGATGTTGCCTCAGCAGTCTCGTCAGACGCATGGTATCTGCAGCGCAAAACCGTTCCTTCTGCTCTAACGCTGAGCATTCTTCCCGGCAGCGCAACGGAAAATACACCGAATGCAGCTACCGCGACTGTTACTCGCAGTGGATCTACTGTGGGTGCTCTTGCGGTGGAAATCGCCTTCAACGATCCCACCGAAGTCGAAGCTCCGTTTTCTGTCGAAATTCCCGATGGTCAAGCCACTGCGACTTTTTCCATCAGTACGTTGGACGATTCTCTTCCTGACGGAAATGTCGTCGTGACCTTCACCGCTAGCGCACCGGGCTTCAATGGTGGAACCGCAACCTTTACTGTCAATGACGATGGCGATGTCTTGCCTCCTGCTCCTGTCGGACTGAAAATCAATGAGATCCGTATCGACGACGATAACACCGACGGATTCGAATACTTCGAGATTTACAATACCACCAGCGAGCCACTGAGCTTGAATAACGTCGCTTACCTAGCCATCGGTGAAAGCACCACAACGGGATCGGGAGCCATCGAGAGCTTGACACTTCTTCCAAATGTTACCATCGCCGCGAATTCCTTCTACTTGGTGGCGAAACAAACAACTCTGCCGATTGATCGGGACAGCGACTCTGATCAAATCGTTGACTTCACCGCTACCCCTGATCTCGTTGAAGCTGGTATGAACTTTGAAAATAGTGACAACGTCACCCACCTGCTTGTCTATGGCTACACCGGCGTCACAGATTCGGACATTGATGACAATAACGACGGCACACCAAATACCTCCTTGCCATGGATCACCCTGCTTGATGCCGTTTCCCTTGTGGAGACCGTTCAAACACCAGGCGTTGCTCCATTAGTCAATGATGAATACTATTATGCCAGCCTCTTAGGAGGAACTGATGTTGGTCCTGACACGACTTTTGTGCCCGTGCATGTTTACCGTGATGTTGACGGTATTGGCAATTGGACAATCGGACCGTTTGGAGCAGATCAAGACAACCTTCCAGGTGGTGACAACAGTGTGCTTGCCGATGTCAAAGACACTCCAGGCAGATCGAATGTGAGCACCACCGTAAATTACGCGACATGGGCTACCGCTAACAACGCTTCGAACGATCCGCTCGCTGACCACGATGGCGACGGTGTGTCAAATGCCATGGAGTTCTTCATGGGTGAATCGGGTTCCAGCAACACAGTCATGCCGGGAATCATGAATGGAGCCATCACATGGTCGAGGAACTCGCTCGCAAATGCTTCCTACGTGGTGAAAACATCACCCGATTTGGTAACATGGACACCTGCCACGACTGGCGTAGTGGACAGTGGTCGAAGCGTGAGCTACACCTTACCAGAAGGGCAGCCCAAAATCTTCGTGCGCCTCGAAGTCACGATTCCTTAATTTTTTTCTGTTTGTTGTTTCTGTAACCGCCTTTCTCGTATCCCGAGGAAGGCGGTTTTTTTGTCGTGATTTTTGCGGGATCATACGACCTCCAGTGCATCGAGCACAAACCAGATCACCATCAGCACACCAAATCCAAATTTGATCACCATTCCCGTCACGGTGCCCACCACACTGCCGACGCCACTGGAGAGGGCGACTTTGTTTTCTTGTTTGGCGAAATACTTTTCGAATAGCAAAGCACCAATCAGAGGTCCAAGAAATAACCCCAGAGGAAAAAAGAACATCCCCACCAGTCCGCCAACAAAAGCACCCCATGCACCCCATTTGCTGCCGCCAAACCATTTCGTGCCTGCCGCGCCGCTGACAAATTCGAGCAATTGTGATATCGCAAGTAACGCTATCAAGATCGCAAAAGACCACCAGCGCAAGCCCGATGCCTCACCTAACATCAGCCGATGTGCGATCGCCGCGCCTAGCAAAATGAGGTGCCCGGGAATCACTGGAATGATGCTGCCGACGAGACCAGCCAAGAGCAGGCAGACCGTGACCACCCAAGCCAAAGATGATCCCACCGTTCCCCATCCCTGCCACAATCCCCATTGTTGCCACGTGTCTGTCATCCATTGTTGCATCGCGATTCATGCTATCGGCCGAAAGCGGGTAAGTCAAATCGAGATGCGATTCTGGCCATTTTCCGTAGGCTCAATCATCCTGCGATGGGAAGGAAATCGGAGAAATCCCTAGCCTCAGGAACATTCTCGCTTGCTTCCTTGCGGAACTATCGTGATGATCTGGTGCATGAAATACGCCATCATTTTTGCAACAGCGTTTTCGATTATTTCCTCCTGTTTGGCAGTCGAAATGCCTAAATCTTGGAGCGCGACTCTTCGCCACGCGGGCAAGAATGCTGCGGAACTCGAAATCGCATGGAATCAATGCCCAGAGGCTCAGCGCAAAGGCATGGAGTTTTTGGTGGAATCGATGCCTGCCCGTGATGCCGCATCTCTGAAGGGCGATTTTTTGTTAGAGAATGTCCGTCTGGCGTATGAAGCTCGATCGCTTATGCCATGGGGGAAGGACATTCCCGAAGAGATTTTTTTGAATGATGTTCTTCCTTATGCCGTGCTTGATGAATCTCGTGATCGTTGGCGCGCCGATTTTATGAAGCGTTTTTCGGCCATGGTCAAAGATGCCAAAGATGCCAGCACAGCGCGTGAAATCATCAACGCAAAAATATCCCAAGAACTGGGCGTGACGTATAATACCAAGCGCCGCGCTCCCAACCAAGGGCCTGCGGAATCCATCGAACGGAAAATGGCAAGCTGCACGGGGCTTTCGATCTTGCTTTGCGATGCCTTGCGCTCGGTGTGCATTCCCTGCCGTATCGCCGGAACCGCGATGTGGACGACGATGGAAGGAAACCACAACTGGAATGAGGTGTGGTTGCCTGAAAACAAGCGCTGGATGTTTACCGAGTATGATCCCGACAAAAAAGGCCTTGATCACGGATGGCATTTGCTCGAGGCCGCTCGCGGCATTCCTGGGAGTCAATTCCATGGTATTTTCGCGACTTCATGGAAAAAGCATTCGTCGTCGAACGATAAAGAAGCCGGACGATTTTTTCCGATGGTTTGGAATATCGAGGATACCAGCGTGCCTGCTTTGGATGTGACCCAACGCTACATCGACCTCGGTGCCTCCAGTCTTCCCAAAACGGGAGAATGTGAACTGCGCGTCGATGCCGTAGCGCTCATGCCCGATGGTAAAGAGCAACGTCAGGCTAGCAAAGTAAGCCTGAGGCAAGCAGATGTGCTGGTCAACGAGGGAACGACACCGACGATCACCGCAGACACGAACGAATTTCTTGTTTTCAAGATCAAACAAGGGCAAAGGTATCAATTGTTGTTGCTTGATGAACAATCGAAACCTTTGGAAGAACGGGTCGTAGCGCCGACGAAAGACGACGCGCAATTGCGCATGAAGTTGGTGATCAAGAAGTAATTGCTGCCGTGCGGCTTACATCAATTTCGCGCCGACATCCGCGAGTTCGGAACGTTCACCGCGGGTGAGTGCCACGTGTGCGGTGAAGTTCTGCCCTTTGAGGCGATTGCGTGCATAGACGAGACCGTTGCTGCGACTGTCAACGTAAGGATTATCGATCTGTGCAGGGTCGCCCACGAGCACCAACTTCGAGCCGCGACTCATCCGCGTCACCACGGTTTTGGCTTCTTGTGGTGTCAACTGCTGCGCTTCATCAAGGATGAAAAATCGATTAGGAATCGAACGTCCGCGAATGTAACAAAGGGCTTCGATTTCGATAATTCCTTGCTCCATGAGCAGTTCCCAAGGCTTTTTGAGCTTAGGATCGGGCAAATCTTTTTTCATTTGCTTGCGTCGAGGACCAGTGGGCATTGCAGGGCGCATCAACAAATCGAGTGCGTCATGAATCGGTTGCAGCCATGGCCGCATTTTTTCTTCGAGTGTTCCTGGTAGGAATCCGAGTTGATCGCCCATGGCGACGACGGGACGGCTGATGGTTACGCCATTGTAGCGGCGATTGAACATTTCATGCAGTCCTACAGCCACAGCCACTAAGGTTTTTCCAGTGCCCGCATGGCCGTAGCAAGTGACCAATGAGATGTCGGGGTTGAGCAACGCATCGATCAAGCATTTTTGCCCAAGGTTTAGTGGTTTTAGGCTGTGTCCATCGGGGATTTTTAGCAAATCGGGGCAGATCAACCGCTGCAACATGCCATACTTATCGAGGCGAGCCGGGATGATTTGGTTGGCGTGCTGCAACATGACATACTCGTTCACGTGCAGATTCAGAATGCGATCTTCTGCGAGATCCAATTCGCCACTGCTCGCAAAGCGCTGAATCTCCATAGCATCGAGTTCCAGTGTCTTGTGTTCGTAACGAGAAATCTCCTCTGGATGCACTTTGTCATTCAGGTAGTCCTGGCATTCGAGACCCACAGTTCGAGCCTTGAGGTGCATATTCAGATCTTTCGTCACCAGAACCACGGGCGCTTGGTTGTTTTGCTGAAGCATCAGCACGCAAGCAAGAATGCGGTGATCCATGCGTTCCCGATCAGGAAAAATGCGATGAAATTGATCGAGATGCGCATTATTTCTCGGGCAAAGCGCAGGATCGTAAATCACCATGCGAACGGTGCCTCCGCCATCGGTTGGCACGCCTCGGGTCACAGATTGACCATTCGCAAACATATCCATCAACATCCGGTGAACTCGACGGGCGTTTGCTCCGCGTTCGGTTTGTTCACTTTTGAATTTGTCGAGCTCCGCAAGCACGTCGGCGGGAATGCAAATGTGATTTTCCTTGAAGCGACCCAAGCAACTTGGATCATGCAAAAGTACATTGGTGTCGAGGACGTAGTTTTTTACATCGGACGACGGAGCGATCATTCCGTAATCAGCCATATCTTCACTGGTGTGTTGATCACTTGCGGATGAGGTAGTTTTTCTTTTGGTCACGAATTCGGTTTCTCTGAAGAGGGTGAATATGTTAGGGATGTCCGAGCATTATGCCGCCTCGGGAAACCTAGAAGGTTCTGCCATAAAAGAAACCCAAAAAGCATTCCTTGGCACAAAAAGGAAAAACACCTGCCTACCAATCCACGTTCTTGGCCTTGCCTTAGCGGGAAATCCTCGCTCGTTGCGTTACCTACAATCGCATTTTTATGCATGTTGGCTCGTATTTTTTGGCAGCTTGGGAAACCTTGGCAAAATCCTAGAGCGTGTGTCCCATTTGATCGCGCTTGGTTTCGAAATATTTTTCGTTATGCGGATTCGTCGGCACACGTAGCGGCAATTGCTCCATGATCGATAATCCGTAGCCCTCAAGGCCGATGACTTTTTTCGGGTTGTTCGTCAATAAGCGGATTTTTTTGATCCCCAAATCTGCCAAGATTTGTGCACCCATGCCATAATCACGTAAGTCCGCGGCAAATCCTAGTTGCTGATTCGCTTGGATCGTGTCCAAGCCGGATTCTTGTAGCTTATATGCATGAAGTTTCGCAGGCAGACCAATGCCTCTTCCTTCTTGTCGCAGATACAACAAAACTCCACCCTCTCGACCGATGCGCTCCATCGCTATGGCGAGTTGCTCTCCACAGTCGCAGCGTTTCGAATGAAATACATCACCCGTGAGGCACTCGGAGTGTACTCGAACGAGCGTTGGCTGCTCGGGATCAATCTCACCCATGACCATCGCCAAATGATGCGATCCATCGGTATCGATGAGGTAGAGGTGGCAGCGAAAGTCTCCGAATTCCGTTGGCATGTTGACCACTTGGTCAAGACGCACAAGTTTCTCCTCGCGACGTCGATATTCGATGATTTGAGCGATCGTGCAGGCTTTGAGAGAATGTTTCTTTTGAAAATCGCCCAATTCACCAACTCGTGCCATGGTGCCATCGTCGTTCATGATTTCACAAATCACTCCAGCGGGTGGCAGTGACGCGAGTTTTGCCAAATCAACCGCAGCTTCGGTGTGGCCAGCGCGGCGCAACGTGCCACCTGCACAAGCTTGCAGTGGGAAAATATGCCCCGGCTGAACGAAGTCATCTGCTCGACTCGACGCGTCAGCTAGCAATTGAATCGTTCTGGCCCGATCAGCAGAAGAAATGCCCGTGGAAATATTCTGAGCCGCATCAACACTGACGGTAAAGGCCGTGCGGTGCGCTTCGCGATTGCGTTGCGTCATCGGTGGCAATTCGAGCAATTCTGCGCGCTCACGTGTGATCGGTGCACAAATCAGCCCACGGCCATGCACCGCCATAAAGGTGATGTGCTCTGCGGTGCACAATGACGCAGCACAGAGCAAATCCGCTTCGTTTTCACGATCTGGATCATCGGCTACGATCACCATGCGTCCCGCTGCGATTTCAGCAATGATTTCAGAAACGGGACTAAAAGCTAAAGAACAAGACATATTTGGGGCAACAATCAAGCTCATGCGACCTTGAAGAGCAAGTGCGAACTGAGGAGAATCGGCAATTTCCCTGCCACGCTTCTGCGTTCGCGTTGCCACGAAGACTTCTTGCTGCGCTTCCGAACAAAAATTCTCGTCATTTTGTCGATTTTTTTCTTTAGGGACTTGTCAGACATCAACAGAGAGCTAACTTGATCTCCGCACATGAAGATTTGGCTCGACGAAGAATTGGTAGAAGAAAAAGACGCAAAAGTTTCGGTTTTTGATCATGGATTGCTTTATGGAGATGGTGTTTTTGAAGGCATTCGTTTCTACAATGGACGTGTGTTTCGGCTTGAAGAACACATTCAACGATTGTTCGAATCCGCGCGCGCCATCCTTCTCACGATTCCATGGACAGCAGAACAAGTTTGCGCATTTACTCTCGACACCATCCAAGCGAATGGTTTGCGCGATGGCTACGTGCGCCTCGTCGTTACCCGTGGTGCTGGCGGATTAGGTCTCAATCCCTATCTATGCCCACGTGCAAGCATGTTCATCATTGCTTCTACCATTCAACTCTATCCGAAAGAGTTTTATGAAAATGGTCTGCCCATCATCACTTGCGCGACACGTCGTCCTGCACCTTCCGCCTTGATGCCTCAGGTAAAGTCATTGAATTACCTCAACAACATCATGGCGAAAATTGAAGCCATTCAGTCTGGCGCTCAAGAAGCTGTCATGCTGAATGAGCAAGGCTACGTCGCCGAATGCACAGGCGACAATTTGTTCCTCCTCAAAAACGGCAAGCTGCTCACCCCTCTGATTTCCGATGGTGCTCTCGACGGTATCACTCGCCGTGCGATCCTTGAGCTCTCTACCGCTCTTGGCATTCCTTACGAAGAGCGCACCCTTACGCGTTACGATATCTACACTTCTGACGAGTGTTTCCTCACGGGCACCGCAGCCGAAGTCATTCCCGTAATTTCTCTCGACCGCCGACCCATTGGTGATGGGAAAGTCGGCAATCTCACGAAACGTTTCATCGCTGCTTTCACGGAACTCACACAAACCACCGGCACTCCTTTCGATCAACTTCCATGAAACACAAGTGCGACTTTTGCGATACAATAGCGACTGTTTTTCTTACCCAAATCGTTGATGGGCAGATGAAGAAAATCAAGCTATGCGATAGTTGCGCCAAGGATAAAGGTGTTACCGATCCCGCAGGATTCTCTCTGGCGGATATGCTACTCGGACCCTTCCCGCCAGTCCCAGTATCGAAATCAAAGCAGAACCAATCCAAACTCAAGTGCCCCAACTGCGGCTTCACTGCCGAGGATCTCAATCGCGTTCGTCGTTTTGGCTGTAGCAAATGCTTCGCTACTTTCGGCGATGAAGTGGAACTCATCTTACGCGGCATGCATTTTGGCGTAACGCACGTAGGAAAAACTCCCAAGGGCTTCGAAGTCCTTCACGCGCGCGAAGAAAAGCTCGAACAACTGAAACTCGCCCTCGATGAAGCCATTTCCGCCGAAAATTACGAAGAAGCGGCGAAACTTCGTGATGAAATCGCCACAATCCCTACTCCTCTCTCTGCTCCAGGTTCGCCATGATGCGTTTTAATACATTGATCAAGCACCCCGCCGATTGGATGATCGGCAGCGATTGCGACAGCACCGTCGTTCTCACATCGCGTATCCGCTTGGCACGCAACCTAACGTCCACCCCATTTCCCGGCTGGGCTACCAAGGAGCAACGACGCACCGCCATGGAACAAATCGTTCCGGTGATTGAAAACCTTCGTCCTATGAAGGATGCCTTTTCCCAATCACTCGACACTCTGACTTCCGTTCAAAAACAAGTGCTTGTCGAGCGGCACCTCATCAGTCGCGAGCATGCCGCGCGAAATGACGGCAGCGCTGCCATCATTGAACGCCGCCAATCCCTCAGCATCATGGTAAATGAGGAGGATCACCTGCGCCTCCAGTCCATTCACCCAGGGCTTAACCTCCGCAAAGCTTTCCACGCGATCAATGATGTCGATGATGAGATTCAAGAAAATCTCCCCATCGCCTACGATCGTAAACTGGGCTACCTGACCACTTGTCCCACGAATCTCGGCACTGGAATGCGCGCCTCGGCGATGCTGCACCTTCCTGGACTTGTCCTCAGCGAGCAAATTACCGCCGTTCTAAATGGCATCGGTCGCCTCGGACTAGCCGTGCGCGGCCTCTTCGGCGAAGGCACAGAGTCTCTTGGCAATCTCTATCAAATCTCCAACCAATCCACTTTGGGTGAGGACGAAAACACCATCATTGAACGCCTCGAACGCGTCATTACCGATGTGGCACGTCACGAATCGAATGCTCGCCATAAGCTGATGGAAGATAACTGCCTCAACCTCCAAGACAAAATCGGCCGATCCTACGGAATTCTCACCCATGCTTGGCTCATCGATTCCAAAGAAGCACTTACCCACATTTCGCTGATCCGCCTTGGCGCTCAACTCGGGTTTTTCCCCGCCGCGATTACTCGCCTCTGCGACACTCTGCTCCTGGAAATTCAACCCGGGCACCTCCAACTCAAGTCGTCTAGCAAGCTCACTCCAGCCCTTCGCGATGCGCTTCGCTCAGAAATCATCCGCTCAAATTTGCAAACTATCGCACCTCCTGCTATCCTTTCCTCGAAAACGACAAACGAAAATTTTCCTGAACCTCCTACTCCATCGAACCCATGAATAACTTCACCCCTCGCGCTCAACAAGTCCTCGCCCTCGCTCGCAAGGAAGCCGACCGTTTCAGCCACAATTACGTTGGCACTGAGCACATCCTGCTCGGTCTCATCAAACTCGGACAAGGCGTCGCGGTTAGCGTTCTCGAACGCATGGGTCTCGACCTCGACACCGTGCGTATGGAAGTGGAAAAGGAAGTCGGCACCGGCTCAGCTACCGGCAGCCAAACCAACATTCCTTACACTCCACGCGTCAAAAAAGTCCTGCAACTCGCCGATAAAGAAGCGAAAGCACTCAACCACTCTTATGTCGGTACCGAACACATCTTGCTCGGTCTATTGCGCGAAGGTGATGGTGTCGCCGCCCGCGTCTTCATGAAACTCAACGTCGATATCCAACAAACCCGCAACGCCATTCTTGCGGAAATCGACCCAAGCGTGAATGCTGAAGAATCGGCAGAAAACAACGGGGAACCGTCTTCTGAGGAGGATGATCAAAACTTCGCTGACTTCCTCAAGGAGGAAAATGCCGAGGAAGAAGCTCCTCAGCAAGGCAACTCCAAAACCAAAACCCCAGCACTCAAAGCTTTCGGTCGCGACCTCACAAAATCTGCCAAAGATGGCGAACTCGACCCTGTCATCGGTCGCGAAAGCGAGATCGAACGCGTGATCCAAATCCTCTGCCGTCGTACCAAAAACAACCCAGTTCTCATCGGCGAAGCTGGTGTTGGCAAAACCGCTATCGCCGAAGGTCTCGCCCAAGAAATCGCTAGTGGCAATGTTCCTGAACTACTCCGCGACAAGCGTGTCGTCACTCTTGACCTCGCCCTGATGGTCGCAGGCACTAAGTACCGCGGCCAATTTGAAGAACGCATCAAGGCTGTGATGGACGAAATCCGTAAGGTGAAAAACGTTATCCTTTTCATTGACGAACTCCACACCATCGTCGGTGCTGGCTCTGCGGAGGGTGCCATGGATGCCTCAAACATCATCAAACCTGCTCTCTCTCGCTCCGAACTCCAATGCATCGGCGCTACCACCCTCAACGAATACCGCAAGTACATCGAAAAGGACGCCGCGCTGGAACGCAGATTCCAACAAGTCAAAGTCGAAGAGCCCAGCCAAGATGATGCCATCAAAATCCTCGAAGGCCTACGCTCCAAGTATGAAGCTCACCACAAAGCTCGTTTCTCCCCAGAAGCCATCGAAGCATCGGTGAAACTCACGGCTCGCTACCTTACTGGCAGGTATTTGCCCGATAAAGCCATCGACGTTCTCGACGAAGCTGGTGCCCGCGCACGCATCGGCCAAATGACTCGCCCCCCTGTCATCAAGGAGCTGGAAGCCCGCATCGATGTCATCAACAAAGACAAACTCGCCGCCATTACCGAGCAAAATTTCGAGAAGGCCGCCGCCATGCGCGATGCTGAGAAAAACGCCAAAAAAGAACTCGAAGAGACTCTGAAAACCTGGCGTGCCCATTCCGAAGAATCCGTCATCGATGTCACGGAAGACGACATCATGGCCGTCGTTTCCAAGTGGACAGGCATCCCCCTTCGCCGCATGGAGGAAAACGAGACCGAAAAACTCCTCAAAATGGAGGACGAACTCCAAGGCCGTGTGATCGGACAAAACGAAGCCGTTTCCGCCATTTCCAAAGCTCTCCGCCGCTCCCGGGCCGACCTCAAAGACCCGCGTCGCCCTATCGGTTCTTTCCTTTTCCTCGGCCCCACAGGTGTCGGCAAAACCTACCTTGCTCGCAACCTCGCAGAATTCATGTTCGGCGACCCTGAGTCCCTGATCCAGATCGACATGTCGGAGTATATGGAAAAATTCACCTCTTCTCGTCTCATCGGCTCCCCTCCCGGATACGTCGGTTACGAAGAAGGCGGCCAACTCTCTGAACAAGTCCGCCGCCGTCCCTACTCGGTGATCCTTTTTGACGAAGTGGAAAAAGCTCACCCCGATGTCATGAACCTCCTCCTCCAAGTCCTGGAAGAAGGCATGATCACCGACTCCCTCGGGCGCAAAATCGATTTTCGCAATACCATCATCATCCTCACTTCCAACGTCGGCGCCTCGACCATTCGCCGGCAGTCCACACTCGGCTTTAACGCTATGCAAGCCGACGAAGGCGACTTCGAGACCATGAAAGAAAAAATCAACGAGGAGGCCAAACGACACTTCAAGCCCGAGTTCTTGAACCGTCTTGACGAATTGGTCGTCTTCCACATGCTCGAAAAGCCTGATCTAGCGCGCATCGTCAATCTCGAGATCACCAAGCTCAGCAAACGACTCAAGGAAAAATCCATCAACCTGGAACTCACCGAGCCCGCCATCGAGCTTCTCATCGCCAAAGGCTACGATCCCAGCTACGGCGCACGCCCCATGCGCCGCGCCGTAGAACGATACCTCGAAGACCCTCTCGCCGAAGCCTTACTACGCGGCGACATCAAAGCAGGCGACATCGTTGACGTCATCCGTCGCGATAACTCGGAAGAACTCCTCTTCCAACCCCGCACCGATGCCCCCGCCGTAGAAGTCGAAAGCTAACCGCAAGCGTCCTCACGGTATTGAAAAAATCGCAATAAGCCAATCTCAGATTGGCCACGTGAGATTGCATCTACTGTGACGATACGAGTTTCAGTTGGAAGCAACCTCGTCGAAAACCTGAACCGCCCCACCAAGCTAGGCATGGAAAACTGGATGTTCTTCGGCAGCCTAGAAGCTGGGACAAACAACGCCCTCCTCTACACCCTGTTAGCCAACTGCAATGCCCAAGGCCTAGACCCCGAGGATTAACTAATCTCATTCCCAGGCTCCTTCCTATCATGCTGTGTGAATTGCCCAAAGTAGTCACGCCACAACGTATCTAAGGATGATGATGGTGATGCACCTATGAACTTTCTTTGATAGGGGTCCGCATCTTCATCGTCAGTTCGCACTGAAGTAATAATCTCCAGTTCCGAAACATCAAGATATTTCTTTTGACCATGGATTTTACACCAGTTCTCCTTAGCTTTAATGAAATACCATATGAGCCGAGTCTTCCGAAACTCATTTGTGTTGACATTCGCTATACCAAGCCGCAACCATTTTTTAAGATTTGCTTGCAAATCTTGCTTTCTGCGCATCGCTAGCAGACCACAGTTCTTTGTTACGTGACGCTCATGCATCGCGAAGAAGCGCAATCGCAATGAGCAAAGGCGTGCCCACCAAATAGAGGTTCTGATTTGTCCAGAAAGAAGATGCTCGGCGGCTTCAATCGAACTCCATGCATCATCCATTTTTGAAACTAAGACCTGTTTGAGATGCTCATCATTATCATAGCTATAATCGGAAGTATTTTTGTTATTACTATGCTCAGAAAAATAGATATCATAATATTGCCATGCAAGAAGAATTTTGGGATCCAATTTAAAAAGTGTCTCGGGGTCAAAGTCTTTCTTTTCTTTGAAAAGATTATCCAATTCGTCGAAAACTTCTTTGTCGCAAGAAGGCTCAAAGCTAAATTTCTCATAGTCAGAATTATTTAGATAAAAATATTTGTACAAATGATTAATGTGTTCTGCCTCTAGAACTCTTATTTCTGCCCGTCTTAATTCTAAGACCGCAAAATCTGATTGATCAGTTTTTTTGGGGATACGAGTCAGCAATGCGTGAGCTTCGTTGAGTCTGCAATGAGCTTGAAAAAATCGCCCTAAGCGACCCAGAGCCACTGCATGTAGTGCAATTACCTCTACACGGAGACTCATTTCAAATTCTGTATAGGATGGTGGACACATACCACACACATCCACACATAATTTAGAAAGAACAATTACTTGCTTCCAGGTTGCTCTCGAAGTAGCACCAGATGGTTTAGAACGGATAACAGTTTTTTCTAGCGAACCTTCTTCTAGCAGACACATAAAATCTAAACGCTTTGCCCGCTGAAAATGTTCATAAGTTCTTTGATGCAGCAGTCTTGATACATCTACCCAAAGTGCTCTGTTTGGTTTATTAATTACTTTAGGTCTCAAATTAAGTAATTCTTCACGCAGATCGCGGTGAGATAACTTGTTAATTTCATTAAACAGAATAACTTTATCAAATCGCTTCAATTCTTCTGGAAGCTCCAACTCTGGGTTTTTAAAGGTTGGAAATTCATCGGAAAAAATATCCAACTTTGGAATTGTAATATCATGAGAGCGTGGATTAACCCTCGTGAAAATGCGGCCTGAAACAGCTTCATTCTTATTATTTGAATCGGTTCTAAAGAAACTAAATTCTTCGAGAATTGGAACAAGAAAGTTATTTTTAATATTTTTACGCCATAGGTCTTTATCATTATCTACAATTTTTTTAAACGTTTTAGTCAATGTGGATTCGAATAATTTTATAGCTTTGTCCCCAAACCAGCCATCAAGAGCCACAGGATCATACCAAAAGTCCATTGTCGGGCAACCAATTCGTATTACGTGTAACCACTCTGTCATGAGTCTCATGCAGAGCATTTTTCTATATTCAATAATTTTTTCACTTTCAATAATTGCTTTTGATAAAGGAACATCCGGTTCTGCGAGTTTAATGTGTAATATGCTTTGATAGTAGTGATACATGGCTTCCAGCAGAGGAATGCCATGATTTGTAGTACAGAATGCTCTAAAGTACCACCGTGCAATTTGAGCATGGAACTTACTCAATAAAAATTTAGGATTATTATAAATCGGCTCATTGCCCTGCACATTCTCGGAATCTGTTTCCGGCCATCGCCAATTGAGTTTTGTACTGTGTTGCATGCGTAATCGTAAACCGACTTGGCCATCCCGATAAAGCCATGAATTTCCTCCAGGTTTGCGCCAAACGATTCCATATTTATCCCTCAGTTCTATGAGCCATTTCCTCGCAATCTGCGAACGGATCCAGTCGTTGTCGGCTTCTGATTTCATCTCATCAAAAGGACTTTCGAAAATCGGAGCAGTGAAGAAAACACTGGGGGGACGCGAGGCACGAAAGAGACTCGTCGCATAAAGGAATCGCTGTTTGTGAATCTTGACTTTGTTATCGGGAGAACCCTCAAGATCATCTACCAATTGTTTGATTCCTTCAGTAATTCCTAGAGTATGCTGTTCACCACTAGTTTTACCTTGCTGATTTGAAGTTCTGATTCTTCCGTTGTCTGGAGCAATCGCAATCAGTTGGTAATTTAATCTCGAAAAATTAGCAAATAAATCATAATCGCAATTTTTTATTTTCGGTATTAATTCGGATAAGAACTGGTAGTTTGGATCTTTATATGATTCGATATTACATAGTTTTTTAACTTTCTCAGATATATCGTTCTTTCGGATTATAGAAAGAGGTAGGTAGATTATTTTTGCGCCACAAATTGCAAATATATCCAAAAGTACATGCATTCTTTCATACTCATCAATTTCCCAATGTTTACCATCCCAACCTGAGCAACAACCTGGTCCGTTTCTCCCATAGATAGAAATCACATATTCTGATAGATTACCTCCAAGATAATTGACTGTATGCTTAATTTGAGTTTCGAGTTCCTTTCTAAAGTTTTCTATATTATCGAAATTAGAATTCTGAGTAATTCGATTTGAAATTAAAACTGCGTGTTCTAACTGAAATTTTCCCCGACGCAAAGCAATGATATGCAAAATTTGATGGGCTAATGCTAGCGTATCTGTGTAGTCCTCAAGTTCAAGCCAAACGACTTGCTTAAAGTAATAATTGGTGAGTCTTCGAAATGTTTCTCGAATTACATTTGTCATTCCGCTCACGTAAATCTGATCATTATTAATACCTAATTTCTTTAGTTTATTCCTCGAAACTTTTTCTGTTATAATAAATTTACTATTATTTAATTTGATTATGGCAGTTTCGGTTTTTGAATATGCATATTTATTAATTTTATCGACATTAACTTGATTTAAAGGATTCGTATTGGGTATATACAAAGAAACTGGGGTCAAAATTAATTTAGTGCCTTTTATAGAATTTGTATTATCATTTAAAGTTTTAACAATTTTATCGATGCAATCTTTGCTCAATTTTGATAGTTGAGGATGATCTCTGTCGCTTCTCCAAATATAGGGAGGGACATCATGTGAGTAGTGATAGCTGAATCCTCCTTTTGGGAGGGTAAGAGTCAGTGCTTGATATAGCTCTAGCAAAAGAAGATCTGATCGATCTGTGATAGTAATGAAAACCCTTTCATTGGGTGGATTAATATAATTATAAAATATTCTTTCGAAATTTACATAATCAATTTGATTGAAGCCGACTAAAAAAACTTTTGCATTATGGCTGTACTCCAAGACGTATTTAATGAATTGCACTAAACGTGCGTCGCTTAGGGCATTTCCAATTACAAGTAAGTGGGAGGGATTCCAGAAGTTTTTTTGATGGTCAAAGTTCGTTTCTTGTTCTTTGCTATCGGATGGAGGTTTACCCACGACACAGTGAAAGAATTTGCCTAATTCTTCCTTGGATGGCATCTCGTCTAAGGAAAAATCTGCCCGTGTTCCAGTATAGGTTCCATGCAGCTTAACGATGCAATTTCTAGACCTTACAGTATCCACAGATGGCAAACCTTGCGCGACTGACACCGAGAGGCGTTCCGGGAATAGACCGAGCTGGTTGAAGGCTTCCTCATGTAAGGAATCAAAATTTGTTGTGAATAGTATTCGCGTTCGTAGTGGAGCTGCCAAGTGGGCCAACATAGAATGAGTCATGTTGGGCTTCCTACCGCGGGTAATGTGCTGGTTGAAACTATCGACTACAGACTGAGCGGCTTCTTCTAATTTAAGATGAGGTGATTTATTTACAAAGCGAATTGTAATCTTCGATAGGAAATTCAACATTGCCCGCCAGTCATGCATAGCGTGAATAGCGGCTTCTTTCACTGCTTCTAACGAATAAGGTGATTGCTCTGGATGTGATGGTGGCTTGAAGTAGGGTTCTCTCTGTTTCACTGTGGCAAACAGATTTTTTATTTCTTCGTCACTTTTTTTGAGTTCTTTTCCAGCATTCAAAATTTTTGGAGTTAGTGGGCGCATCCAGTGTTGGCTAGCCACTTGAACCGATTCTGATAAATGCAATTCTATAATACCTTTATTAGGGTCTGTAATTATCTTAACTCCTTGTGCCTTGCAAAGAGTTACAAACTCGCTTGAAACCCATGAGGTCAATGCTTTAGTTTGTGACTCAGATGGTGGCTCAGGCCAGCCATTGCTTCGTAGATCATGACGGTCTTCAATGCATTTATATATAACCCATGTTAGATAGACTGAGAAATCACGCCCCACCATCAGACCTGATCGCACTGAGACACCTGCACCTGTGAGGGGGGTAATACTCCAACCTGCTCGCACCTCTGCAACTAGTATGTCAATAAAAATCCTCGAAGAAAGATCTTTCGGTCTAGAGCTATCTTGAGATTCTCCACTCGCTCTATCAGCGGGGGGGGGATTCCGACGCGCTAGCACTTTTTCGACTATTTCTTCTATTTCTTCAGTTGAAAGAAGGTTTTTTTTAGATTTTTTTGAAGACATTTTAATGATACTTTGGATGGTGGTTACATTATGAAAAATACGCACAATAATAAAATCTGAACTTTGCGAAATCCTAAATATGATGTGATCACCGTTACGGATGTTCTATATTCGAGATCGTACCAGAATCATAGCATATATTTACTTGCTAGAGTTTATAATCATCATCCACCAGTCTGAGTTCTATCATTTCTTCGCGCACTTCTTGAATTTCGCGATTGAGTTGGATGATATACTCTCTTGCTACGTCCAGAAAAAGACTTTCGTCTTCGTCCTCAAGTTCAATCTCAAAACTTCCGGCCTTTATTCTTTCTATCAGTTTATTGAAAGCACGTTTGACGTCGTTCGGCTTGTCCTCAGAGATCGGAATCGTGATCGTTTCGATCACGTCCTGAATTTCGATGAAGTGCTTCTCATCGTGTTCGGTGACTCTTGCTTTAATGGTTTCCATAAATTTTTCCTCTTTCGCCAAATGCTTCTTCTCCTCCCTCAAGGGTCTTCATGCTGACTTTTTTCCAGTCAAGTCTTTCGGTTTCATCCTCTGGATTTACGAGATGGTTAGAGAATGGGTTGCCGATATAGGTGGCGTATCCCTTTGGCCCGTGACACCTGTAGAGCGAACTGTAGGGCAGAGTGCGGACGGCTATATTCGCATCGTGGGTCGAGATAAAAATTTTCTTTCCTGCACGGGCTCGTTCCCTAATCAATGGAACAATGACATCGCTGATGTATTCATTCCCTAGGCTCTTCTCTGGCTCGTCGAGAATGTATATTTCCTTCTCTGCCTCCAGTTCCTTATGCAGCATAACCATTGAAGCTTCGCCACTTGACGGCGAATAGGGACGTCCGACTAGCGCAAAATAGCGCTTGAAAAGCAGTAATTCGTAAACAGTTTCGATCTCCTCAATATCCTCAATATTATTGAAACTGGAAAAATGCTGAAAAAGGCTGTCTTCGTATGCATGCTTCTGAATGTCGCGAACCGCTCTGGCAAAATCCTTTTGTGAACCCTTCTTGATGTTCTTCAATTTACTCAACGAGCCATCGGTGACATTTCCGTCCTGAAAGATGAATTCCGTGCACAATTCAAGCTCTCCCTTATTCGGCCCAAGACTGCCTACGAATTCCTTTTGTATCGGAAACTTCGTGTCGATGTTCTTGATGATCGTGGCAGCATTAGCCTCAATCCTGACGCGATTCATAGCGTAATCACGGAAACCAGTCGTCGACGGTTTTGCGGGAGACCCGGTTTTTCGCTCCACTTCACTACGAAACTTCTCGATCGCATTATTGAGAAACCATATTTCCTTCCATCCAGCGTAGCTGTTCCATTCTCGAATGCCGAGACGTCCCTGCAATTTCCCGAGAATGTCGATCAACTCCTTGAACTCGTCCTCGGAGAGCTCTCTCTTGATGGCCGCATCGCTTTCCACGAACTGTAGGAAATCAGAGGTTTTTTCAACAGCTTCGTGAAACTCATTGAATTCACGCTTGGATGCTCCTTCTCCCTCTGGTTCGATGTCCTTGATTTTGATCTTTTTCGCATTCCTGCTTGTGCTTTTTGTGCGGAAAAAATTGACGTATTTACTAAGACCGGTGACGCCGGCCTCCTTGGCCTCCCTCAGCGACTGCACTTCATCTTTGCAGTAATCTATGCCATACGTTCTTAAGTTTAGAGAAACGTCTTTTCCCTTTATGTCGAAGGATTGATCAAGGCGATCAGTCGTCGAAACATATACTTCGGCGTCAATTCCATTTTGATTATAATGTTTGGCAATTGCTTCAAGAATGCAGGACTTGCCTGTTCCCTTTGGTCCGAAGACGATATTGATATCGTTAAAGACTGTCAGCTTTAAAAGAGTCGAGTCATTGAATGGCGTGAGAAGAAGATTTTCTGCAACCTTCTTATTCAACACAGTATTGATTGCCGTGGGGTCTTTTTCGAGCAGCAAACAAAAGTGCTCAAAGCTCTCAACAGGAAGCCGTAGATCGGGCAGGTCGCGGGAATCTTCTTCATATTTTGCCCAGTCATGAACATCCGAACCGTAGATCGAAGGGTGGCCATGGGAAATGAAGATCCCTGCTGAAATCGAGTTTGCAACCTCCTTGAGCACGCGGGCCGGGTTGGCCGTTGCTGCAATAAGTCTATCAATGGCTTCATCCGACAAGTTGGGTTTCTTCTGCTTGTAGTGTGCAACATAGATCGGCCCAAGACAATCCAGTTCGTCGATGACCAGATCAATGGTCGTCGTAAAGTTGTCCGGAGTGGAACTAGCAATGATTTTTGTGATCTTCGTCGCAAATTCGGAGGCTTTCGATGGCGACACTATCACTAGCAAGTGCCCCCGTGCCCCATCCTCAATCACATCAAGTTCTATCCCTGGCCAAACTTTCACATCTCCAGCGATCAAAGTGGCAATTTCCGTGAATTGCTCAAGGTCGAACACATTATGATTTGTGATTGCTATGATTCCAACATCGGTCGATCTGATCGTTTCGCAGAAATCCTCCGGCGTGATTTCACGCGTTGGCGCGTCACCAGATTTACACCTCCTCGTGTGTGTGTGAATGTCGATTTTCATAATCTAGGTGATTTGCTTCGGGTCCTAAATAACAGACATTGATCAGTTGTCTTGGTGTGGAAGACAGGCGGCGGGCTGGACGTTTAGACGCGTTTTGTGGAGCGTGTTGGCGTGGATGGTGCAATTGATGCCATGATGGGAAGAATAATAAGTGTCGAGTTAGCAGTGAAGATGTATTGATGATTTCGGATTTTTTATTTTTGAAGGCAAAGAAGGAGTGAAGAGAATGTGGAAGAAAGGGCGTTGGGAATGGAGATCAGGCGGTGGCATAGTCGAGGTCGCGGGTCATGCGGACTTTGGGCGTGGGGAGCGGCTCGCACTTGGCGGTGCGGTGGGCGACTTCGTCGCGGACGATGGCGCAAAGTTCGGCATAGCAGGTTTCTTCGCTTTCGTGGTGGCAGACTCC